>JANYBT010000120.1 GCA_025360645.1 Acidobacteriaceae bacterium | reverse complement strand
GTCATCCAGCAGCGCCACGGCTTTCCCGTAGCGCCCCTGCACCATCCCGGGACCGTTGGCTAGGGCGTCTACCGTTGTGGTCACGTCCAGACTCTGATTGGACTGGAGACGCAAGCCATTGGCGGCGTTGAACTGCTTGTCGCCCAGAACGACTTGAGTGCCAGTGAAGAAGTTTTCGCCGGAGACCGAGACAATCACAGACTTTGCCCCGGTGGGACGCCAAATCACGTTATCCACTTTCGGTCTCAGCGGCTTCTCGTACATCGCCGACGACAGAACTTCGAGACCGTCGTACTTAAATTTGTTCAAGTGACCATCGTTGGCAAGAATCTCTGGCTTGTTGAGTCCTATCGAAAAAGCGTGGCCGAATCTGGCGGCGCGATTGGCGTCATGCTCCAGAAACGAAGTCATGGTCGCGCGGTCGTATTTCTTCCAATAGGTTTTGACCTCGGTCGTCAGTTTCGCGGAGCACTCACCCATCTTGTCTTTCTCCGTCGTGTCCTTCTCCGTCATGCCTTTCTCTGTGCAGTCTTTCGCGGCCACGGCCAGGATGGCGAACATCTGCCGCATGCCGGGTGAAACCGACCTGCGTCCGAGCACGGGGCGGAACATCCAGCCGAAAACTAGCTTTTTCGAATCGTTCATGCGCTCGTAGGCGACGGTGTCGGTGTCGCGATAGAGATAGAAAATCTGGCTGCGGCGGCGTTGGTTGTAGCCGGCTTGGACAGCCTTGATGGCCACCGCGCCCCCGTAGGCATTGCTCTTCTGGCTTAACGCCGAAGCATTGTAGGTCTTCTCCTGAGGCAGCAGGGAGACCAGCGACAGCCGGCCATCAAGGGAGTCGGGGGACGTAACCGTGACCTCCACCACCGCTACCGCGTCATTGGCGATGCGGGGCGGATCCAGCGTGACATTGAATCCCACTACCGCCTGCAAACGGGTCTGGTACTTGGCATCCAAGGGAATAAGTCGATCGCTGAGCGAGCGTTCCAGCAACATGCGCAGATTGAAAATTTGATAGTTGAGGTTGACCTGATCGGTGAGCAAGTCATTGGCGCTCTCGCCGTAATTGGGATTGAATCCGCTGAACGCGGGAAGGGCGTCGAGCGCCGGGATCTGCGGAGTGAAGGATGCGTTGCTGGTCTTGTTGCTGGTGGTCGTGGTGCCGGGCAGTGGGTTGCCGTTGGCGTCCACATTGCCGGTGTTCAAGGTGTGGGAGCTCTCCAGGCCAGGGATCGGAGTGTTCGAAATATTGAAGTTGGAGTTGAACTCGCTGCTGCTGGAACCCTGCTGTAGGCCCAGGGCCGCCTTGAGGGTCGCTTGATCAATAATCATGGCTCGGTTGTTATTCAACTGCTCACTGAGCGACTCCAGCATGATGGTGAGGGTGCGGTTGTCAAACACCTTGGGCGCACCCACGCTGATGCCGTTGCAGAACTTTGCATTACTGTCCTTTTTGACCACATCGGGGTCGGTTGTGCACGGGACCTTATCGGGGTCGGTTGTGCACGGGACCTTGTTCTCCGCGACCGCGCACAACGAAAGGCAAGCAATCCAAATTAGGGAAAGAATCGTCCACTTCCTCGACTGAAGCACAGGGTCCTCCCGAACGCCAGCCCGGTGGAAGATGGGGGCGTCAACTACAAGAACGCAAGCTGTGCGCTTTTCCCTTTTTTGACTCCTGGGCGCGGGAAAGACCGCCCAAGCCATCACCCGCTCTAACGCATCGTCCTCACTTCGCTATAATTCCGTCATCCATGTCTCTGACCTCTGGCACGAAGCTGGGCCCTTACGAAATCCAAGCTCTGATTGGCGCGGGCGGCATGGGAGAGGTGTATCGCGCCCTCGACACTCGGTTGGAGCGAACCGTGGCCGTCAAAGTCCTGCCCACCCACCTCGCTGACGACCCGGATGCGAAGCAGCGCTTTGAGCGCGAAGCCCGCGCCATCTCATCGCTGAATCACTCCAACATCTGCACCTTGTACGACGTCGGCACGCAGGACGGCACCCCCTTTCTGGTCATGGAGTACCTGGAAGGCGAGACCCTGGCCGCACGTTTGAAGAAAGGGCCGCTTTCCCTGGAGCAGGTGTTGCGCTATGGCATGGAGATTTGTGACGGCCTGGACCGGGCGCATCGCAACGGCGTGGCCCATCGCGACCTGAAGCCCGCCAACATCATGCTGACCAAGTCCGGGGTCAAGCTGATGGATTTCGGCCTGGCGAAAATTCTCGAGCCTCCTGGGACTACCGGCATGACCGCCGACATGACCGCCGGGCTCACCGCGCCCCGCCGCGATGCCCTGACCGCCGCCGGCATGGTGCTCGGAACGTTTCAATATATGTCGCCGGAGCAAGCCGAGGGCGAAGAAGCCGACCAGCGCAGCGACATCTTTGCCTTGGGCGCCACCTTGTACGAAATGGCCACCGGCCGCCGCGCCTTCGAGGGCAAGACGACCGCCAGCGTGATTGCCGCGGTGCTTACCTCCGACCCGCCACCGGTCTCCAGCATTCAACCCATGCTCGCTCCCGCCCTCGACCGCGTGGTGCAGACTTGCCTCGCCAAGGATCCGGAACAGCGCTTTCAAAACGCCCACGACGTCAAGCTCCAGTTGCAGTGGATTGCGCAGGGTGGGGTCGCGTCCGAGAAAGCCGATCCTGAGGTCGCGAGACAGCGGACCAAGACTCGCTGGATTCTGGCGACCGCAGTGTTGGGATGGCTGCTGGCCAGCGCCGGGGTGCTGGCGCTTTTGCTGCATGAGAATGCGCGGCAGGTGGTTCGAGCGGAGATTCTCCCGCCAGAGCACTTCGAACTCACCGCGACCGGCGAATCTAATCACATCGTCGTATCGCCCGACGGCAGCCGCGTGGCCTTTGTGGCTAGCGGCGACGGCAAAACTCAAATCCTGCTGCGCCGCCTGGACACTGGCACCGTACAAGCACTGCCCGGAACCGAGGGCGCTTCCTACCCCTTCTGGTCCCCCGACAGCAAATGGCTGGGCTTCTTCGCCGCGGGCAAGCTGAAGAAAATTGATATCGTTGTCGGCACCATCGATACTCTTGCCAACGCTCCCGCCGGACGGGGTGGTACCTGGGGCACTGAACACACCATCCTGTTCGCGCCCAACGTCCACGATGCCATTTACAAAGTGCCGGAAGGGGGCGGAACCCCAACCGCGGCCACCGCCATCAGCGAAGCGGGAGGACTCGCAGGAAACCGCTTTCCCTATTTTTTACCCGACGGGCGGCACTTCCTGTTCATCTCTCACGATGCCAACTACGTCGCCAGCGGCAGAGTGCTGGGCGGCTCGGTCGACTCCAAAGACACTCAGGTTGTCTTGGAAAAGGCGACCAGCGTCGCCTACGCCAACGGGCACTTATTTTATGTGCGCGACGGCGACCTGGTGGCTCAGCCCTTCAACGTCAGGGAAATGGCCTTGACCGGCGGCGGCATCATCCTCGCCCCGCGGGTGGAGTTCAACAACGCGCGTGACCTGGGCAATTTTTCGGTCTCCCAGAACGGCATCCTCGTGTACCGCTTGGCTTACTCCATCCCCAGCCAGTTCCTCTGGCTCGACCGTACCGGCAAGCAAGTGGCGGCGCTGGCTCAGCCGGGGGACTATGGCACTTCCCGCTTGTCTCCCAATGGCGAGAAGTTGTCCGTGTACAAACGGGACGAGGCCAATCCCTACAAAGGCGACCTCTGGCTGATGAGTGTGGACCGCGCCACTCTGACGCGCATCACCTTTGATCCGGTAGAGGGGTATTCCTCAGCTTGGTCGCCTGACAGCCGCCAACTTGTGTTCTCGCCTCTTGCCGGCAAGATCCAGCAGATGGACGCCAACGGCAGCGGCAGCCCTAAGCTCTTGCTGGAATCGAATACGCCCACCTATGTCCTCGACTGGTCGCCCGACGGCAAGCAGGTCGTGGTCAATGCGCAGAGCGCAAAAAGCAGTTGGGACCTGGTGTCTCTCTCTCTGGAGAGTGGAGGAAAAGTCACTCCGATTGCGCAGTCACGCTTCAACGAACGGGAAGGACGGTTGTCTCCGGACGGCAAGCTCCTGGCCTACGTGTCGGATGAGAGCGGACGCTCCGAACTCTACGTGATGGAGTATCCCGGCCCAGGAGGAAAGTGGCAAGTTTCGCCCAACGGCGCCAGTGAAGCCTTTAGCGACCGCGTCGCGTGGGGACGCAGCGGGAAAGAACTGTACTACGTGGACACCACTGGTAAATTGATGATGGTCGATGTCACGGTGGACACTGCAAAGCCGAAAACGGGAAGCTCCTCACCCACCGTGGAATTCCGCAGCAGTATTCCCCGGCAACTGTACGAAGCCCCAGGAGGCATTCAGTCCGTGGACGTGGCTCCCGACGGCAAGTTGCTGGTCAAGGTCTCGGCGGGGCACCAGCACACACCCCCCATCACGCTGGTGGTGGCGTGGGACGAAGCGGTCAAGAAATAGCCGCCACGCTTTTCCCGCTGAATCCGATCGCCCTCCCTCATGTATTCTCGTGGCGTGTCCTCTTTCCCCAGCTCCGGCCGCTCCCCCTCGTTCGGACTGTTTGCCGGGCTGCTCATCACCCTCGCTGCGGTGGTGGCCTATTCGCTCTACATCACGCAACAAATCCACGGCTTGCGAGAACTGCAAAACAACCTGGCCGAGCGCGACCGCAAAGACTCCTTGCAATTGCTGCGTATCCAAAATGATTTGAACTCGCTGGCAGTTGGCATGCGCGACATGCTCGATAACGATGAGCCTTATCCGCTGACCGCGTGGTCGGCTCAATTCGAGCGCACTCGCCAGGACCTGGATGACGCGTTGAAGCGCGAGGATCAGGTGGCAAAAGTGACCCGCACCCCGGACCAGCGCGCGTTCCTGGCCGCCTCGGTGGTGCAGTTCTGGGACGCGGTCGACCGCACCTTTGCCCTGGCCCGCGAAGGCAAAGAGGGGGAGGCAAGGACCCAGATCCGGGTCACGTTACAAGCGCGCCAGGCCGGATTGACCAGTGCCGTGGCCCGTCTGCTGGTCGAGAACAATGAAAGCGAACAGCAGGCCACCGAGCGCATCGAGCAAATCTACAACCGCGTGCAGCGTCAAGTGTATGTGTTCCTGGTCGCCACTCTCACCGCCATCTTGTTGACCAGCCTTACCGTGATCCGCGCCAACCGGCGGTTATTTCGCCAGCTCGCGGAACTCTCTGGCCAGCGCAGCGAACTCGCCCAGAAACTGATCGCCACTCAGGAATCCACCTTGCGCTACATCTCGCGCGAGTTGCACGATGAATTCGGCCAAATCCTGACCGCGGTTGGGCTCATGCTGGCGCGGGCTGGCCATCGCGAGCCGGAGAATTCTCCGTTGCGCGACGAGTTGCGCGAGATCGCGGAGGTGGCGCAATCCAGCCTGGATAAAGTGCGGACTCTGTCGCAGGCGCTGCATCCGGTGATGCTGGAGGAGGCCGGTCTGGAGAGCACCATTGACTGGTATTTGCCCACCATCGAGCGGCAAACCGGCGTCCGCATATCCTACGAGAAAACTGGCACTCCCTTCGCGGTGGATGCCAGTGCGAGCATCCACATTTATCGCGTGCTGCAGGAAGCCTTGAACAATCTGACCCGCCATTCCGGAGTACGCGATGCCTGGGTTCGCTTGCGGTTTCAGCCGTCAACCTTGATTCTGGAAGTCGAGGACCGCGGGTCGGGCTTTGAGTTGCGCCAGGCCACCCAGGGCATCGGACTGGTGGCCATGCGCGAACGTGCGGAATTGTTGGGGGGGACGCTGGAATTTCTGCATCCCAATGGCGCGGGCACGCTAGTGCGTTTGACCGTGCCGCGAGAAAAGGCGGAGGCCAATGCCGGCTAAGATTTCCGTTCTTCTGGTGGACGATCACGCTCTGGTGCGGCATGGGTTCCGTCGCATTCTGGAGGACGAGCCTGACATCGTGGTGGTCGGCGAAGCCAGCGATGGCGCAGAGGCGGTGAAGATGGCGCGCGACCTCGGCCCCCAGGTCGTCGTCATGGATTGCGCTCTGCCCAAAATGAGCGGATTGCTCGCTACCCGCGAGATTCTCAAACATTTGCCCGAGACTCTTGTCTTGATGTTGAGCATGCACACTGAGGAGACGTGGGTGCGGCAGGCTCTTGACGCGGGCGCACGAGGGTACATCCTGAAGAACGCGGTCGATTTGGAGCTTGGCGCGGCCGTCCGCAAAGTCGTCGCGGGGGAAATTGTCCTCGACCCGCAAGTCGTTCACGCCGAAAATCTGAAGGGCGAGCGCAACCATGCTCTCACGACGCGTGAGTTGGAGATTCTGCAACTGATTGTGGATGGCAAGTCCAACAAGGAAATTGCGAACCAACTGAATCTCAGCGCGAATACCGTGGCCGTCCATCGCGCCAACATGATGGACGCACTCGGCCTGCACAAGACCGCGGAGCTGGTGGTCTATGCCATTCGCAACGGGCTGGTCAACCTCCCATGAACCGGCGCGCATTTTTATCGGGGTTGGCGGGCGCGTTGGCGGCATCGGCGCTGCCACCATGGAGCGCGTTGGCGGCTGCCTCTCCCGGGTTCCGGCTGGTGGATATCACTCGCAATGCCGGAATTGATTTCCACCACAACAGCGGCTCCTACGGTGGCAAGTTTCTCCCGGAAACCCTCGGCTCCGGTTGCGCCTTCCTCGACTATGACTCCGACGGTTGGCAAGACATCTTATTCATCAACGGACAAGATTGGCCGGGCCACAAACGCGCGCGCTCGACTCTCCGCCTCTACCGCAACAATCGGAATGGAACCTTCACTGACGTCACCCGCCAAGCTGGACTCGATGTCGAGATGTACGGCATGGGTGTTGCCGTAGGCGATTACGACAATGACGGCCACCCCGACATTCTCGTCACCTGCGTCGGCCAGAACCGGCTCTTCCGTAACACCGGCAAAGGCGCGTTCGTGGACGTCACCCACAAGAGTGGTTTGGGCGGACGATCCGCGCTCAGCACTTCGGCGCTGTGGTTTGACTTCGACTGCGATGGCCGTCTCGACCTTTTCGTTTGCAACTACGTGAAATGGTCTCCCGAGCACGACGTCTTCTGCAGCCTCGATGGAAAGCACAAGTCGTATTGCACGCCAGAAGCCTATCGCGGCGAGACTTGCTGGCTTTTTCACAATCGCGGCGACGGCACCTTTGAAGACGTGACCGCCTCCAGCGGCATCTTCGACAGCAGTTCCAAATCGCTCGGCGTCGCCATGTTTGACTACGACCACGATGGCTGGCCCGATCTCTTGGTTGCCAACGACACCCAGCCTAACAAGCTGTACCGCAACTTGCGCAATGGCAAGTTCAAAGACATCGCTGTCGAAACCGGCATCGCCTTCAGCGCCGACGGCAAAGCGCGCGCCGGCATGGGAGTGGATACCGCGCAACTGGATAGCTCCAGCGCGGAGAGTGTCGCCATCACCAACTTCGACAATGAAATGATTGGGCTCTACCGCTTGGGCAAAAACGGAATCTACGAAGACCTCTCCACTCGTGCCGGCGTGGGCATGGCTTCCAGGAACAGCTTGGGATTCGGCTGCGCGTTTTGTGACTTTGATCTCGACGGCTTTCAGGACCTGGTGGTCGCCAACGGACACATTGACGACACCGTGCGCAACATCCACGGCAACGTGGGATACGCCCAGGCTCCGCAGCTCTTTCTCAACAATGGGAGCGGGGGCTTTCGCGATGTGGCCTCCGAGGTTGGCGACGATTTCAAGCTTCCGAAAATCAGTCGCGGCCTCGCCGTCGGCGATTTCGACCGCGACGGCGACCTCGACCTCTTGATGACCACCAACAACGGCCCGGCGTTTCTGTTTCGCAATGATCAGCTAGCAGGCAATCGCAGTCTCCGCTTCCGGCTCGTGGGAACCAAGTCGAACCGCGACGCGATTGGCGCCAGGGTGCGCGTGTTTGCCGGGGGCTTGGAACAGTCCCGCATAGTGCGCGG
>JANYBT010000080.1 GCA_025360645.1 Acidobacteriaceae bacterium | reverse complement strand
CGAAGCCCGTACCCTCCTCGAAAGCGGTCATGCCGACGAAGCCATCGCCAAGCTGAAGGAGCTGCAGGCACGCGCACCGCAGACCAAGGGCCTTTGGCGCGAACTGGCCATAGCGCAATACCGCAAGGGCGAGTACGTGGCGGCAATCCCGTCTTTCAACGCGGCGATGGCGGAAGATCCATCCGACAAGGAGTCCACTCAGTTGGCCGGCCTTTCGTACTACCTGACTGGCAAGCCTGCCCAAGCCATCCCGCTGTTGGAGAAAGTGCAGACTTGGTACCCGCGAGCCAATATTGACGCCTCGTACATTCTCGGGGTGTGCTACATCCAGTCCAAGGATTACGAACATGCGCGCGGCGCCTTTGGCCGCATGTTTGACGTGGCTCCCGACTCGGCGGCCAGCTATCTGTTCACCGCCCGAATGCTGATGCGGCAGGAGTTCGATCCGGTAGCGGAGGAGTTCGCGAAAAAAGCAACTACGCTCGATGCCAAGCTTCCGCTAGCGCACTTTTTGTTGGGCGAGCTCTACCTGTATAAGTCGCGGGTGCCGGAGGCGGTGACGGAGTTTGAGCAAGAGTTGAAGATCAATCCCGCGCATTCTGACACACTATACAAACTTGCCGATGCCTATTCGCGCGTCGAAAGGTATGACGATGCAGAGCGCCTGTTGCAGCGCTCCATCTGGTTGAATTCGACATCGACTGGGCCGTTCATCCTGATGGGGAAGGTGTTGCAGAAAAAGGGGGAATACGAGTTGGCGGCGCGGGCATTGCAGCGTGCGATCTCGATGGACCCGAACAACCCCATTCCCCACCATCTGCTGGGCCAAACCTACCGGGACATGGGCAAAAAGCAGGAAGCCGAATCAGAGCTGAAGCTGGCGGAACAACTTCGCACCAAGCAGGATTCAACTCCGTAACTGACGGTATAGCGATGCCCGAAACCAAAAATACGATCGTTGGAATCGGCGAAGTTCTCTGGGATTTACTGGAGGATGGAAAACAGCTGGGTGGCGCGCCCGCCAACTTTGCCTACATCACGAGCCTGCTGGGGAACAGCGGCTTGGTGGCCAGCCGGGTGGGCCCGGACAGCCTGGGCGATGCCGCCCTCGGGCACCTGTCACTGCGCGGCCTCTCCATTGACTACATTCAGACCGATCCCGTGCACCCCACCGGGGTGGTGAAGGTCGAGTTGGATGCGGCCGGTCAACCCTGTTTCCAGATCGCTCTTTCTTCCGCATGGGATTTCCTGGAATGGACTCCGCAATGGCAGGAACTGGCGGGCCAGGCGGACGCCGTCTGCTTCGGTTCGCTGGCGCAGCGCTCCGCTCAAAGCCGGTCTACTATTCAGCGATTCCTGACCGCCACCCGCAAGGATGCGGTCCGCGTGTATGACGTGAATCTGCGCCAGACCTACTACTCTGCCGAAGTTCTCGGCGATTCCCTGCGCCTAGCCGACATCGTCAAGCTCAATCATGAAGAGCTGCCCAAGATTATGGCGCTGCTGGGCCTGTTCCATCGCGATGAACTTTCTTCGCTGCAACAGTTGGTGACGAACTTCAGTCTCAAGCTGGCCTGCTTGACCCGCGGCGGCCGGGGAAGTGTTCTCATGACGGATTCCGCAACGGTCGAGCACACGGGCTTCGGCGTGAAGGTTGCAGATACGATTGGCGCGGGAGATGCTTTTACCGCCGGCTTGGTCCACGAATATCTGCGCGGCTCTTCCCTCGACGCTATGAACGAGACCGCCAACCGTATCGGGGCATGGGTCGCCAGTCAGGTGGGTGCGATGCCGGTTCCGGAAGAAGGCGGTTTGCCGGGAACCCTGGCGAAGCTCGGATAGACCAACTCCTTACGGTACGGGGGCTCCGCTGGAGGCCCGTTGTTCGCGGTCGAGCTGCGCTGCCAAGTCTTTTGGCAAGCCGTGCAGCAGTTCCAGGAATACTCCATTGGTCCACCCAAAGCCCACGACGTTCGCCTGGTAGCCGGATTCGACGTGGGTCTCGGACGATCGGGTGACTACGTTGAATTTTTCCCGAATCACTCCGTCGCGCTTGAAATTCTCGGCGACATCGGACAGGAACTTGTAAGCGACGCGGTCAGCTTCTGCACTTTTTCCATAGCGGCGCAGGCCTTCCACCGCGAGCAATTGGATGGGCGCCCAGCCGTACGGATAGTCCCACTGGACGCCGCTGGCCGCAGTACTCATCGCGAGCCCGCCCGGCTGTTCGAAAACGGACAGATTGTGTGCCAGGGCCGTAGCTTGATCCGGCGTCGCCAAGCCCGCCCACAGCGGATAGAACGTGGTTGCATAGCGGTAATCCGACTTCTGCCCAGTCTCAAAGTTGTAGTCGAAGAACAGGCCCTGCTCCGCGTTCCACATCAGCTTTTGCATTGCCTGCCTGCGCTGCTCGGCTTGCTTCTTCCATTGGTCTGCGTCGGACTTGCGGTCCAAGATCCGGCTGATGCGTTCCAGGTCGGTCTCCGAGCGGTAGAGCAGGCTGTTCAGGCAAACCGGGGCGTAATGATGGGTGGCCGCGCTATACGGCCCAAAGCGGAACGAGATATCGAAGCCGGACTCGCGCATGGCGCGGTCGCCTTTGTAATAGTCTTTGCTCAGGCTGACGGTGTGGGGCTTCTCGCAATCCGGATGTGCCATGGTCAGGGCTGCGTCGCAAACTTGTACGGTATAGCTGGAGCCAAACTCGGGTGCTGAATCTCCGGCTTTCTTCTCAACGATGTATCCATTAACAACGCCGGGATGCAGCATGAAGTAAGTCGCCACCTGCCGGTAGAAACCGCTCTCGTCTTTCAGTCCCTCGGGCGGGGGCCCGTCTCCGAAGTCATAATAGCGCGACAGTCCGGTGGAGCCGGCCAGATGCGGCTCGCGCACCCACATCTCGTGGTTTTTTACCAGGTATGGGTAAGCTTTCTTCAGCCATTCCTGATCGTCTCGTCCCGACTGCTTCTCCGCGTCGTAGACCGCCAGGACCATCGCGCTGAGAAATGGGGGCTGCGAGCGGGTGAGGAAGTAGGTGCGGTTCGCATTGAGCAGAGCCCCATAGTGCTCGATCTCGAAGAAAAAATTCTCCACCATTCCGCGCGCCAAATCAATGCGTCCCCCACGCACCAAACCAACGATGATGAAGTAGCTGTCCCACCCGTACATCTCGTTGAAGCGACCGCCGGGAACTACATATTTGTTGGGCAGGTAGAGGACGCCGTGGGGATGGAACTTGCTGGTGTCCACTTCGCCCAGCCGGGTGATTGGGGTCGGCAGATATTGCACTTGGACGTTGCATTCGTGCCGCAGTTTCTCGACTGCCGGAGGGATCGGCATACCCGCGGGAAGATAAACGACCGCAGGCTCTTTCATCTTGGGGTCGCTGACCGTGGAACAGGAGTCCATGGAACGGGTGAGCGTGTCCCAGCCCGAGGAAATGTATTGCAGGATGGGTGTGAGGCCGTCGCCGCCGGGGTTCGCCGCCTTCGGAGCGTCTTGGCCGATCGCGCTTGAAGCTGCGACGAGCAATAGCGCAGTGACGATGGACAAGCCGGCGAAAGGGCGCGATCTCAGAACATCAGGTTGTTTGATCATGGCGAATAAATGGAAGACCCGCCTCATGGTAATTGCTCTACAGCGCAATTTCCACTCCGCTTGTGGTGAATCCATTCCGGTCGGCTAGATCTTCGTGAACCATGGCACGTACGCTAGTGGTTTGCTGGTAGCGGCGATAGGCCTCGCCTCGTGAGCGCAGGGATTGGGCTTCGGTGGCGGGAATCCCGGTGATGCGGCAGAGGAAGTAAAGCATGAGCGCAGGGCAGATCAGCGCCAGCCATCCGAATGGGGAGGCCAACGCGAAAGTGGCCCATGCCACCCAGACAAACCACTCAAAAAAGTAGTTAGGATGACGCGAGTAATTCCATAGGCCAACATCGCACACCTTCCCCCGGTTTGCCTCCGACTGCTTGAAGGCGGCAAGCTGTGCATCGGCTGTGGTTTCGCCAATCACAGCGATGAACCAGATGCCGACTCCGGCGTATTCGAGGGGCGAAATTCGGGGTGACGGATTTACGGCGGCCAGCAATAAGGGGAGTGAAAGTATTGCATCCAAAACAGCTTGAAACTCGAAGAAAATAAAAAACTTAATGGCGATGTGTCCGCTCGCGCCCCAGTCTTTGCGGAGCTGGGCGTACCGTCCCTCTTCGGGATGCCCTACGACCCGCCGGTACAAGTGCCAAGCCAAGCGCAATCCCCAAACGCATGCCATGCCTGCGATCAGCGATTTGCGGGGGGCGTATCCTTGGCCGAGAGTGGCGTAGATGACGGCAAGCATCGCCAAGCTGAAGGCCCATCCGATATCTACAATGCCCGCGTTGCGGAGGCGAAGATGGATTAGCCAGAGCACGAACATGAGCGCAAAGACGGCCCCGGTACCGACCATCGCGAGCGGGTAGGCTTGCTGCCACATGGTTTATTGGCGCTCCGTCGGCAAAGCTTGTGAGGGCCGGAGAGTGGCGGCCCTCAGCCGTCGTAAGACCGGAACGAACAGGACGTAAAGGATGAAAATCGCCAGCGGGCCGATGAGCAGCCATGCCGCCGCCGCGCGGAGCGCCGTCAGCCACAGCAGACTGATGGCGTGCGGCAGATTCTGCCGCGACATTTCCAGCATTTGGGTTACGGATAATTGCAGCGTCTGCGCGCGAAACATCCACTCGCCCATGCGAATGAACGGAATTAGACAGGCAAACCAGAGCGGATATACCAGGTAGTTCACCAGTTGAATCGCCGGCACGTTGAGCCGGAATACAATCGCAGCCAGGAAGCAGAGCAGGGTAGTTGTCCCAGCGATGGGGAAGATACCGAGGCCAATTCCAAACGCGAGGCTCAACGCGAGTTTCTCCGGCGTAATGCCCTGAGTCAGCAGGTCCATCAACGGTTTGACCAAGCGTTGGTGAAGGAGTTGGTTCACTGTGCACTCGGGAGCAAGAGATTCCGCAGCGGTTCTTCCGGCTTCAATTTGAAGAGCTGGATCAGGACGTAGGCCGACATCGCGATATTGCCCAGGCCCACAATGAGCAGGAACCACATCGCCTTAATGGCAAGGCCGCGCTCTTTGAAGCAGACCCATACGAAGAACGTGGTGAAGCCGAAGTAGGCGTCAAACAGGGTGGCTACCGCCCACGGACTGGCCGCCCAGGAGAAATCTTCGATGGAGCGCGACAACGGCTTGTGCATCCCAACCCACACAGTCATCACGATCATAAACACAAAAATCCCGGCAAATAGCAGCTTCAAAAAAAGTCTCATGTCGCCTCTCGATTCCAACACAGGTTTTTCCTGGTCGTTGGATTGATTGTCGTGACAAGCAAATACTGTGGTTCAAATTGACCCTCAAGCATCCCGCCCTGTATGGTTCGACGGTGCCCGTGAACCTTCGCCTGAAGTTCAATACATCCAACGAATAGAATATATCCGTACTGGATAGTAGGAAGCGCCGAGCGGGACCCCACTCCTCATGTTGAAGAACTACAAGTTCGGCTCCGTCGTTCCCTTCGGGTTGATTCACCTGGGCTGCTTCGCCGCCTTGGGTCTTCCGTTTCACTGGAAGTACGTGGCGTTGGCGCTGGGAAGCTACTACGTGCGGATGTTTGGCGTCACCGCCGGTTACCACCGCTATTTCAGCCACCGATCATATAAGCTGAGCCGGGTGGCGCAGTTTCTGATGGCGTTCCTGGCGGAGACCTCGTCGCAAAAGGGCATTCTGTGGTGGGCGGCGCATCATCGAGTGCATCACACAACTTCTGACACGGAAGACGATATTCATTCTCCGGAGCAACGCGGATTCTGGTGGTCGCACATGGGATGGATCGTCTCCAACGAGTACGACGACTACGACCCGGCGCTGATACAGGATTTCGGGAAGTTCCCGGAGTTGAGGTGGCTCGACCGCAACTTCTGGTTTCCACCGACGCTGCTCGGCGCGGTATTTCTGGCCTTTGGCTGGGGACCGTTTGTGTGGGGATTTATTATCGGGACCGTGATGCTCTGGCACGGCACTTTTGCCATCAATTCCCTGGCTCACGTTTGGGGGACTCGGCGCTATGCCACGCCTGACCACAGCCGCAACAACTTCCTCTTGGCGCTGGTTACGTTGGGCGAAGGCTGGCACAATAACCATCACCGCTTCAAGTTTGCCTGCCGGCAGGGAATCCGGTGGTGGGAAGTGGACATTACCTACTACGTGTTGCGGTTCATGGGCTGGCTGGGCATTGCTCGCGACCTGCGCGGTACACGTCTGCCGGTCTCCGAGCAGGAGACAGCATGAGCCGGGTTGCGGTGATCGGCTCAGGCATCTCGGGTCTGGCGGCGGCGCATTTGCTCAGCCAGAAGCATGAGGTCACGCTGTTCGAAAAAGAGGACCGTCTCGGCGGGCACACTCATACTCACACCATCGAGACCAGTTGCGGGCCTTTGCCCATCGATACGGGTTTCATCGTTCACAATGACCGCACGTACCCCAACCTGGTGCGGCTGTTCCGCAGCTTCGGGCTGGAGCGCGTGGCCAGCGACATGTCATTCGGAGTTTCCTGCCGCGAAACCGGCTTTGACTACAGCAGCCGCGGATTGAGTGGGTTCTTCGGCTCATGGCCAGGTCTGCTGCGGTTCCGGCAAGTACGGATGTTGCGAGAGATGATTCGCTTCAATCGCGAGTCGAGGGAACTGCTGAAGCATCCCGAGAATGCCAATATCACGCTGGGTGAGTATCTTCGCGCCAATCAATTTGATGGAGATTTTGCGCGCTATTACTTGCAGCCGATGGCGGCAGCGGTTTGGTCGACGTCGTTGGAAGAGATTGAGCAATTTCCGGCTTTCACCCTGATACGATTCTTCGATAACCACGGCTTTTTAGGTCTGAACACCCACGCCCAGTGGCAGGTATTGAAGGGCGGGAGCAACTCCTACATCTCGCATCTGACCACTGGTTACCAGAAGCGCATTCGCCTGGATGCGAAGATAACCGGTGTGACTCGCCCCAGCGGTAGCGTGATTATCAGCTTTGCCAATGCGGCATCGCAGGCCTTCGACGAAGTGGTGTTCGCCTGCCATGCTCCTCAGGCGCTGGCCATGCTCAGCGATGCCACGCCCGTGGAGCGCCAAGTGCTGGGCAATTTCCGCACCAGCCGCAATGAAACGGTGTTGCACACCGACGCGACGTTGCTGCCGCGTCGTCCAGCCGCGCGCGCATCGTGGAACTACCATCTTGACGGCAGCTCGAAAGCCACGCTCACCTATCACATGAATCGCTTGCAGCGCCTGCCAGTGAAGGAAGATTACTGCGTCACGCTCAATCCTGCGGACTCGCCAAGGCGCGACCGCGTGTTGCGCGAGATGACGTACTATCATCCGCTGTATACGCTGGATGCGATTCAATCCCAAGCCCGTTGGAGCGAAGTGAGCGGCCCCCATCGTACGCATTTCTGCGGGGCTTATTGGTTCCACGGTTTCCACGAAGACGGTCTGAACTCCGCCATTCGCGTTGCTGAGAGCCTGGGAGTAAGGTGGTTGGCAGCGTGACCGAGTCTGGCCTTTTCGTTGGCACCTTGCGCCACCGCCGTTTCCGGCCGGTGAGCCACGAGTTCACCTACCCGCTGTTCATGGCCTATCTTGACATTGACCGGCTGGAACCGCTGATGAAGGTCTCGCGACTCGCCGGCTATAACTGCTGGCGCTGGGCGTCCTACTATGAACATGACCACTTCGGCGATCCCAGCCTGCCCCTGCGTGAGCGCCTCGCCCGGGATGCGTACGCAAATGGCGTGCAACTTCCCGCTGGACGCATTTTCCTGCTGACCCACCTGCGGTATCTTGGGTACAACTTCAATCCCGTTTCGTTTTTTTATTGTTTCGATCAGAACGACAAGCTCGGCATGGTGGTGGCCGAGGTGAACAACACTTTCGGAGAAACAGCCAACTACTGGCTGGGGCCGCAGGTGGAAGTGCCAGCTGGAGAAAACAAGAAGTACCGCTTTGGCAAGGCCTTTCATGTCTCTCCCTTCATGAAGCTGGGTCATGAATACGAGTGGACCCTCACTTCGCCGTGCGACCGACTGGTCACCGAGTGCATCAATTACGAGGACGGAAAAGTAGTGTTTGATTCCACCATGAAGATGGCCTATCGTCCGTGGACAGGGGAACAGTTGCACCGCACGTTGCTGGCGTTTCCGTGGATGACGGCGAAGGTGATCGGCGCCATTCACTGGCAGGCTCTCATGCTTAAGTTGAAAAAAGTTCCGGTGGTGCAGCATCCCGGCCCGGGTGTCTTCCAGCGCACCACGGTGCGCAATCTGGGCGGATCGTGGGGAAACCGGTGAGTGCAATCGCCAGAAATTTATTCTTGAGGACTCTCGCCGGGTTGAAGCACGGCTATTTGCAATTCACCATTGGCGAAGTGACCTACGGTTTCGGGGATGCAAGTTCGCCCCTGCAAGCGGCAATCACTGTGCACGACGAGTCGTTTTTTGACCGGGCAGTGTTCTTCGGCGACATCGGCCTGGGCGAGTCTTACATGGACGGCGGGTGGTCGACGCCTGATCTGGTGGCCGCGATGCGGGTGGCAGTCCGCAACCTCGAAGTTTTGGAATCCGGGAACAGACTACTCAGCTTCCTGGGGCGGACGATGAATGCCTTGGCTCATCGGCGTCGTGACAACACGCAATCCGGCAGCCGTCGCAACATCGCCTACCACTATGACTTGGGCAACGATTTCTACCGCCTGTTTCTCGACAGCAATCTGGCCTATTCGTGCGCCTACTTCGAAAACCTGGATGATTCACTGGAGCGTGCCCAAGTTCGCAAGTTTGATCGCATCTGCCGCAAGCTACAAGTGACCTCGGCGGACCACCTGTTGGAAATCGGGACCGGGTGGGGCGGATTTGCCGCCTATGCGGCCAGCGCTTACGGATGCAGCGTGACCACCACCACCATCAGCCGCCAGCAGTACGAGTACTCGCAACAACTCTTTGCACGGCTCGGCAAATCGAACCGCATCGAATTGCTGTTCGAAGATTACCGTAATCTCACTGGCCGCTACGACAAGATTGTCAGCATCGAGATGTTTGAAGCGGTCGGGCATCGCCACTACGACGACTATTTCATGGTCTGCGACCGCTTGCTGCAGCCCGATGGCGCCATGCTGCTGCAGACCATCACAATGGCGGAGAGCAAATTTCATCGCTACCTCGGGCAGAGTGACTGGATTCAGAAATACATTTTTCCGGGGGCAGAACTGGCTTCGGTGGCGGAGATTATTCGCGCCCTGGCCCGCTCCACCCGTTTTCGCCTGCATCACTTGGAGGAGATCGGTATGCACTATGCCGAGACGCTTCACGAATGGCGCCGCCGCTTCCATGAGCATCTGGCCGAGGTGGAGCAACTGGGCTATGGTCCGCGCTTCATACGCATGTGGGACTACTACCTGGCTTACTGCGAGGGAGCGTTTCGCGAGCGCTATATCGGTGATGTCCAATTGCTGCTGAGCAAGACGGGAAATCCGCGCCGTCTGATGAACGAACCGGGCCGCGGTACGACCAACGAACAGGAATGGAGTCTTTCAGGTCTATGAAGCAAGTGACAGCAATCAACACCTTGCAAGCGGCAACTGCGAAGCCCTCTAAGTCTTGCGAGCACTGCGGGAGCACGATCCAGTGGCGCCGCCGTTTAGCGCGGAACTGGGATACGATACGGTTTTGCAGCGCAGTGTGCCGCCGACTTAACATCGCACAGCACCGCCTGGCGGTAGCCAGTTAAGCTTCGCCCTAACCGACGTGGTTCATCTCAAGGAGGAAATTGTGAAACGGATTGTGAGCGGAATGTTGCTAGTGTGGTCGCTGGCCGGGGCGGTGGCTCTGGCCGCTGGCGCGTCGGTGCCGGCCGCTGGAACCCAGGCCCCGGAATTCACCCTTCCTTCGCAAGACGGAACGCAGGTCAACCTGAAGAATTTCAGGGGCAAGTGGGTGGTGCTTTATTTTTATCCGCGTGACTTCACCAGCGGGTGCACCATCGAAGCCCACAATTTCCAGCGCGACCAGGAGCAGTATGCCAAACGCAATACGGTCGTTTTGGGAGTGAGCGTTGACAGTGTCGATTCGCACAAGAACTTCTGCACCAAAGAAGGCTTGAACTTCAAGTTGCTGGCTGACTCCGACCACAAAGTCACCACCGCTTACGGGTCGCTCACCAATATGGGGTTGGTGAAGTTTGCCTCGCGCCATACTTTTTTGATTGATCCCAACGGAAAGATTGCGCGCGCCTACACCGACGTCAATCCCAATAAGCATAGCGAGGAAGTACTCGCCGCCCTGGCCGAACTGCAGAAATAGAAATGGCGGCTACTTTGCCCGCGGGCTACTCCGTGACTGACTTCACCAGGTTTCGGGGCCGGTCCACATCGAGACCCCGCTTCACAGCCACGTAGTAGGCAAAAAGCTGGAGCGGAACCATCTCGAGAATTGGCGAGAGCAACTCGGGCGCATCCGGAATGAACACTACGTGGTCCGCGCGGGCGGCGATCTGGCTGTCTCCCTCGGTGGCGATTGCAATCACTCGCCCTTGTTGCTTTTTATAGCCGGCAATGTTTTCGAGGTTTTTTTCATAACGCAGGCGGGATCCGGCATCGCTGCGGTCGCAGGTCGCGATGACGACCACTGGCAGGTGCTCATCAATCAGGGCGATGGGCCCGTGCTTAGTTTCTCCGGTGGGGTACCCCTCGGCGTGAATGTACGACACCTCTTTGAGCTTGAGCGCTCCGTCCATCGCGATGGGATAGTGAATGGCCCGTCCTACAAACATGAAATTATCAAATTTGCAGTAGGCTTGGGCCAGCGCCTCGCACTCAGCGGCGCGTTTTAAAACGGCCTCGGTTTTGCCGGGAAGCCGCTGCAACTCATGGATGTAATAGCGCGCCCGGTCCTCGGGAATCGCCTCTCGCACCTGCGCCAGGTAGAGGGCGAACAAGAACAACGCGGCAATCTGCGCGGTGAACGCTTTGGTGGAGGCAATGCTGATCTCCGGCCCAGCATGGGTGTAGATCACGCCATCGGCTTCGCGCGCGATGGTGGAACCTTCGACATTGGAAATGGCGATAGTGTGCGAACCCTTGCGTTTGGCCTCGCGCAGCGCTCCCGTAGTATCTCCAGTTTCTCCTGACTGGGTGATCAGAATGGTCAGCTCTCCGGGACGAACCAGCGGGCTGCGATATTCGAACTCGCTGGCGTAGTCCACATCCACCTGCACCCCAGCCAGTTCCTCGATCATGAACTGCCCCGCCATGCCGGCATGACGGCTGGTGCCGGAGGCCACGATGTGGATGCGCCGCAGGCTGCGAAGTTCCGCCGCGCCGATGCGAACGTCGTCCAGCCGAACTCGTCCCTGGTTCACGTCCAGACGGGGTGCGATGGTGGCGCGCAGCCCTTGGGGCTGTTCGAAGATCTCCCGGATCATGTAATGAGGAAAGTTGGTCATGGCCCCTTAGTTTGCGTTTAGCACGCCGTTCACCATCGTCGCTTTGACTTCCCCTTTGGCGTTGAGCACTGCCAAGTCAGCCGCCAGACCCTCTGTGAGTCGTCCGCTTTGCTCCAGCTTCAGGACTCGTGCCGGATTAGATGTTGCTGCCGCCACGGCTTGCGGCAAGCTCCAACCCGCAAACCTCATTACGTTGCGGACTGCGGCATCCATGGTGAGTACGCTTCCCGCCAGTTTGTCGCCGGCCATGCACCTGCCCTGCTTGAGTTCGACCTCGAGGTTGCCGAGACGGTAGCTACCATCGGGCATGCCAGTGGCGGACGTGGCATCGGTGATAAGCACCGAGCCGGCGTCGCCCTTGGCCGCCAGGAACAGTTTTACAATGGCCGGATCCAGGTGAATTCCGTCTGCGATGATGTCGGCGCTGAGGACGGGGTTGGTAAGCACTTCGCCCAGGATCCCCGGGTCGCGATGTTCGAGCGGGCGCATGGCGTTGAAGGTGTGGGTGGCATGGCGCGCCCCGGCTAAGACAGCTTTCCGAGTAGTGGCGAGGTCCGCGTCCGAGTGCCCCAGGCTGACGCAGACGCCGCTCTCGGCCGCGAAGGCGATCAGGTCAAGCGCGCCTTCAATCTCCGGCGCGATGGTCATGATTTTGATGTGCCCGCGCGCGGCCTGCCAAAAGCGTTGGAAGGTCTCGACCTTCGCCGGCAGCAGGTTTTCCGCCGGGTGTACGCCTCGCCGCAGGTGGCTGATGAACGGTCCCTCCAAATGGATCCCCAGAGGTCGGGATCGAACGCCAGACTCCCGTCCGCCGCCTTCAATTTCGTCAGCCAATCGCTCCAGGGCATGCAGCGTAACGTCCATGGGGGCGGTCACCGTGGTTGGGTAGTAACTGGTCACTCCGTGCCGGGCGAGCAGTTTTTCCATTGCGGCCAGTCGCTGCGGGTTGTTCTCCATCACATCGTACCCGGCACCGCCGTGGATGTGGAGGTCAAGGAATCCCGGAACCAAAGCTGTCTCCGGCCCGAAATCGAACAGCTTGGCGTTGGCAGGGATTTCCCGGTGATCCAGGGAAGCGATAGCAGAAATCTTGCCGCCCTCGACCAGCACGAGCGGTCGGGGGACTGCCTCCGCGGGTGTATAGAGAACTCCAGCCGTCAGTGCAAGCATATTAAATCGTTTCAGCAGACGCGCACATTCTAACGCGCACATTCTAACAAGGAAAGGCAATGGCACGCGGCCGACGGGCGCAAAAGGGCAAATCCGAGATAATTTCTGGGTCAGGGACGCAGCGACCGGGTTCGGGCAGAATGGCTGGCTGTGTATTTCTCCTTCGCTTTGCCTTGCTTTGCTGCATCTAATGACCATAGAATTAGAACATTCAGATTGCTCCAGAGGTGGGTTCCTGTATGTCTCGGGCATTGATTCTTCTCCCGCGTCGTTTCATTGTGATGATCGCAGCCGTCCTGTGTCTGGTGGTTTTGGCCCCGGCCCAGGAATCGAAGGCCGCTCCGGAACAGGATCCGCTGAAGCGACCGGTCACGGAGAAGCAAAAAAAGGAAAACGCCAAGGCCCTCAAGCAGGAATTGAGCAAAACCTACCGCAAGTGGCTAGATGAGGATGTCCGCTGGATTATATCGGACGAAGAGCGTTCTGCTTTCAAGCAACTGAGCAACGACGAGGAGCGCGACCAGTTCATCGAGGCCTTCTGGCAGCGACGCGACCCCACTCCGGACACCATCGAAAACGAGTTCAAGGAAGAACACTACCGTCGCATCGCCTATGCCAATGAGCACTTTCCCGCTGGGATACCCGGCTGGAAAACTGATCGCGGACGCATTTACATCCAGTTCGGCAAGGCGGACGAAATAGAATCTCACCCCTCCGGCGGCACCTATGACCGGCCCATTGAAGAGGGCGGCGGCACCACCTCCACTTTCCCCTTCGAGACTTGGCGATATCGCTATCTTGAGGGCATTGGGCAGGAGATCATCATCGAATTTGTGGATACGTGCCAGTGCAACGATTACCACATGACGATTGACCGTTCGGAGAAGGACGCATTGCTGACCACTCCCAACGCCGGTCTCACTCTCTATGAGCAGTTGGGAATTTCCTCCAAGGCGCAGCGCTTCACCAACGGCGGATTAGAGCGGCTCGGTACCGGGCCTTTCAACCAAAACCAGGGCTCCAAGTATTTTGATCGCCTGGAGACGTTCGCGAAGTTGAGCCGTCCGCCTGCGGTCAAGTTCAAAGACCTGGAAGAAGTGGTGAGCCACAAAATCAGCGTCAACCTGATGCCTTTCGACGTGCGCACCGACTTCGTCCGGGTGACCGGCGATACCGTGCTGGTTCCGATCACAATCCAAATCAAGAACCGGGATATCACCTTCCAAAACAAAGACGGAATCCAGCGTGGAACCGTCAATATTTTCGGACGGGTGACGTCGCTGACCGGGCGCATTGCCCAGACCTTTGAAGACACCGTGCAAGTGGATGTTCCGGCCGAACTGCTTCCCAAGACGGCGGAAAATTCTTCGGTGTACTGGAAGGCGTTGCCGCTTCGGCCCGGCCGTTACCGCCTGGATGTTGTGGTCAAGGACGTCAACGGCGATCGCGCCGGATCCTGGAACAAAGCACTGCCGGTTCCGGATTTCGGGGACGACCACCTCAGCGTTTCTTCGTTGATCGTGGCCGACCAGATGGAGACCGTCGCCGCCAAAGACGTGGGCACCGGCAACTTCGTGATTGGCCAGACCAAAGTCCGCCCCCGAGTGCCGTCGGCGGATGGCAAGCCAGTTTCCTTCAAGCGGAACCAGAAAATGAATTTCTGGATGCAGGTCTACAACCTCAGCATTGATGAGAAAACTCACAAGCCCTCAGCCACCATCGAATATAACGTCACGGACTCCGCCAATAAAGCGGTCATTCATGCGCTGGAGTCCACCGAGACGATGGGGAATGTCGGCGACCAAATGACCCTCGAGAAAACGCTCTCGGCGGCCAATCTTCCACCAGGCATATATAAAATTCAGATTAAAGTGAACGACAACCTTTCCAAGCAGCACGTGGATCCTTCGGTCAATTTTTCCGTGGAGTAGTTTGCGCGCATGGTTCTCCAAAGGCGGTGCGGGATGATCCGAAAGCTAGGGTTCCTATTATTGCTGACGGGGCTAGCGCTTCCAGGGTGGGCAGCAGGGAAGCCGGGTTCCATTGGCGGTTATGTGTGCAGTTCCAACGGGGTGCCGCAGATGGGCGCCTCCGTGGAAGTGCTGGGCCCTGCCTCCCGCATCCTGAAACTGTTTACCGACGATCACGGTTTCTACTCGGTTCGCGACCTGGTTCCGGGCGTTTATACGGTCAAAGTGTCGGCACCCCTGTTCCTGCCGGCCCTGCGCGAAAAAGTAGGCCTGCGGCCCGGTTCCAGCGTAATGTTGAACATCACGCTCCATACTTTATTTGAGGCCATTCAATTAGCCCCTCCGCGCGGTCCGGCGGGTGACGACGATTGGAAATGGACGCTCCGCGCGACCACGAATCGTCCGGTGTTGCGATTCGGTGCTCCTCCCACAATTGTTCTGGCCAGTTCAGAGGCGCAGGGTGCTCGCGATCTCAAAGGCAGTCTGTCCTTTGTGACTGGTTCGGCGTCCAATGGCTTCGGCGGCCTGGCTGACATGAGGACCGGCTTTTCCCTCGAGCACTCGATGTTCTCGGCAGGAACCCTGGCGTTCAACGGCAACCTGGGTTATGGCTCAGGCATTCCAGACACGGTGTTGCGGGCGTCGTATTCCCACGCCGGGGCCAACGGCTTCCAACCTCGGGTCGCCGTCACGATCCGCCACCTGGCTTCGCCTGACCCTACGTTCCTGCACAATGCCACCTTGGAGTCGGTATCGCTCACCACTTCAGAACGCTTGGATCTGGGCAATGTGCTGGAGCTTAACTTCGGCAGCGATATCGAGGCCATCCAGTTCATGGGCCATGCCAACGCCTTTCGACCCTTTGGCTCCGCGGAGCTCCACCTGACTCCCGATACCGTGCTCGAGTATGAGTACGCCAGTTCGATTCCCGATACCCAAAGAGGGGGCAACAGCCTGGGATCGAACGCGGGCTTGGCGGAGTCCCAGCCGCGACTGAGCGTGTTGAATTTCCAACCCGCTTTGGAGCGGGCTCGACATCAGGAAGTCTCGCTTTCGCAGCGGATCGGCAAAACCAACATGCAGGTCGCGTTCTATTCCGATCGGGTGTCCAACCCGGTTCTGACCGGAGTTGGCGACCTGACCGCTGAGCAGGGCAATGTCCTGCCGGATTTGTATTCCGGCACCTTCACTTTCCAAGGCCGCCAGCTATCCACTCAGGGTCTGCGGGTGGTGGTGCAGCGGCGGATCCTGCCCGACCTGACCGCCACTCTCGACTATGCTTTTGGCGGCGTGCTCGAGCTGTCGCGTCCCGGCGTCGAGCTGCAAGAGGCCCGAGCCTGGTTGCGCAACGATCGCCGTCATGCTCTCGCCGTCAAGTTCGGCGGGACCATTCCGCATGCCAAGACGCGCTGGCTGGCGTCCTACGGTTGGACCCAGGGCCACGCGCTCACTCCGGTGGATCTGTTTAATTCGTCACCAGGCCAGTCCGATCCTTACTTGAATCTGCTGGTGCGCCAACCTCTTCCCACCTTGGGCTTCCTCCCTGCCCATATGGAGGCGATGATCGATCTTCGGAACTTGCTGGCGCAGGGTTATGTGCCGGTTTTGGATCCCGAAGGCCATACAGTTTACCTGGTGCAGTCTGCCCGTTCGGTGCGTGGCGGAGTCGCTTTTACGTTCTGATTTGCTTCGCAAGTGCGCCGAAGTTCTCGGCCATCCAGCCTAATGTCCTTGACGCTGCTGCCATGGTTGTTTAAGCTTTAGACGTTACGCACATTCATCGCCACTGCGATGCTGATCGAATTGTCCTTAATCAACCACGATTTGAGTTTTGAGGCTGGCTTTTTGAGCCTGCGTTGTTCCTACCCTTCAAGGAGAACTGGAATGAAATTGCGCTTGGTCCTGGTTTTTGTGATGTTGGCGGCCGTCGCTTTGTCCGCGCAAACCTTCCGTGGCACCATCCTCGGCTCCGTGAGCGACCCTTCGGGAGCCATTATTTCCGGGGCCAAAGTCACGGTTCGTAACATGGGTACGGGTCAGGAGCGCACGACCGCAACGAGCGCTGACGGCACCTACTCAATCAGCGAGTTGCCCATTGGAACTTACATGGTGAGTGCCACCCAACCTGGATTTACGACCGCAGTGACCACCAACGTTACTGTCGATGTGGCCACCGAACGCCGCGTGGACATCACCCTGAAGACCGGCCAGGTTTCCGAGAAAGTGGAAGTGTCGGGCGAACTTCTCCCCGAGATCCAGACCACCTCCGCCGAACTGGGCGGTACGCTCACTGCGGAGACCATCGCCAACACCCCCGTGAACGGTCGTGACTACACCAAACTGATCTACCTGAATCCGGGTGTGGCCGGCTCGCCCGACCAGATTTCCGACTCGCCCGGCTCGTTCGGCACCTTTTCCATGAACGGCTCGCGCGGTCGCGCCAACAACTTCCTGCTTGACGGCACGGATATGAATGACGGCTTCCGCAACGACCCGGCCATCAACGAAGCCGGCGTGTTCGGCGACCCTGCCACAATTCTGCCGCTGGATGCGGTGGCCGAATTGCGGGTACTCTCCAATTACGAAGCCGAGTACGGACGCAACTCTGGCGCGGTGGTTAACATCGTGACCAAGAGCGGCGGCAACATCTGGCACGGTTCGCTGCTGGAGTACTACCGGACCGGCAAGATTGGAGCCCGTAATTATTTCAATCCCACGGGAGTCCAGCCGCAAAACCCCTTCAATAACAATCAGTTTGGCGGATCTCTAGGCGGGGCCATTATTCCCAACAAGACTTTCTTTTTTGTGAACTACGAAGGGCAGCGGGAATCGGGCGCCCAGGCTGGCAGCAGTTGCGTGCCTGACCCGCGGCAAATCAGTCTCGACTCGGGAACGCTGGAAGGTGGCGTCAATCCGGTGATTTCCGCCCTTCTGTCGCGCAATCCCTATCCCGCTCCCAATATCGCAGTGTCTTACGATCCGGCCAACCCGCTTTTTGATACCGGCTGTCCCACCGGCAACAACCTGGCGACCGCCACCAAGTTCAAGAATCGCGTGGACAGCTTCATTGGCAAGGTGGATCACAACTTCAATCCCAGCAACTTGCTCACTGGACGCTACTATTTTGGCGATAGCGATCAGAGCTTTCCCTTCGCCCAGTTGGCGGGAGGCCTGCTCCCAGGGTTTAATACCATCACGCCGACACGGGTCCAGTTGGTGTCGCTGTCGTATGTGAAAGTGGTGAATGCGAACCAGGTGAATGAAGCTCGCTTGGGCTGGAACCGGTTCAATGAAGGGTTTTTCCCGGAGGATCGAAATTTCAATCCCTCGTCGATTGGCCTGCAGACCGGAGTAATTTCATCGTTCGACTTCGGCCTGCCTAAAATCACGGTGGGCGGCTTCTCCGTGATTGGCGCCACCAACTCGGTGCCCCGCACCCGTGTGGACGCCAACTGGCACTTCGTAGACAATTACTCATGGAAAGCGGGCCGTCACGACCTGAAAGTGGGTTATGAGTTCCGCCGCACCAGCATCAAGTTGGTCCAGGACAATACCTTCCGCGGCCGACTCGGTTTCGGGAGTCTCACCACGTTTCTCTCGGGCAATCCCTCGAGCGGCAAACAGATCACCGGCGATGCGCTGCGTCATACCACCGAAAACAGTCACGGCCTCTACCTGCAAGATACTTTTCGCGTGAACAACCGTCTGACTGCGAACTACGGCATACGTTGGGATTATTTCGGAGTGGTGAAGGAGAAGAGCAACCTGTTCTATCAGTTTGAACCCAGCACCGACGCGCTGTTGCAAGTGGGCGCCAGCGGGGGGCCTTCCCAGCTCTACGGCTCTGACTATAACAATTTTGCTCCCCGTATCGGTCTCGCCTATGACTTGGACGGTAAGGGCCACAGTGTGATTCGCGCCGGATGGGGCCTGTTCTATGATGCCTTCGCACAGGACATCTTCACCGGCCACGCACCCTACAACTGCGCTTTCTGTCCCGGTGCTGCCTATGCTGGAGTTGGCATCGCCGCTATCGGTGCGGCCGGATTATCCGGCAACACCATTAGCGCCTCTTCCCCGGTATACGCCGGTTTCTCACCGCTGGGAGATTTCTTTGGCGCGGACAAGAACCTGCGCACTCCCTACACCCAGAACTTCAACTTGAACTTCCAGCAGCAGATTTCCAACAAGGCCGTGATGTCCGTAGGTTATGTAGGCGCGCGCGGTACCAAATTGTTCCGCTTCCGCGACATCAACCAGCCTTCGCAGGCGGTGATCACCGCATATGACAGCAGTTGCGCAAATCCGATTGGTGGAAACCCTGCCAATTGTCCAATCGGCGGATTCGACACCGGCGGAAACGCTCCCCGCAATTACCCCAACTTCTTCTATATAAACCAGGAAGAGTCCAAGGCCAGTTCCACATACCATTCCTTGCAGACCAGCTTGCGAATCACCGGATGGCATGGCTTGACTTCGTCAGTAAACTACGTCTGGTCGCACTCCATTGACGATGCCAGCGACAGCGAAGACTTCATCCCCAATGCGGCCCAGCCCAACGACAGCACCCGTCCGCGTTTGGAGCGGGGGAATTCCAACTTCGACATTCGCAACCGCTTTAGCTGGAATTTTGCCTACGAGTTGCCCAAGTTCAGCAGTAGCATGCCTCGGCTGAGCTCGGGTTGGGGACTGGACGGCGTGGTTAGTGTCCAGGACGGCCAGCCTTTCCAGCTCAACTACAACTTCCAAGGCGACTATTCCGGCTCCGGTGAAGGTTTTGACCGTCCCGATGTGGTGGGTCCCATCAAGTACGGCAAGGCGCCATTTAACTTCCTCGACCTGACCGCTTTCCAGGTACCCTGCACTTTCGGCAACGCGTCGGCGATCTCCAGTTCTGGCGATAGCAACTGTCTGGCTGGCACGCGGCACTTTGGCAACTTGGGACGCAACTCGCTGCGCGGGCCGGCGTTCAAGGAAGTCAACCTCTCGTTCTATAAGGACACCGCGATAACCGAGCGGATCAAACTGAATCTCCGCGCGGAGTTCTTCAATATTCTCAACCACCCCAACTTCGCGAATCCCAACCTGCCCAACTTCATCACCGACGCGGGCTCGGCCGGGATTGGTTCGAACGGTCGCGGCCTAGGTCCGCTAGCTCTTACCGCTACCGGCGACGTGGGTATTGGCAATCCGTTCCTGGGCGGAGGCGGTCCGCGCGGCATTCAGTTCGCCGCCAAAATCACCTTTTAACCGCAACCCTGAGTTCCCTCCAAGCGCCAGCGTGCTTCCTCAGACGCTGGCGTTTTCTTATGTCGGCGTGTGAAGTTGTGCGGCGGTGCGCAGGTAACATCGCACCATATTTAGTGCAAATAAGTTTCGTTAAGAATCGCTCGTTTTCGCTTGTCAGGGCAACGCTTCCGGTGCGACAATGACTCACTTTACTTTCGCGGTTCCCTGCACGCACGAACATGTCGATGCAAAAGCTCTTTCGTGGTGTCTTGCGCGTCCAGACGCCCGCCGGTTGTCGCTACTTCCGGCCGCCGCTCCGCGATCGCGTTACGCTGGTTTGGATTTTTCGCCACTTCGCCAGCTTGCCGCTGCAAGTCCTGACGGAGCCTCAAAGACAACTGCTGTCTAGGATTTGTATGCCCAGTCTGGCTATCGACAATGCGCAAGCTTTACGACCTGTTCTTGGGACGGTGGAAGTTCGTTCCTGGGCGGCTCTCTTCAGCGGACGCAAACCCCCGGTCGGTGAGACGTTGGTAGAAGAGCACAAGGCTATTTCCGCCTGATTTTCCGAGGACTTCACGCAAGCCTGGCGCTCTCACCCCTTGCACCGAGCGCAGCGAATCCGGGCGGAGTCCAGCGAATCACCGCGATCATCTTCGACTGGGGGCGGCCTTCACTTTTCCCATAAAAAATCCTGCAGTGTTCGTGCACTGCAGGAGGCTGGCTCTGCAAGTGAAACTTAGTTGTGCGGTGGCGCGGAGACGGGAGGACCGGTGGGACCACCGCGGCCATCGGGAAACTCTCCGCAGGGCCCGGATCCGCCGCCGTGGCCGAATCCGCCTCTGTTTCCAACCCCGCCGCCGCCGGGGTTGTGCGACTGTTGGCAAGAGCGTAGCGCTTGCTGCTGCTGGGGCGTAATCAGGCGCTCCATCTCCAACTTTGTCTGTTCATGGATCTGCCGGATTTCCTGCTGCTTCTGTTGCGGCGACAAAGAGCTGTTGCTGCAAACCGCCTGGATTCTCGAGCGGGTTTGCTCCTGGATCTGGCGATGTTGTTCAATGGCCGACTTCGAAACCCCGGCCGATTGCCAGCAAGGCTCCTGCTGATTCCGGCGCTGCCCGTTACGCCCCTGCGGATAGGTTCCGTTCGGATAGTTGCTCCCCGGAAACCGCCCCACCTGCGCCAGGGACATCGCTCCCAATAGTGATGCCACGAAGAGAAGCTTGCCCACCGTCGTAGCTGTAGATTTCATCGAACTCATTCAATCCTCCGCCAAATTGAAACCCGCGTTGCCAGGAAAAGTTGCTGGGCAAATGAGAGCAGAGCGCTGAAAGCCGGACCTGTTCGAACCGGCTGTCAATTGGCTACCTCCGCGACCTAACCTGTACAATTTTAAGGCATGCCAAAGTTGCAATCTCGCTGCCTGCTTGTTGTGGTGATGGTGAGTGCTGCATTGGCTGTGGCAGCTCCGGTTTGGCAGCAGCGTCCTACGGACTACGTCAGCGATTTCGCCCATGTTCTAAGTCCCGCCGCCGTTGCCCAACTTGACGATATTTGCCAGCAAGTAGATCGGCAAGGCAAGGCCCAAATTGCCGTCGTTACTGTCCCTTCGCTGGAGGGGTCCGACGTCGAGAGCTATGCAGCCCAGCTCTATAAGGCTTGGGGCATCGGCTACAAGGGCACCGACCACGGAGTGCTCATCCTGCTCGCCCCGCAGGACCGGCAGTATCGCGTTGAAGTCGGCTACGGACTGGAGCCTATCCTGCCCGACGGCAAGGTGGGCGGCTTCGGTCGCGAAATGGTGCCGCTTTTGCGCCAAGGCGACTACAACAGCGCCGCCGTGTTGCTGACCACGCGCGTCGCCGACGTGATTGCGCAAGATGCTGGGTTCCAAATCGCCACCGACCGGCCCAGTCTCCCCCAGCTGAATTACCATGAGCAGCCCCAGTTTCACTTGTCCCTTGGCAAGATCATCTTGTTCATCATCATCGCTGCGTTGGTTTTGGGAACTCCGATCGGACGCTCGCTGCTGTGGGCATTAGTCATCAGCAACATGTTCGGCGGCGGCAGGCGAGGTGGAGACGGCGGAGGTGGCTTTGGCGGCGGGGGCGGATTCGGCGGATTCGGTGGCGGCAGTTCTGGCGGTGGCGGGGCGAGCGGCAGTTGGTAGCGGAAAGTGAGCAACAGCATGCTTCCTGAGAACAAGATCAACGAATTCGTCAGTCGACTGCGCCAGGCGGCCGGAGCGAACTTGCGTTCGGTGCTGCTCTATGGCTCGGGCGCGGCAGGCACATACGACCCGAAATTATCAGACATCAATCTGTTCTGCCTGCTGGTGGATGCTTCCTGGCCCGCCCTCCAGCCGCTGGCTCCGGTGTCGGAGTGGTGGAGCAAGCAGAAACCGCGCGCTCCGCTGTTCATGAGCTGCGAAGAATTAGAGCGCTCGACGGATGTGTTCTCGATCGAACTGCTCGACATTCAGTCGGCGCACAGAGTCCTCTTCGGCGACGACCCCTTTACCACTCTGTCCATTCCCATGACGCTGCATCGCGCCCAGGTGGAGTACGAACTGCGCGAGAAGCTCATCCTGCTTCGCCACTACCTGCTTCTGGCTGCGGGGAAGGAAAAACGCATTTGGGACTTGTTATTGCGCTCGGTTCCGGCGTTCAGTACGCTGTTCCGCCACGCCTTGATCGCCGCGGGAAAGCCTGGCCGCCCCGCCAGACGGGAGAGCATCGAGAAGCTGGCCCAACACCTCGGTGTGGATGCTTCGGGATTCATTGACGTCCTCGAGGTTCGCGAGGGCAAAAAGAGCGCAAAAGATTTTCGTGTCAACGACGTGGCCAGTCGCTATTTGGCCCTGGTTGCGCAGGTCACTGCGGAAGTGGATCGCATGTTAGATTCATCCGACCCTCTGGGCCGGTAGCACTCTCAAGGAGAAGACGATGGGAAAAGGAATTATCGCAATCGTAATTTTGCTGGTACTCGCTCTGCTGATTGGCGGCCAGTACGTCGGCGTGAAGAACACGCTCGTCACCAAGAATGAAGCCGTGAAGTCGGCCTGGTCGCAGGTCGATGTCGTGCTGCAACGGCGAGCCGACCTTATCCCGAACCTGGTGGAAACGGTGAAGGGAATTGCCGGACAAGAGCAAGCCGTGTACGGAGAAATTGCCCGTGCCCGCTCAGCCCTGCTCGGCGCCCAAACTCCCGCCGACAAAATCCAGGCGAACGGTCAACTCGACGGAGCGATCGGCCGCCTGTTGGTCCTGGTGGAAAACTATCCGCAGTTGAAGTCCAATGAGAACTTCCTCCGTCTGCAGGATGAACTGGCCGGCACCGAAAACCGCATCGCGGTCGAGCGCAAACGCTACAACGACACGTTGCAGGACTACAACACCTATGTGCAGCAATTCCCCGCCAGTCTGTTCGCGGGATGGGCCGGCTTCAAGCCCAACGAGGCCTACTTCAAGGCCGACGAAGGCTCGCGGCAAGCCCCGAAGGTGAACTTTGGCGGCGCGGGCCCGACCCCGCAGGCGTCTCCCGCGCCAGCAAAGTAGTATCGAGGCTGTACCGTGCGCAATGGGAAGCGGCGTCGCCTTTGAGCCACTCCGCTTCCTAAACACTCACCTAAACAAAGGGCAGAACATGCATCTCGATGGCTCATTGCTATTTCGCTGAGAGTGTTCTTGTCGAGCCGAAAATGGAGAGCGTTGTGTTACACTTTCCAAGTTGCCCTCAGTTCGGTCCATCCGGCCGGCCGCAACTTTCCGCCGCATCCCCATCAGGGCGCGTAGCTCAATTGGCAGAGCAACTGACTCTTAATCAGTATTGGTTGTGAGCACTCACATTATGTGCATACTATTCAACAAACACCGCGTGGTTGCTGGTTTTATGAGGGTTTTTCCAATGAATCGTCAAATTCGGTACACCAAGTGTCTGTGTGTTGCAAACTCCTTCAAGTTGTTGCAATCACTAGCGAAAAGATTTCCACAGGGAAGATAGGGATGTTGCTGACCTGTTTTTGAGGGCTTGAAGGAGTCGAAATGCGATCCAAAGCTAGACATATAATCCCTACGAGTCGCGTGAAGAATCTGACGCAAGCGTGGGAAACGAACAAGAATCCGGTGGGCCTGGAGGTCGATGAGACCATGCTCGCTTTTCTGCGCTCTCGACGCATGGGGCAGGTGAGTGCGAACGGCCCCTCTTGTGCGCGAACGGTGAGGGAATACGAGTACGACCTGGTGCGCTTCACCAAGAGTCTGCGAGAGCGCCAACCGGAACTGAAACACTGGGGTGAGATCAAGAAGGAAACGGTGCAGGACATTCTGGAGGAGTTGCAAGCGAACCCCGACCTCCGGGTGTCCAGCAAGTACCACGTCTACCGAACGCTGCGCGCGCTGTTCTACTTCATCGAGAAATCGGAAGAGTGCAAGCAGCAGCAGATGCAGAGCTTCCGGGTTCTGCTTCCGAAGATTGGGAAGAACCCCTCCAAGTTTTACCTTCCGTCTCCGGCTACGGTGCGGAGGTTGCTCGACAACGGATTCGACAAGACGCTGCGGTGGGGTCTGCGCGACTTCACCGTCGCCTGTCTCATCCTCGACACCGGGGCGCGGATCGGAGCGGTGTGCGAAATGAAGGTGGACGACATCAAGTGGGACATCGGGATGGTGAGGCTCTACGCAACGTCCTCCGAGGAGTGCTTCGTTCCGGTGAGCAAGGATTCGACTCTATCGCTGCTCAAGAAGTGGCTTCGGGAGCGCGAGAAGTTCGCCAAGACTGACCGGCTGTTCATCAACAAGTTCGGCGGAGCGTGCGCCCCCAACACCTTCGACCAGTCGTTCCACAAGGCGCTGTTGCGCGCGAGGATTGACCCCGTTACGGAGCCGCTGACGCCCCACACGCTGCGCCACTACTTCTGCACGCACTACTTGGTCAACGGGGGCGGCATCCACAACTTGCAGCGCATCTCGGGGCACAAGCAGGTGAGCACGCTGATGATCTACGTTCACATGAGCGAGCAGTTGGGCACCGTGGTTGAGGAACACAGCCGCGTGTCGCCGCTGCTGACCCTAGGGAACACGAAGGAATCGCGGAAGCGCAACATGGGGTACTAAAAGAACGGGGCCGCGCTGAGTGAGCCACAGCCCCGTGGGGGGTAGTAAACTGTTGATGATGTCATCCCCTTAGCGCGTTC
>JANYBT010000065.1 GCA_025360645.1 Acidobacteriaceae bacterium | reverse complement strand
AAGACTCCGGCCCACGGTTAGCCCTCCAGTGGGTGATACAGTCGATAGGGTTCTTCTCCGATCGCTGCGAACGGCCGGGCGGTGAAACTGATCCCACCCGTTCCCACCATCCAGTCCTCCGAGTTCTTCCCGGCCGGTCTTGCCATGAGCATCTGTGCCCGGGACATTACTTTCGGAAGATTCCCAACGCCAATGAGGGCAAGGGGACCGCGCATCAGTGCCACCGTGTTGGAATTTTGCTCATCTACCTTTTCCAGACGCAGCGGCATCCCAATTTCAAACTCCACTCGGTCGCCGCTCTTCCAGCTACGTTGCAGTGCGAAGAATCTTCCGGCCACTATCTCTTTCTCCACTCGCTTGCCATTCACTGAGATTCTGGTTTTCTCGTCCGCCCAAGCTGGAATTCGCAGATAAACCGTAAAGCGCTCCAGACGCGCTAACTCAAACCGGAGTTCGGTTGTATTCGCGGCCGGATAGCCGGTGTGCTGAGTGAGAGAGCAGCGTGTCTGGTTCTGCCACCACTCCACCCGCGAGGGCAGAAACAAGTTCACGAAAATGCCATCCGGGCTCGGATAATAGGCACTGATTCCATAATCCGCGGTCAACTGCGGGAAGGTGCCGGAACAGCAGGGCCACTTGTCGTTGCCGTAAACCTTCTTGCTCTTATCGTTGTTGTAATCGGAATAGTAAAAAGTAGTGCCGTCCGCAAGCACCGGCTTGGCCCCGGCAATCGTGTTGTACAGCACCCGCTCCATGCTGTCGCCATACCGCGAATCCCGCGTCACCCGCAGCAAGTATCGCGTGATCTTGAAATGGCCGTAGGCCCCGCAGGGAGTTTCGAAACTGGCGTGCGTGCTTCCCAGGCTAACCCCCAGCAATCCCTTCCCCGGTTCCACGAATCCTTCGTTCGGCCCCCACCCGCCCGTCGCATAACTTTGTTCCTGCACCATGCGAAAATCATTGCTTGCCGCGCGCAGATATTTTTCATCGCCCAACACCAGGTAAGCCTGCAGGGCGGAGCTCAATGCGTTTACATGGCTGTAGGCGTGTTTGCCAGGGAACGCATTCTGGTTCTCAGCCAGAGCGTCGTAGAACTCGTGATAGAGAAAGCGCTTGGCCAGGTCCCGATACCGTGGGTCTCCGCTTCGCCGATAGGCCAGGAAGAAATTCTCCGGCAGGGTATAAGTTTCGTCCTAGGTGTACGTTACGCCCTGGTGCGGACGGGCTTCCTGCTCCTTGCGGCTTAGCGCCTTTTCCGGCAAGTGCGGTAGCGCCGCCTCCGTGCTGCGCTTCAGCACTTCGAGTGCAATCGGATCCTGGGCGAATTCATGCGCGTCAATCAATCCGCAGCAGGTCTTGTCAAAGGTGTATCCGGGGAGCCGGTAGCCCGCATAGAACTTTCCCGTCGGCTCCACCGTCTCCGCGAACCCGCGCACCAAGCGGTGTACCTTCGCTTGCGTGGGTTTGGATCCCGTTACCGCATACGCCCGGGCCAGTCCAGAGACATATTGACCAAAGCTGTGTCGCGGCACAAAGCCGTGAAAATTGTTCGCGGGATTGAAATCATCGCTGTTGTCGTACCAGCCGCCCAGATCCGGGCCCGGAGCGCGCATTCCCTGGCGCTGTCGGAACGGCTTGAGCAGGCCATCTTCATCCAGATTCAAGAACACCTTGTGATTGTTTTCAAACTGCTGGCTTAACCCTCCCTCCAGCAATTGCACCTGCGGATACTCAAACACCGCCAGCGGAGGAGCAAGCCGAGGAGCGACCGGCACATCAACCCCGGGCAGCGCCCACGCCGCAAAGGAACGGGCCGCCAGTACTCCGCCAGTCGTGACCGCCGCGGCCTTTAGAAATTGACGTCTGGATGAGGTTCCCATTGCGCTCCCCCTTATTGATTTCTCGCGGCCCTGGTCGTGCAGCCAGCGGATGTGTGCCGCCCGGTTCTCCGCGGGGCTATGGCAGGACCGTGGATGTCCTCACGTAGTCGAAGTCCGCTACAAATCCCGACCCTCCCAGCGATACCAAGCCGATCTTCGCAGTGCTGCCCAAGGTGTGTGCCCATGCTCCACCGCGTGTCCAGACCACGCCGTCGTTGCTGGTATATCCCGTGTAGGTTTCCACTCCTCCTGGGCTTCTTTTGACGATGCGTAACCAGGTCGAGTCGCCCGGAGTTCCAATCCAGGTGCTTCCATAACGCGGATATCCGCTTGGCACCGGAGACAGCTCTTTCGCGAATTCGGTCTGCCGCGTGTCATTAAAAGACACGTTGTCCAGGCGGATGTAATTGTCGTCGTCGCCATAGATCACCAGGCCCGCCTGCACATAATTCTGGCAACAGCCCGACGCCGGGACGTTGAGCGTGACCCGCGTTTCCACCACGTAGTCGGCTGTCGGTGCTGGTTCAATCAACACCGACGCGTTGTTGGAATCCACTAAGAGGTCCGCCGCCTGGGTATTGAACCGAAAAGAATTGCCCGTGAGTTGGTACGTCCCAACCGCAGGCTGGCGCACCCAGCTCCACTGCGGACCAAGCGCCGAAGCATTAAATTCATCAGAGGCGCCGGGCATCACCGTCCCCGGCTGGTCGGCGACGGCCAGTTGAGTGACATACAGACTCTTTTGTCCAGCTTGAGCGGCCGGCAGCGGTTGCTCCGAGTCCGAGGGGCCTTGGCCTCCCCGCACCACCGGCCAACCATTCACCCAATCGAGCGCGTCTATCATCGCGGGACGCTTGGTGAAACCGCTCACCCCCGCAAAGTAAGGCGCGTTGCGGTCAATGGCGTGATAGAAAAACCAGTCTTGCCCCCCCATGTCCGTAAACACCGCGTTGTGTCCAGGTCCCACTCAACGATTGCCGTTCTGGGCCAGCACCGGCGTGCCACCCACCCGGCTGTCCAGACGCGATACGCCTTGTGCATCGACAAATGGCCCCAGCGGATTCAGCGCGCGCGCGGCATACACCACATACCCCGTCAGCGGACCGTTGCAACAGTTGGAGGCGGATGCGAACAAATAGTAGTACCCGCCATGCGCCACCAGGTTCACCGCCTCATACTTGTTGTCAATGGTAATAACCACTTCGCTGGCCGGATCGGAGGTGAGCCCATCTGCGGAAACTGTGCGGGCCGAAATCCCTCCCACATAACTGCCGAAGTAAATGTAATTCTGGCCGTTGGCTTGGATCATCTCCGGATCAATCGCCCACCTCCGCGTTCCTGGGCAGCAGCTCGCATCCTCCGGCGCGACCAGCGGCGCTCCCTTGTCCGTCCACGGTCCCGTCGGGCTCGGACTGGTCGCCACTCCGATCGCGCCCCCACCGCCGGGGAGGCTCGTGTCCTGCGCGGCATAGTACAGGTAGTACTGACTATTAAAAAATTGGATCGCGGGGGCCCACATGCCCGCCGTTGGCGCTATCCATGCCGGTCGCACCGCAAAGGCATCTCCCACATACGTCCAGGTGGCGAAGTCCGCGGTCTGGATCATCTTGATTAGGTGCGTGCGATAGTTTCTGCTACTGTCCTTGTCCGCGTCGTTCAGCGGCCCCGTGGTGCAGTACCCGTACCAGAAGTTGTCGCCCGCAATCTGGCCATGTAATGATGGACGGATCGGGGCAGTCCTCCACCACTCCTCCGCCCGCCCCTAGCGCTTGGACCGGGTTGTGAAACGTCTTGGCAACCGGTGGGGGGGCGTGGTACTGACCGGACTACTGTTGGCCGAGCAGCCAATGAGAAGCCCCATTGAGATCATCACAGCGAGCACGGTCAGCGGGGGTCGCAACTCAAACCGCGAGATAGCATGGATCGGCATCATATCCGGTCGAGCATAAACCAGACGGGTAAACGTTTACAAGACATTTGTTCCACTCGTCCTTTCCCCTTCGCCATTATCCGGAATACGCTTTCCCTATGGTATGCTGACCCGTCCTTCCTCCACGTCGTTATGGACATTCGAGAGATCGCCAAACTCGCCAGGGTTTCCACCGCGACGGTGTCCCGCGTGCTCAATAGTGTGCCCACCGTCAACCCCAAACTCGCCAAACGAGTTTTGGATGCAGCGGCACTTCGTGGCTATGTCCCCAACACCCAGGCCCGCGCACTCGTTTCCGGCAAGAGCAGAACTTTCGGCTTGGTCGTCTCCGAAATTACCAACCCTTTTTTCCCTCAGATCGTCGAGACCTTTGGGAACCTGGCTGTCGCCAACGGCTACGAAATGCTGTTGGCCTCCACCGGCAACGACCTCAAGCGCATGGAGTTGGCGGTACGCCGCATGATCGAACGGCGCGTGGACGGCGTCGCCATTCTGACCTTTGGCATGGAAGACTCTCTGTTAGCTGATTTGCGCGTCCGCAAAGTGCCTCTGGTGGGGGTGGTGGTGGGCCCGACCGTACCTGGCGTTACCAATATTCGCATTGACTATCGGCACGGCATTCGCCAGGCGGTGCAGCACTTGGCGGCACTGCGGCATCAGCGCATCGCATTTATCACCGGGCCCTTGCGCCTCATGTCTGCCATGGCTCGGAAAACCGCGTTCGAAGAGTCCATGCGCGAGATCGGACTGTATGCCCCCCCGGAACTCCTGGTGGAAGGCGATCACACCGTGGAGGGAGGCGTTGCTGCTCTGGGCCGGCTCGTCCGCTTGGCCGAACGCCCCACCGCCATTCTGTGCTCGAATGACATGACGGCGATTGGGGTCATCCGCGAAGCCTACGAACTCCAGATCAACGTGCCGAACCAGTTGTCCGTCGTCGGGTTTGATGACATCCATCTGGCGCAGTTCATCACCCCGCCGCTCACCACCGTCCAAATGTCCCAATCGGAGTTGGCTACCCTGGCTTTTCAGGCCCTGCTCGCGGCGCGGGAGCGTCCGGCCCAGACCAGGCAGAGCAACGAGTGTGTGCTGGTGACCTCGCTGGTATTGCGCAAGTCCACCGCCCTGGTTTTGGGCGCTCAGCCCATTCCCCGTCCCCCTGATTTCATCAGTTAGGTCGCTAGTTAGGCCTCTCGAATCCGGCTCCTCCTCTTCTTGGTTCTGGCAGAGAGAATATGCCCAACCGAATGCCGCACTCCGTCCACCCCTTCAGTGCTCTTCAGCCCGGATGTTGGTTAGGCGCTGGCGTCCGGAACGGGGCCCACGATTGGTCAGGTCCGCCCTCGGGGCGAGCCCACGATAGTTGGCCAGCGCGGAGTCATCAGGCGCAAGCGTTTTCCCAGTGAGATCCCCCGCCCAGGCCGACTAGTAGAAAAATACTATTTTTCTCTTGCATTCTGCAAAGTAATCGTTTACTGTGATGCGGTTCGGTTTTGGGGATCCCCGGTTTAGCCCAATCTGTGTATCAACATAAAGTTGCCCCTGGTTCAACTTTGAACCTTCGGCTTCCGGATTCGGGGATTCTCTATTCTCAGCATCGAGGAGCGGGCATGAGAGGTTTTTACGGAAAACTGCTGCTAGTGATTGCCGTCATGACGGCCTGTGCATTGGCTCAAATCAACCAAGGTTCTATCTCGGGCAACGTTCTCGACCCCTCCGGGGCCGTCGTTTCCGGCGCCAAGATCACCGCCACCGGTACCGCCACCGGATCCAAGTATCAGACCGTCTCCACTTCTGCCGGCGCCTTCCGCATCTCTTCCATGAGCCCCGGTTCCTATGACGTCACCGTCAATGCTACCGGTTTCAAGTCCGCCATCGAGAAGGGGGTTGTGGTCCAAGTCGGTACCGTCAGCGCTCTCGACATTAAGCTCGAAACCGGCGTGGTCACCGAAACCGTTTCGGTGGAGGCGGATGCCCCCTCCATTCAGACCGAGTCTTCTGAGGTGGGCACTGTCGTCACCGCCAAGCAGGTGCTGGACCTGCCTCTCGCTCTGGGCAGCGTGGTACAAGCCATGCGATCTCCAGAAGCCTTCGTGTTCCTCACTCCCGGCACCACCGGGCCTGGCACTTCAAACGGAAGCGGCGGAACCTTCGAGTCCAAGATCAGCGGCAGCCAGACCTATGCCACCGAGGTTCAGTTGGACGGGGCTTCCACCTTCCGTTCGGAAAACGGCTCCTCCTTTGACGAAACCGCGCCCTCTGTCGAGGCCCTCGGCGAGTTCAAGATCACCACTTCCACTCTTCCCGCGGACTTGGGCCGCACCACCGGCGGCATCGAGAGCTTCAGCACCAAGACGGGTACCAACTCAATCCATGGCAGCGCTTATGAAATCTTCCGCAACGAAGACCTCAATGCCAACACTTTTGCCAACAACTACCAGCTTTCCCAACTCACCGACCCGGCCGCGCGCCAGGGCTTCCAGCGCCCCAAGGATCGCCAAAATGACTACGGCCTCACTTTCGGCGGCCCCGTCTGGATTCCCAAGCTCTACAACGGCAGGGACAAGACGTTCTTCTTCTTCTCCTGGGAACAGTATCGCGAGGCCCAGGGCGGCGTCACTACCAGCCGGGTGCCCACCGCATTAGAACGCCAGGGCAACTTCACTGAAACCTTGAACACCACCGCCACACCTCTGGGCATCAACGCCTGTGACGGAACCCCGGTGTACCAAGGCCAGATCTTTGACCCGGCTACGGCACGCACCGTGGGCAGCGTCCAGTGCCGCACTGCCTTTCCCGGCAACATCATTCCCCAAAATCGCTTTTCCACCGTCGCCAACAACTTGCTACCGTTTTTTCCCGGCCCGCAAAACACTTCGCTGAATATAAACTTCTCGTTTCCCTTCAGCTTCCCCATTCTCGACACCACCACCACCTTCCGCTTTGACCACAATCTCACCTCCCGGCAAAAACTCTATTTCAGTTACTCCTCGCGCGACAACGTGCGCGTCTCCAATCTGCCCTTCGGCCCCAATCCTGCCACCGAAGGCCGCAATCAGTCTTTCTCCACCCACTACTTTCGGACCGGCTGGGACTTTGCCATCACCCCAACTTTGTTGAGCCATTTGAATCTGGGCTACAACCGCACTAACAGTAAGAACGTCGGCGCGGGCGTTCCCGCGGGCGTCGACTGGGCCGCGCAGTTGGGCATTACCGGCACCACCGGCCTCAAAGGCGTGTTCCCCCAATTCAACTTTGGCGGTTTCAATGCCGTGCACGGCTTGGGGGACAACGTGAACGGCGACACCATCGACAACGGCTATCGCCTCAACTACGACCTCACCTGGCTGAAGGGCAAACACAATCTCAAGGCGGGCATCGACTACCGCTTGCAGATCTATTCCCCGCTCGATTTCAGCAACACCTCGGGCACCTACAATTTTCAGACCCAGGAGACCAACCAGGGCACCAACATCAGCAGCGGTCTGGCCGGCAATGGATTCGCCAGCTTCCTGTTGGGCCAGGTCGATCAAGGCAACTTGACCAACACTGCCGGACAGCCGCGTTGGATCTCTCCCTACTACGGTTTCTACATCCAGGACACCTACAAGGTAAGCCGAACCCTCACCGTCAACCTGGGCTTGCGCTGGGATGCTGATATTCCCCGCCGCGCCAAAGATGGCAACACTTCCAACATCAGCCTGACCACGCCCAATCCGGGCGCCGACGGTCACCTCGGCGCTTTGGTCTTTGCTGGCAAGGGACCGGGTCGCAGCGGCAACGTGAACGAGCACTGGGCGAACCCGTACTACAAGGACTTTGGCCCCCGCGTCGGCTTCGCCTGGTCTCCGGAATCACTACCCAAAACCGTGATCCGCGGCGGCTACGGCTTATTCTACGGACCGCTGGTCTATGCCGATTTCGGTGGCTTCAACCGCGCCGGCTTCAAATCCATTCCAGCCTTCCAGAGTTTTGACGGCTTCTCTCCCGCCTTCAATCTGGATTCAGGTTTCCCCGCCTACACCCCGCCGCCGAACTTCGATCCGTCGCAGTTGAACGGCCAGGGGCCGCAATACATTGACCCCTCCTATGGGCGTCCCGCAGCCATCAACAACTGGAGTCTGGAAGTCCAGCACGAGCTGGCGCAGGACTTCATTTTCAGCATCGCCTACGTGGGTCAGCACTCCACCCACTTGCGCACCAACTTCAACGCGGTCAACTCCATCACTCCAGACAAACTGCAGTTGGGCGGCCTGTTGAGGGCTGCGACCAATTCTCCTGCGGCGGTGGCGGCGGGCATCCAGTTGCCTTACGCCAGTTTCAATCCTGGCAACAGTGTGGCACAGGCACTCGTGCCGTTCCCGCAATATGGCGGCTTCAACACCGACGGCGCTTTGGAAAACCTGGGTCAGTCCACTTACCATGCCCTGGAGATTTCGGGTCGTCGCCGCTTTCACAACGGTCTGAACCTTTTGGTTTCCTACACCTGGTCCAAGACCCTCACCGATGCGGACAGCGCTCTGCCCTTCTTTGCCACCCTGCATGGCGGCGGCAGCGCCCAGAACCCCTTCAATAAACGTGGCGAAAAAGCCATTAGCAACCAGGACGTACCCCATACTTTTGTCGTGAGCTATGTGTATGAGTTGCCCTTCGGCAAAGGTAAACATTTCCTGGCTGGCGGCAATGGCATCACCAACAAAGTGGTCAGCGGGTGGTCGGTGAGCGGCATTCAGCGCTACCAGAGCGGACAGCCCTTCTCCTTCTGCTGCGCCACCGGCGTCCCCGGATTCGCCGGAGCCATCCGCTTCAATCGCGTCGCGGGCCAGCCACTGGCGAGCAAGGCCTACAGCAACGGGCCCTTCAACCCATTCACCGATTCGCTGTTCAACCCCGCGGCGTTCAGTGACCCCAATGCCGGGGTTGGACTGGATACCAACGGCAACCCGGTGGGCGGTCCGTACAGCTTCGGCAATCAGACCCGCACCACGGGCGAAGTGCGATCGTTTGTGTACCTCAGCGAGGACTTTAACCTCATCAAGCGGACCCCGATTACCGAACACACCAACTTCGTCATCCAGGCCAGCTTCCTGGATGCGTTCAACCGGCACATCTTTAACCGGCCTCCGGATCTAAATCCAACTTCACGCAACTTTGGGATTTTGGATCCGAACAACACGCTGCTTGGGCCGCGCAAAATTCAGTTGCAGTTGCGAGTCGAGTTCTAACCAGAGTCGAGTTCTAAAGAGAGTTGCCTTCGCACGGGCCGCATGCCTCCGCAGCAGCCCGATTTTTCTGCTCCCTCAAAACTTGGCTTCTTCCCGCTTTGATTGCTAATCTTGCTGCAACCGTCCATGAACTTCATCCCTCGTCTGCGACTGGCACCGGGCGTTCCGCTCTCTCTGGCGCGCGTCTCTATGCTGCTGACTGTCGCTGTGCTGCTGGCTGTAGCAGCGCTGGCGCAAGCCCAGCTTTCTTCGGGTGCCTCTGATTCGCTTCGACTGCGCACCGCGGCCGAGTTGATGGTACAAGGCAACCTGGCGGGGGCTGAGGCCGAACTGCAAACCGTCATCGATCGCAGTCCCAAAGAGTATCGTGCGTTGAATCTGCTGGGGATCGTGCGCGCCCAGCAACACCGCACCGCTGACGCCGAAGGACTTTTTCGCAAGGCAATTGAGCTCCAGCCAGAGTATGCCGGCGCCCATGCCAGCCTGGGACTGCTCTATCTTGAAGCCCAACGCCCCGACGATGCGCTCCCCGAGTTGGAGACCGCCGTCCGTCTCGACCCCACCCGCACCGACACTCGCGCCGCGCTGGTCACTACACTTCGCGGCCAGGCACGGGCCGCGGCCGCTCAAGGCGAAGCGGAGAAAGCACTGTCGCTGCTGTTGCGGGCGCGCAAGACCGCGCCTGACGATCTTGCAGTGAGCTTTGAGTTTGGCATGGTCGCGCTGCGCATGTCGCTCTTTCCCGACGCTGCCACTGCCTTCGAGCAAGTGCTGGCGGCGCGGCCAGAAGACACCTCCGCCCTCTACGCTCTGGCCCGCACCCGCATTGGGCTGAGTAAATACGAGGAAGCTCGGGAGCTGTTCCAGAAATTCGTGCGGCTTCGTCCGGAAGACGCGAGCGGACACTTTGGCCTGGGCGTCGTGCTGCTCGCGCTGCATCAGACGGCGGAGGCGCGCCAACAGTTTGAGCGCTCCGTCGCAATCGCGCCTGCTCAAACGGAAAGTTACGTGGAACTAGGCGTGCTCGATCTAAGCGAAGCCCAACTGGACCATGCCAGCGAACATTTTCAGCGGCCCCTCGATCGTGACCCACGCCATCCCGGGGCGCTGCTGGGAATGGGCCGGGTGCAGTTTCAACGCAAGCAGTATGATGCTGCAACCAACCTGTTGCAACGCGCCATAGCGGTGGACCCGTCGCTCAGCGAAGCGCATTACTATCTGGGCTTGTCCTACGCGCGACTGGGACGTCAAGCCGAGTCCACCACCGAACTGGAACTGGCCAGCAAGTTGGAGCGCGAAGATCTGGACCATCAGCGAGTGCTCGTGAAACTGCTAGATTCGAGCCCGCCGGACCCCAGCCCCGGCGATGCGTCCGCGCCTAAATAGACGGGCCAGAGCGCGCTGCGGCGTCGGGCGCACACCCGCGCAGGAGTCAAACTAGGCGAGTTCAAGTGAGCGATCCGAAATGCGTCAAGGCATTGGGGAGAGCCGTTGTGGAAAAAGTTCGCTATTTTGGGTACCAGAGATCGTCTTAGGATGCTCGACGATTCGCTTACCGCTGAAATGGTTGGTTTTCTTCTCGAAGGAATCCAAGACGGAGCTCAATCTAAAATCAATGCTTTATACACGAAGTATGACAACTCGTTCGATGCTCAGCGTATTGCCGATCTAGATTTGGTACTGTCGCGACTTGCGATTGATTTCTGTCCATATTTAACGGAAACTCCAGTGTTGAACCCGCCCCATCTTTTGATGCTTTTTAGCGCACTGGCCCATGTTTTAATCGGGATACCGGAGAGCGATCCGCTACAGCATACGTTGCCTCCTCGTGTTCCACTCGCCAATATCGACCAAGTTAGGGACAACGTACTGAAACTGGGGTCGATAATTGCCGGATCAGACGAACCACCTGCACCTTATACCGATTTCTGGAAGGCGTCAAAATCAAGCACGACTAGAGTCGGTAGTAGGCGTAAGAGATTTGAATGGTTCTATAAAGCCATCACTGGCAATATTCCTTAAAGGAACGTGCGGCGATGGCGAAGAGGAATTTTGTGGACACGCTGAGGTGTTTTCATCTCGAAACAATGTGGCTATTGTCAGAATTTGACAAGGCTGCTAAGTCTCCAAGAACCCGCCAATCAAATTTAATTTGCGAAATGTCGGTTCTTCGACTGCATGATGGGTGGGCTAGATTTTGCAGGGAGACCATAATAATCTCAGCATTTGGGGGCATAAAGACACTTGGAGAAAAAAACTACTTAGGAGCCGAGCGGACATACTAAACCGCTCGGCTGTGGTACCTATTCTCCTGAGCCTTTACAAGAACAAAATCTATGAACCAAGATGGGAGAGAGCTACTGAGTGCATAGATGCGGCACAAAGACTCGGTATCAACAATTTGTCGGATGTGTCTGCGGCATTGGGTGCGTCTAATTCCCCTGCGGATACCGTTAGGCGCATTCGCAACTTCTACGTTCATCGTAAAAGGGGGACTTGCAAAGAGGCTCTCTCCACGGGATGTTTCACGAGTATTCATAGGCCAGTAGTGTACGAACTAGCCAGTTTTACAGAGGGCGGTATTACTGTCATGGAGCGATGGGTAAAAGATTTCTATAGTATTGCGCAAGCCGCCTTGCAATAGATATGGAGTGACATAAAAACGATAGAAATGACTGGCGGGTGGCCCACCCTTCATGCCTTCTGTCCAACCACAACAAACGTGGGTGCCCCGTCCTTGCGTTCTTTGCAAGGGCGGGCAGCGATGCCCCCGACACCCCGCTCCGTTGAGCCTTCCTGGGCAACTATATCCTAAGAGCGATGCCGGTTGCCGATCTAGGGCGGAAGTGCCCCGCCCTTGCGCGATTGCCAAGGGGAGGACGAGGCTGGGCGGCCTCACCCCCTTGGTGGAGAGTTCGCGCTTAGACTTTTGTCAGGTCTCAGGGCTTAAAGGCTCCTGTGGAGCGGAACAACTGAAGTCCGTTCCCCGGAGCGCCTTCAAGATCAACTCACTCCAGTTGCCATTTTGCACCAGATCTGAGGCGAATATCTGTACATATTGCTGTCCGGTCTAATAGATTTAACAAGTTATCTAGGCAAATTGTGATAGAAACGGGGTTGAGATCCTGACGAAAGCGCACTTCGGATGGGAAAAGCCGATCCCAGAAGGCAGTTCGGGCTGTCGACTCTTCGCCCAGGATGCCATTTGCTTGCGTTCTAAGGTACCTAGGACGACGATCGAGGGTCTGGGGGACCCCAAAGGCCATCCGAACGGAAGGCGGCCCTTAAATCGCCTTTAAACCGCTAACCCGGACTCATTTGGTCGCATATTACCATTCAGTAAATAGCTGGGTGATATTTTTGGCCGCCCCATCCCGAAACTTGGACCACCGAATACCAGGGCCTCCCCCCGAACCTCGCGCCCCCTCCCGGAAGTTTGTGCCCCCTCCCCGGAAACCGGACGGAGCCCAGTTTGCCCCGACACCGCTTCCCTTTTGGCTTGCGCTAACTTTGCGCCATTGCTAACTTTAGCTTGCGATTCTAGCCGACCAAAATCTTCACCGCCGTGACCGAGGCGGCTGGAATCTCCAACACCAGATTGTTGCCGGAGATTTTCAGGTCGCCTGTCTTGGGCGTGACTGCGTCGCGGTGCTCGAAGGTATTGTGGGCGTGCATGTCTGCATTGGCCATGGTGGTGACGCTGCCCGACTTCGCAGCGGCGCCGCGCAACACGATCTCG
>JANYBT010000023.1 GCA_025360645.1 Acidobacteriaceae bacterium | reverse complement strand
AGAGTATTCGTTGCGCGACGGACGCAAGATCAACCTGTTGGGCGAAGGACGCCTGATCAATCTTTCGTCCGCGGAAGGCCATCCACCTTCGGTGATGGACATGAGCTTTGCCGACCAGGCTTTGTCGGTGGAGCACATGGTCAAGAACCATGCGTCGCTTGAAAACGCAGTGTACAAAGTGCCTGATGACTTGGACAAGCGGGTGGCCAAGTTGAAGCTGGAGTCCATGAACATCAAGATCGATCGGCTGACGCCGGATCAAGAAGAATATTTGGCGAGCTGGTCGGAAGGAACGTAAGGCAGTTTGGCGTTGTGAGGAATGGAGATTGCAAGAAGCTCCGCCCGAGGATAGCTTGGGCGGGGATTTTTGATTGTTGCTAAGTATTTATATCGGGGCTCGATCCAGCGAAGTAACGAACTGTACGCCCGGCGCCTGCTCGCGTTGCAGGCGATCGTCATTGGTGATGAATAGATCTACACCAGCGCTCGCCGCACAGGACAACTGAATGGCATCGGGTGCTTTCAGTTGCAGATTCTTTGCTCGCAAAACGGCGAAGATCCTTGCTGCCTTAACGTCAAATGGAATGAGCACCGCGCCCTTTGACAGAAGCTCTTCATATTCCCGGCAGGTCGCCTGATTTCCAACCCGCATCGGCCCGACTAGAACTTCCCCCAGGGTAAGTGTTGAGGTCAGCAGTTGGTCCCCACGCTCGATCATGCGGCGGCGCAGCGCGGCAGTCTTTTGCGACAGGTCCTTGTAGTCCTCAAGTAGATAAATGAACAGGTTGGTGTCCCAGAATACGCGGCTCATTCCCAACCCTCGCGCAGGCGGCGCACGTACTCGTCAGGATCTTCGTCGGCCCAGATGTGCTTCCCCAGCCCGATCAGCGCGAGAATAGGATCTTCAATCATTCGCTTCGCGGATGCCGAGGCGTCCCATTTCCGATACCACTCGATCAAGTCGCGATATTTCATCGGGAGTTCTTCGACAGCAGGATGAATCTTTGACCCCTCGCGCGCTGCGTGATAGGGGTCACCCGCACGAAACAGTCTGCGACGCCCAGGAACCGTTTCCACCAACATGCGGTAGCGGCCAGGGCTCGGCGCACGATTGGCCACACAGTGTTGGACGATGTGGACGTAGACACCAGGCCGCAGCGGCTCCGCGCCCGCTTCCTGTTGAGCCCGTTGGCTAATTTGCTCAATGCTGAAATCGGGTCGGGACGCGTGCTCCCGGTGAAGCAAGGCGACTGCGACCCACACTTCATCGGCGACCTTCATGTCCGTCTTCGAAGCTACTGTCATGAGGCCCCTCAGGGATTGTCAAGTAAAAGTGTACTGCGGATACAACAATAAAACAAGGTATAATAACAAATAGACCAAAAAATGAAGTATTGCGATGGCGCGAGTGTTTCCTTTAGCTGGAGAGGGGGCACTGCGGCACTGAGGTTCCACCAGTGATTCAAGGCGGAACGGGCAATGGGCGAGGGCCTGAGCGTCCCATGCCGGTTTTTCCGGTTGGGCAAAAGCGCAAGCATCAACGTACAATCATGGTTCCACTTTTCCTCGAAAGTGACAACTCATGCATCGTTGGTCGACTCTTTTTATACCCACTCTTCGCGAGGCCCCGGCGGACGCCGAGGTCGCTAGCCACAAGCTGCTGGTGCGCTCGGGATACATTCGGCAACTGGGCGCCGGCATTTATTCCTATTTGTTCCTGGGTCAGCGGTCGATCAACAAGATCATTGGCATCGTGCGCCGCGAGATGGATACGATCGGCCAGGAATTCCTGCTGCCGGCGCTGCATCCGCGCGAACTGTGGGAGGCCAGCGGCCGCTGGGCGGTGATGGGCGACAACATGTTTCGCCTCAAGGACCGCAAGGGCGCCGATTTGTGCCTGGGCATGACCCACGAAGAGGTGATGACCGACATCGCCCGCAAGGAGCTGCGCAGCTACAAACAATTGCCGCAGATCTGGTACCAAATCCAAACCAAGTTCCGCGACGAGCCCCGCCCCAAGTCGGGATTGTTGCGGGTGCGGCAGTTCATCATGAAGGACGCGTATTCGTTCGACATCGACGCCGCCGGGCTGGATGTGTCCTACCAGAAACATCGCGATGTGTATTGCCGTATCTTCGACGATTGCGGACTGAAATACATGGTGATTGAGGCGCACTCGGGGGCGATGGGAGGCTCGCAGTCGGAAGAGTTTATGGTGCGGACGCCCGCCGGCGAGGACCAGGTGGTGAGCTGCGACCAGTGCAACTACGCGGCCAACCTGGAGAAGGCGACGTCGAAGCTGGATGCGGTGCAAGACCTCGCTCCGGAAGGCGACGGCCTGCCGATGGAAGTGCACACGCCGGCGATGAAGACCATTGAAGATGTTTCGAAGTTTCTCGGCATCTCGCCAAAGAACAACATCAAGACGCTGGCGTACATGGCCACCGAAATGGATGCCAAGACCGGCAAGTCATCCCTGCGTCAGGTGGTAGTCTTCATGCGCGGCGATCATCCATTGAACGAGTCCAAGTTCTCGACTGCATTGCAGGGCAGGGAATTCCGCCCCATGGTGGAGGACGAGATCAAGTCTTTGTTCGGCTCCCCGGCTGGATATCTGGGGCCGCGCGGCATTGAATTCGCTGACGTCTTGAGCGGTTCTGGCAAGGCGGTTCTGCTGGTGGACGATGCGCTGAAGGGTCGCGTCAACCTGGTGGGCGGCGCCAACAAAGAGGAATATCACCTGAAGAACCTGACGCCTGGACGCGACTTCACGCCGACCGCCTATGCCGACCTGCGCGCCGCCGCCGCCGGAGAAGGTTGCCCGAACTGCGGAGCGCCACTGCGCATTGATACCGCGGTCGAAATCGGCCACATCTTCAAGCTGGGTTACAAGTACTCCGAGTCAATGAACGCCCGTGTGCTCGACCACAACGGCAAGGAGGTCGCGCCCATCATGGGCAGTTACGGTATCGGCATTGAGCGGATTCTGACCTCGGCCATCGAGCAGAACAACGACGACAACGGTTTCTGCCTGCCGCCGCAGATTGCGCCGTTTGAAGTGGTCGTGACTCCGACTAACGTGAAAGATGCAGCTCTGGCCGCCGTTGCCGACGACCTTGCACGCCAATTCGAGGCTGCGGGCTTCGACGTCATCCTCGACGACCGCGACGAGCGCCCCGGGGTGAAGTTCAAGGATGCCGACTTGGTGGGTATCCCGTACCGGGTCACCGTGGGCAAGAAAGCGAGCGACGGTGTGGTGGAAGTGGTCAACCGGGCGCAGAAGGAAACCCTGGACGTGAAGATTGAAGAAGCGGTGAAGCACCTAGGAAGCTTGCTTCGTCCAGGGAAGTTCTAAGCGAAGCGGACCTGGGTTCGGCAATGGGGCGGCTTGTTCCAGTGGCTGCAACCACCACTTTGATCTGACGCCCCCTTTCGTAATCTACTCAGACTCTCACCGGGGGGTTTATGTTGAAGGTGTGGCGACAGTTCGCCTTATTGCCGGCCTCGGTTTGATTGCCGTTCTGGTTCTTGCGGCGGCGCGGGTGCTGCCGCCCTACCTGGCCAACTATCAGCTCGAAGATGTGTTCCGAACTCAGGCGCTGGCGGCCACCTATAGCCGGCAGTCGGAAGATGAGATCCGCAGCCATGTGCTGAAGAGCGCACACGCCCTGGACGTGCCGCTCTCGGCAGAGCAGGTGCGGGTCACGCGCGGCGGCAACCCCGGTGCGGTCATCGTCTCCATTGCAGCGGACTATGAGGTCGCCGTCGAACTTCCCGGCTACAAATTCCTCCTCCACTTCCAGCCCTCGTCTGACAACAAGAGCTTTCCATAGCCGAAGGTAGAAGAATGTTCCGCCAAGCAGCGCTGCCGCAGCCGCTGAAGGCGAGGCTGGAAACCCAACTGTGGCCGTCGCGGTGGAACGCTGCGCCACCCAAATCAAGCCTGCAAAAAAATCTCATCCGGGAACGCCCTCGCTGCAAGTGTTCGCCTCGACCCACGGCCGCCAACCCCTCATCCTTCGCGCCTCATATAAAATACTCTCTGGGATTTCATCCGTAATCGGCGCGCCAACCGTCTAACACTATTGTGGCCATCAAATTCATCATTCCGGGACGCAAAGATCCTGTGATTCGCGCCGCCATCATCGCGTTCCTGACACTTTCGCTCATCGTAGCTGCCTTTTTTACCTTCTTCTACGTGAAATACGACCGCATTATTGCCAAGCGTTTCAGCGAGCCGGTCTTTTCGAGTTCCGCCAAGATTTACGGCGGGCCGCAGGTAGTGCGGGTTGGGGAGGCGGTGGACGTTCGCGAAATTGCCAGCCAGCTACGCCGCGCGGGATACTCCGACAAAGACCAAACCGCCATGGGCTCTTTCCGCCTGCGCGCCGACTCCATCGAAATTCACCCGGGCGCTGAGTCCTATCACAGTCCCGATCCCGCTGTGATTACGGTGAGTAGAGGCAAGGTGGAGAGCATTCGCGGTGGTGGCGTGGGCGACCTCTTGGCCTACGAACTTGAGCCGGAGCTGATCACTTCTCTTTTTGACTCGGGCCAGCGGTCCAAACGCCAGATCGTGACCTACGACCAGATTCCCAAGGTCATGGTGGATGCCGTTCTCGCCATCGAAGACCGACGTTTTTTCACTCACAACGGGGTGAATTTCATCCGGCTCGCCGAAGCTGCGGTGATTGACATCACGCACATGGGACACAAGCAGGGCGGTTCAACCATCACCATGCAGTTGTCGCGCGCGTTCTTTCTCACCCCGGAGAAGACGTTCAAGCGCAAACTGGTGGAAATGATGATTGCGATGCAACTGGAGCAGAAGTTCAGCAAGCAGCAGATCTTCGAGTTCTATGCAAACCGGGTAGATATGGGGCAGCGGGGATCGTTCACTATCGCCGGTTTTGCAGAGGCTTCGCGCTCATACTTCAATAAAAACTTGAAAGATATTTCATTACCGGAAGCGGCCCTGCTGGCGGGGCTGATCCAAGCGCCGAGCGCGCTGTCTCCGTACCGCCATCCCGAGCGGGCGTTGGAGCGTCGCAACACCGTACTGGACGCAATGTACGAAACCGGTTCGATTACGCATGTCGAAGCCGAGCGCGCCAAAGCTGCGCCGCTGAGACTGGCGCCGCCCAACGTAGAAGCCAGCGACGCGCCCTATTTCATCGACCTGGTACGCGATACGGTCATAAGCAAGCTCAACGAGCGCGAGGTCAACGACCAAGCCTACCGGATCTACACTACGCTCGATCCGGATCTGCAGAAGGCAGCGGCCCATGCCGTGGAAGTGGGCATCAATCTAGTGGACGACCAGGTCACCCGCCTGCGGACGCGCACAGTGAAAATTTCCAAGGGCAAGTACGAAACCAAGGTCGCGCCCGGCCCCCAAGCGCAGGTGGCCCTGGTCGCGATTGATCCGCACACCGGACGTGTCCTCGCCCTGGTGGGTGGACGCAACTACGGAACCAGCCAGCTCAACCACGCCATTTCAAAGCGGCCCACCGGCTCCATCTTCAAGCCCTTTGTTTATGCGGCTGCGGTGAACACCGCAGTGAATGGATCGGCTACGGTATTCACTCCGGCTTCCACGGTCACCGATGCACCGACGACGTTTTCCTACGGCGACCAGATTTACGAGCCGCGCAACTACAAGGAGGAATACCACGGCGATGTGACGCTGCGTTACGCGCTGGCTCTTTCTCTGAATAACGCCACCGTCAAGTTGGCTGAGGAAGTGGGCTATGACAAAGTGGCGGAGCTGGCTCGGAATGCCGGCATCGCGTCGGTGAAGCCGCTGCCCGCGATGGCCCTGGGCAGTTATGACGCCACGCCGCTGGATATGGCCAGCGCCTATACTGCTTTCGCCAACAACGGTACTCGCATTTCCACCACGCTGGTCAGTTCAGTGCGTAATGCGCGCGGAGATGTGGTGATGGACTTCCCGGCCCAGAAGCGCGATGTGCTTGATCCACGGGTGGCTTACATCATGACCAACATGATGGAAGGGGTGATGAACTTTGGCACCGCGTTCGGAGTACGTTCGCGTGGTTTCAACACACCCGCTGCCGGCAAGACCGGCACCTCGCATGACGGATGGTTCGCCGGATACACCAGCAACTTGCTCTGCATCGTGTGGGTGGGATACGACGATTACAGCGACATTCACTTGAGTGGAGCCCAAAGCGCACTTCCCATATGGACCGAGTTCATGAAGAAGGCGGTGACGTTGCCGCAATATTCCAACGCGGGAGGCTTTTCTCCGCCGGCTGGAGTGGTGGCCGTCGCGTTAGACAAAACTACTAATCGGCTGCCGACACCCGCGTGCCCAGAGACATATACCATTTCATTTATCGAGGGCACCGAGCCGAAAGAGAGTTGCGATCAAACTCTAGGCCAGCAGGGAATTTTTTCCCGCATCTTTGGCAGCGATGCGCAGAAGCCGGGCGCTCCGCCGGACCCGAGCCAAGCCGCCAATCCGGAAGGCCAGGATCCCGCGAAGAAGAAGAAGGGATTCTTTGGGAAGATTGTCGGGGTTTTTAAAGGGGAGGACAAGAATGCTCAACCGGCAAAACCAGTGACGCCTGCGCCGGTGGAGCCGCCGCACTAGGCCGGGTCATCTGGCATCAAGATTGAAGGCATAGATCTCTTGGGCTGGAACATTGTGATAGAACAGCGGCACATCCTGTGGATCCAGGCCCATCCAGTTACCCAGGGAACCGCCAGCCAGTTCTACTCCGGTCAGACTCGCGACCCGCTCCTTACGGTGGCTGCGAATATGCACTCGAAACACGTCCGGATCAGTCGAGTAGCGGCTGTACCCATAAACATACTCGCCGCTCTTTGACCAGGCCAAGTCGTCTCCGGTAACCGGCTGAGCGAGGGAAGTCCACTTCCGGGTTGCGAAGTCAAACAGCAGCATCTCCCTGGTATTCTCGCGAAGCGCGACCACAGAACGGCCATTTGGTGACCAGCGGGCGGTTCGCAGCCCCTCGGATCCGGGAAGGATGGTGGCGGTGCGCGTTTTCAGATCGACCCGATGAATGGCGCAGTTCCCGGGAAGGCGACAACCGATTTCTCCAAAAATAATGGCTCGGCCGTCGGAGGACCAGGTTGTCGCCCCCTCGCTACTTACCGACTCAGTCGTGGTCAGGCGCTGAGGGGGTCCGCCGTCGCTGGGAACGAGATAGACCCGCCACTGCTTGCCTGGAAGACGCGCGGTGAACGCGATCATCTTGCCGTCAGGCGACCATTGCGGCAGCATGGTTTGCATGGGCGCGAACACCAGTTGTTGGGGTGCGCTGCCATTGGCTGCGGCTTTCCACAAGGTACTGTCGGTTTTGACGTAGCTCACGCGCCTGCCGTCAGGCGACCATGCCACGAACGTCGGCGAAAGGTTGGGCAGAAAAAGATGAAACTGACGAGATTTCTCGTCCCATCGCAATAGCTCGCCATTTGCCTCACTGGGAGCGTAGGAGTACAGGTGCAGGCCGTCGCGGCTCACGACAAAAGAGTCGATGTCCAATAAATCAGTAACGGGCTCGGTGAATTCCTGGTGCTGACGACCAAAAAATGATGGTTCCGTCATAAAGGCGAGGAGCTTCCCTCGGCGCTCGCCGGCAGGGTGTGCCGACACCAAGACCGAGTCAGCGGAAAGCCACCCCAGCCCACCGATCTGCTGCAAGTCAGCGGTTGGACCCAAGTGGCGGGCATTTCCGTGGACATCCATCTCCCAAATCGTGTCGAGGTCGCGGCCGGGTTGAGCGATGGTAAACATTAGTTTCGTCTTGTCCGGCGACCACGCAAAGAGTGTCGGCCAACCATCGGTGGCCAGGAGCCTTTGCACGTCTGTTCCGTCAGTCTTCATGGTCCACACTTCCGCCGCATGACAGAAGAATACGGATTTTCCGTCTGGCGCCCAGAGTGCGCCGTGGGCGGTGACCATCCCCAGCGGTCGCGGCGTGCCGCCTGCTGCAGAAATGGAGTAGAGGTGCGGCTCCGCTAGATCGTTTGGCGTAGGACTACCCACCAGCAACTCGGACCCGTCAGGCGAAACATCCAACAGCAGCACATCCGCCAATGTTGTCGGGAGCAAATGGGTCTGGCCGCCAGTGGCAGGAGCCTCGGCGACAGAATGCAGGCCGTTGGTGATTACGGTGAAGTAGACGCGGGCGCCATCCGTGCGAACCGGGCCGGCCTTAGTCAGCCCATCGTTAGTCAGTTGGGTTTCGCCGGTGATCCTGACAAGGCTGTGCGGTGCGCTCATTCTGGCGGCAGCCACCCACAACGCCATCGCGGCCACGCCCATGGCACCAGCCAGAGCCAGTTTGAACCAGGATCGCGTCGAAAACGGCAGGCGGTCGGCAGTGCGGACGGCGCTTCCGCCGGGGTGGAGGTCGTTAGAAGGTGTAGCGGCGGCCTGCGCTGGGAAGGGAAGCAAAGGCCCAACTTTGCGTGGGGTAAGTTGTTCCCAATCGTCCAGGGCAGACATCGGGCTGGAGTGGGACGCGGAAGGAAATTCGCGGGTGTTCAATCCGAGCGCGGCAGAACCGAAAGGAGAAGACGATCGAAGTACCGGCGCAGACGGCCTCGGGCTCTCGGCGTAGCCGGTTTCTTCCCGCACCAGCCAGGCGTCCAGTTCGTGGGCGTAGGCGAATACAGCTTTGCGTCGTCCGCCCGGTACTCGATGCACGGGCAGACCCCTTTCCTGCTCCCATCGAATCGCCGTCCTGACGTCGCGCTTCAGGTATGCGGCGATGTCTTTCCACGAATCCAATCTGCACTGGGCAGTCGGAGTGTCGGCCATAGCTCTAAACCCTGACTGGGAACCTGCGGTCACGGAGCCTGTGGGGGAGAAAGCAGCCACGAAACCAGCTGCCCAGAGCTGAAACGGGGTAAATGTCACGAATCGCCACCTCGTGTCAGCTTCGGCCAGTTGACCGAGTCTAGCCGCTTGCGGTGAAGTGTGCAAGAGGGCAAAGGGGGTGGTGGCGACGATGTCGAAACGAACATGCGATTCATGTGGCAACGACCACGAATTGAGCGGGGGTCAGACCTGTTCCAATGGGCATTTCATTTGCAAGCACTGTGTGTACAGCGGTGTGATCCTCATTTCGGAGCGAGCCCATTGCCCACTTTGTAAGAAGCCATTGCGTTGAAAGCAACGTGATCAGATCGACTGTGATTGCTGGGATAACACCGATGAAAAAAAACGATATCTCCACTGGAGTTTGCGGACAGTCGTGACCGCAGGTGCCGCCGTCGAAGGCAAGGCGAACCCGATCCTCTGGGGAAGGATAACCTCGGGCAACCCGTGGTTCGGTCGGCTGGGCTTGTCCGGTTCGGCTTCAGTGAGAGTAACTGCTGCCACGGTATCAGATTCGATTATCCGGGGGAAGCCGATGTATCGCACCAATTTTCGCCAGTCTAGAAGACAGCCCCACAAAGTTTCGCCCCGGTGGGTGAGGGGTGCTCCGTGGGGGCGGCCCCCTCTGCCCCCTTTTTTCCTTTTCCAAACGTGCTAAGAAAACGGTTGATGGCTCGATCCCAGGGCTATCATTAGGCGTATTTAAATTGAACCTTCAGGAGGCACTTCGTCATGGGCCATGTTTCTAAGTTCGCTTTTGTAATTCTCGGGGTCGCATTGGCCGTCGCAGTGCCGTTGGCGGCGCAGACCAAGAACGCTGCAACCGTCGCTCATCCGCTCACGGTGGAGGACGTGATTAAGATGTCCAAGGCCGGCCTCAGCGAAGACATCGTTATTCAACAACTCAAGAAGAAAAATCAGACGTTCGATCTTTCCACCGAGCAGCTTGTCCAATTGAAGAGCGCTTCGGTTAGCGACCACGTGATTAGCGTCATGATGGATCCCTCGGCGAGCCCGGCTCCAGCGGTCGCTCCGACCGGTGCCGCGTCGAGCGCTCTGGCGTCCGGTGACCCGTCCTTGCCCAACGAGATCGGAATTTATGCCAAGAAGCAGGGCGCATGGACCGAAGTTCTGCCTGAGGTTGTCAACTGGAAGACCGGCGGCGTGCTCAAGAGCATGGCCACGGCCGGAGTACTCAAGGGAGATATCAACGGTCATCTCACAGGTTCCAGCAGCCGCAACAGCTACACCTCGCCCATTGAATTCCTGATTGTCGCTCCGGAAGGAGTTTCGGTCACCGAGTACCAGCTACTGCGGCTGCGTAAGAACCAGGACAACCGGGAGTTCCGCACGGTCACTGGGGGAGTGATGCACGTGGCGGGCGGAGCTACCCGCGACGTGGTTCCATTTGAGAGTAAGAAGCTGGCGCCTCGCACCTTTAGCGTAATCTTTCCGGCCAACCTCGGAGCCGGAGAGTATGGTTTCCTACCGCCGGGAGCGGTCGCGTCTTCGAGCGCTGCCTCAGCAGGCAAGCTCTATTCGTTTCACATCATCGAGTAGTGCATTCATCCGGTAATCGGGGAGCCTTGCTTGCTGACGAAGCGGAAGGCTTCTTCGCTTCCACCGAGGTTTCGCCGCCCGCGGCCACCGTTGCGGTAAACTGTCAGCGATGCTGAAACTCATCGTCCATCTCATCGCTGTTGCTCTGGTCGCGGGTGTTTCGTTCGCCGCGGACGCCAAGCCTGCTGCCGATCTCATTATTACCAACGCGAAAGTGTGGACCGTCGAGAAAGGCCATCCCGAAGCTCAGGCTGTGGCCGTGCTCGGGGACCGCATTGTTGCCGTGGGATCGAATGCCGAGGTCGAAGCCTGGAGCGGTGCCCACACAACTGTCGTCGATGCACACGGCAAGGTGCTTCTGCCCGGGTTCAATGATTCCCATGTGCACTTCATCAGCGGGGGGGCGCAGCTGGATAATCCTGAGTTGAACGACGCTCCCAGCTCGGAAGAATTTGTGCGTCGCATCGCCGAGCAAGCCAAGAAGACTCCCAAAGGCGCATGGATTGACGGTGGCGACTGGGATGAGACCAAGTGGACTCCGCCCAATCTTCCCACGAAAGAGATGATCGACGCGGTGACGCCGGACAACCCAGTCTTTCTTGACCGCTACGACGGGCACATGGCTCTCGCCAATTCTGCCGCGCTCAAGCTCGCTGGCGTCACAGCGGCGACGCCGGATCCGCCGGGGGGTATGATTGTCCGCGATGCCCAGGGCAATCCCACCGGTTGCTTGAAAGACGCCGCGAAGGGTTTGGTTGACCGAGTGATTCCCGAGATGAGCCATCAAGCCCGCATTCATGCGGCTCGGCGGGCGCTCCAGCACGCCGCTGCACTCGGTGTTACCAGCGTGCAAGACATGGATCCGGCGTTCGCCGACATCGCGGTTTATGCCGAACTGCTTCAGACCGGCGAACTCACCACCCGCATTTACGCGGCCCCCCTCATCACCCAGGTGGACGACCTGACCACGATCGGGATCCGCCATGCGTTCGGTGGTCCTTACCTGCGCATCGGCGCCCTCAAGGCCTTCGCGGACGGTTCGCTGGGCTCCGCCACTGCCTACTTCTTTGAGCCCTTTCTGGATAAGCCGGACAATCACGGCTTGCTTGCTGACGGAATGCACCCGATATCGCTGATGCGCGATCGGATGATGCAAGCCGATGCCGCTGGTCTTCAGCTCTGCACCCACGCGATCGGGGACCGCGCCATCTCGACGGTGCTCGACCTTTATGCGGAGATCGTGGCGGCCCACGACCAGCGTACTGGCAGCGGAGACCGGGAATCTCCCGACCGCCGCTTCCGCATCGAGCACGCGCAGCATATGGCCGCCAAAGACTTCGACCGGTTCGCCGAGTTGAACGTCATCGCTTCGATGCAGCCCTATCACGCGATTGACGACGGGCGCTGGGCCGAGCCTCGGATTGGCCATGACCGCGCCAGCCGAACCTATGCGTTCCGCACTTTCCTGAACCACGGTGTACACCTGGCGTTCGGAACGGACTGGGCCGTGGCACCACTGAATCCCATGATGGGGCTTTACGCGGCCGTTACCCGCGCCACGCTGGACGGCAAGAACCCCAAGGGCTGGTTTCCGGAACAGAAACTCACCGTTGCCGAGGCCGTGTATGCATACACCATGGGTTCCGCCTACGCGGAATTTCAGGAAAAGGAAAAAGGATCGCTGACTTCGGGCAAACTGGCCGACATGGTCTTGCTGAGCGACGACATCTTCACCATTCCGACGGAAAAAATTCGTGAGGTGAAAGTCCTAAGCACTTGGGTGGGCGGGAAGTTGGTGTATGACGGAGCCACTGAGGACCACGGTCGATGAGCGAAGTGGTGGAGCTTCACTCGGGGTTGACCGAGCACACCTTCAGCGCCGGGGCGGTTAAAGTAAATTACGCGGAAGGGCCTGACTCCGGTGCGTCGCTGCTGCTTCTGCACGGACTGGGGCGCCGCTGGCAAGTCTTCCTTTCTCTGATTCCCGCACTTTCTCTGCGCTGGCACATCTTTGCGGCTGATCTGCGAGGCCACGGGCGCACCAGCCATGTGGCGCACGGTTACTACGGTTCCGAGTACGCCGATGACGTTATCCGGCTAATGGAGCGCGCGGTCCCGGGCCCTGCGGTCCTCTTCGGACACTCTCTGGGCGGCATGATTGCCATGTGGATTGCCGCCCACCGTCCCGAACTGGTTCGCGGCCTCATCCTGGGCGACAATATGATCTTTCACTACGAGTTCGGCGGCACCATGTATCCGGCGCTTTTTGCAGGATTGCGCGACCTTGCCCGCCAGGGCGGCAGCCTCGAGGAAACCGCTGCAGGCCTGGCCAAGATTCCGCTGCGCGTTCCCGGTGTGAGAAGCCCGGTCATCATCGGAGACATGCCCGGGAACGACCAGGCTTACTTGCTCTCATGGGCACGCTGCCTCTTGCAATTGGATCCCGAGGTCTTCGAAATGACGCTGGACGGTTCCTCGATCCGTGACTGGGAACCGGAACAAATTCTAACGAAGATCAAGTGTCCGACGCTTTTGCTGCAGGCGAGCCCGGCGCTTGGCGGCCTGATGTCGGATGAAGACGTTTCCGCTGCCCACCGCTTGCTGCCCCACTGCGCGCATGTGAAATTCGAGACACTCGGCCATGCCCTGCACATCCAGCAACCCGAGCCCGTGCTGCGAGCCGTCACGAATTTTCTGGAATCGCTTTAGCTACTTCTCATTGCGCAACACGTCGTCCACGGTTTCCCGCCTCCGCACCAGGTTCGCGACCTTGCCCTGCACCAGCACTTCCGCGGGCTTCATGCGAGTGTTGTAGTTCGATCCCAGGCTGGAGCCGTAGGCCCCAGCATCCAGAACCGCCAGGTACTCACTCTCCGCCACCACCGGCAGCATTCTTCCGCGCGCCAGAAAGTCTCCAGTTTCACACACGGGCCCGACGACATCGGTCAATTCCCGCCGCACGCGTCCAGAACGCAGGAGGAGCGGCGCGATATCGTGATGCGCTCCGTACAACGCCGGGCGTAGCAGGTCATTCATTGCGGCATCGACAATCAGAAACTTCTTGTTCCCATTCGTCTTGCGATAGAGGACTCGAGTCAACAGGACCCCAGCGAATCCCACCAGCGATCGCCCTGGCTCCAGCAGTAGCCGCACATTCAGGTTTTTCAGCGGCTTCGTGACCGCTCGGGCATACTTCTCGATGTGCTTCGCAAAGTCTGACTGCGGCTTGTCATACGAAATTCCCAGCCCGCCCCCCGCATCCACATACTCGATCTCATGCCCATCGTCGCGCAACTGGGTCACCAGTTCTGCGACCCGGTCCATTGCTGCGGCAAACGAACTCACGTCTGAAATCTGCGAGCCAATGTGGACGCTGACACCTGCGACCCGCATAAACGGGCAATTCGCCGCGATGCGATACAGACGACGCGCTTGCTCAATGGGAACGCCAAACTTGTGCTCTTGCAATCCGGTCGAGATATAGGGATGCGTCTTGGCTGAAACATCCGGGTTGACTCGGATGGCTAGCGGCGCAACGTATTGCGTACGAGTCGCAGTTTCCATCAGCACTTTGAGTTCGGCTGCGCTCTCTACGTTGAACAGCAGAATCGAATTTTGCAACGCCAGTTCCATCTCTGCGCGTGTCTTGCCCACGCCGGAGAACACCACATGGCGGGCCAGGGTGCGGTCGACTCGCAACACCCGCTCCAGTTCCCCGCCCGAAACCACATCAAACCCGGCGCCATTCTGTGCCACCAACTTCAGGATGCCCAAGTTCGGATTGGCCTTGATGGAATAACAGATGGTGTGACGGATATGCGCGAACGCGCGGTGAAACATGGCCAGCCGGTCTAGGATTCCGGTTGCTGAGTACACGTAGAGCGGGGTTCCGTACTGCTCCGCCAGTTGGATCAGGGGACGCTGTTCACAGCCCAATTCGAGCTTTCCGGACGGGAGGGTGCAGTAGCCAAATGCGGGTGGTCGCACGAGGGGTGGGGACGAGGATACGGTCACTTGCGCTTCGCCACTCCGCTCTTCACTTTGATCGCCACCACGGTCTGATCGTCGAAAGGCTCGACATCGGCGGCGAACTCAGCCACCTCGGCAAAAATCGCGGTGACAATCTCCTCCGCACCACTCTTGGCTTCGCGAGCCACAATCTGCTCCACCCGATGGCGTCCAAAACTAGCGCCGTTCTTGTTGTGCGCGTCCAGGATACCGTCGCTGAAGAACACGAACACATCTCCGGGCTTGCAGCGAAACTTCAATTCGTCATATTCGGCATCATCGAACAGTCCGAGGGGGAGGCCGGTGGCGTCGATGATTTGATTTTTTCCGTTGTGGCAGTAGATTGGCCGTGGCAACCCGGAGTTCGACACCTGCAGGGTGCGGCGCTCCGCATCCCACACCGCATAAATGATGGATACGAACTGCCCTTCGATGCGGCGTTCGCCCAACGAATTGTTGACTGCCGAGAGCATTTCCGAGGGACCGGGTTCAATGGGGGCATGAGAGCGCAGGATTCCGCTCACCAGGGCGGCATAAATGGCCGCCGGCGCGCCTTTGCCGCTGACGTCTCCAATGGCAATGCCGGTGCGTCCGAGGGAGTAATTCAAGAAGTCGTACAAATCGCCGCCAATGGCCCGCGCAGGAACAAACTTGGCGCTAATTTCCAGATTGTTGAGGGCAGGACGCTTTTGAGGCAGCAGCCGAAACTGCAACTCCCGCGCCAGCGATAAATCCCGCTCCAAGCGTTTTTCCTGGCGAGCGATTTGCTCGTAAAGTTGGGCATTTTCGATGGCAATCGCAATCTGCGCCGCCAGGGTGGTCATGGTCCGTTTGTGATCTTCAGTAAAATATCCGCGCCGGGTATGCTCCATGTCGAGCGCGCCAATGACTCGGTCTTTATAGACCAGGGGCACAGCCAATTCAGACCGCGTTTCCCGGTTCAACAAGATATACGTTGGATCTTTGCTCACGTCCGGGACCAGCACTGCCTGCTTACTCGCCACCGCCGCTCCCACAATGCCGCGCCCCAGTTGCACCTCATGCTTGAGTTGTACGTTTTCTCCAAAGCGCTGCGAGAACCGGTGATACAGTTTCTCTCCGGTAGCATCGATCAGCAGGATGCTGAACATCTGATAATCAATCAGCCGAGTCAGCCGGTCGGCGATGCGTTGCAGGAGTTCATCCAAGTTGAGGATGGAGCTCAACTCGCGGGCAATTTCGTTCAGCAGCAGCAGGGTGCGGGCCTGGCGCGAGGTGCGCGTATGCAAGCGCGCATTCTCGATGCCCACGGCCATCCGCGACGCAATCAGCGTCAGCAACCGCTTGTGTTCCTCAGTGAAGTAACCCTTTTCCCGTGCCTCCAGGTCGATGACCCCAATGACGCGGCTCTTAACAATGAGAGGGACCGCTAGTTCCGAACGAACGTTCGGAACTACGTCGAGGTAGTCTTCTTCCTGGGTGACGTCATCGACGAGGATGGCGCGCCGGGTTTGTGCGGCACGCCCGGTCACCCCCTTGCCCACTTTAACGGTCATGCGCTCGGCCACTTCCGGTGGGTAGCCTACCTGAAAACGGAAGAAGAGGTCCTGAGTTTTTTCGTGCAACAGGAGGATGGCGAAAATTTCGTAGTCAATGACTTTGCGGACCAACTCGGCAACCCGGCGGAGGGTGGTATCCAGGTCGAGTGTAGAGTTGATCACGTCGGCCACTTCCAGAAGAAGTGGATCGACCTCAGAAGCCTTGGGAATAGCTGTGTTGGGAGTTCCCACTGTCCTTATGATAACAGCCGCTCATTCTTGGAAAACTGTTCAGAGGCTGCTTAGGATGCGCTCGGGCACGCGGTGCTCAATGGCCCTCGAGCACACACACATCCCGCAGATTCCTATATTGCTCCGCGTAATCTAAGCCATACCCGACCACGAACTCGTCAGCGATGGTGAATCCCACATAATCCGCCGCAACCGGCAACTTCCGGCGCGATGGCTTATCCAGCAGCACGGCAATCTTCAGCGACTTGGGGGCGTGCGCGAGCAAGACTTTGCGCAGATAGGTCAATGTCAATCCGGTGTCGAGAATGTCTTCTACCAAGACAATGTTTTTGCCCTCCAGAGACTGGTCCACATCTTTGGTCAACCGCACTTCGCCAGTGGACTCCCATGCCGCGTCGTCCCGTTTGCCGTAGCTCGCGACCCCAATGAAGTCAAAGGTCGCGTTCAGGTCGACTTCGCGTACCAGATCCGCCAGAAAAACTGCCGATCCCTTCAATACGCCCAAAAACAGCACAGGCTCGCCGTAAAAGTCGCGGGAGATTTGGCTGCCGATCTCAGCCACCCGAGCTCCTATTTCCTCAGCGCGCAATAAAACCCGTAGTTTCTCCACGGCCACCTATTACAGGCGAAAATCTCGTCGTAGGCAAGTCCGAGGGCTGTTAAACTAGCTTTTCAGTCGAAGAGGAGGGGTGCTGCCATGATGCCTGAATTCACCCAGCTGGTGAACGAAGCCAAAAAAGAAGTCCAGGAGGTCGGCCCTGCCGAACTCAAACAGATGCAGCAATCCGGGGAAGACTTCGTGCTCATCGACGTGCGGGAGTCGGAAGAAGTGGCGCGCGGCGTCATTCCTGGGGCGATCGCGATTCCGCGGGGTGTACTGGAAGTGAGAATTGACCAGGTCACAACCGACAAAGAAAAGAAGATGGTCCTCTACTGTGGGGGCGGCAGTCGCTCCGCGCTCGCAGGATGGATGCTCAAGAAAATGGGTTTCAAAAATATCCTCTCGCTGGCGGGCGGCTATGGCGGCTGGTCCAAGAGCTAGTGAACGACTTGAATGGGCGCTGAAACCTGAGAGCTGAGAACACCCTATGCGACCTCTGTCTTCCCGATTGTCCGTCATGAGCGGCGAAGGCGCCCTTACGGTCTATGCTAAGGCCACCGAATTAGAGCGCCGGGGCCGAAACATCATTCACCTCGAACTGGGCGAGCCCGACTTTCATGCGTCACAGCAGGTGATTGAGGCGCTTGAAAAATCCTTGCGTGCCGGTAAAGACCGGTACTGCCCCATGGCCGGAGTCCCCGAGCTCTGTGCCGAACTTGCTCGCTACCTGCGTCAGACGCGCGGCCTGGTTGTCTCCGCGGACAACATCGTCATGGCTCCGGGCTGCAAGATAGCCCTCTTCCTCGCCATGATGGCTCTGCTCGATCCCGGCGACGAGGTCCTCTATCCTGAGCCTGGATTCCCCGGTTACCCCTCCATCACCCTCGGCCTGGGTGCTGTGGCCGTCCCCTTCACCCTGCATGAGAGTCGCGACTTTCAACCCGATCCCGACGAGATCGCTGCTAAGATTACACCCCGCAGCAAGCTGATCCTGACCTGCTCGCCGAACAATCCCACGGGCACTGTTTATACGGACGAAGTCCAGCGAAGCATTGCCAAGCTTGCGGTGAAGCATGACCTCTATGTCATCTCCGACGAAATTTACGCCCGCATCGTTTACGGGCAGAGTTACGTTTCCATGATGTCGTATCCGGGGATGTCGGAGCGCACCCTGATTGTGGATGGCTTTTCGAAGAGCTTCGCCATGACGGGATGGCGACTGGGATACACGGTTGCGCCGCGCGAGATCGTTCCCGCGCTGGTTCTTCTCGCCATCAACAGTTACACCTGTGTCGCCGAGTTCTCGCAGTACGCCGCGATCGAGGCCCTACGCGATCCAGCAGGCGCCACGCCACGGATGGTGGCCGAGTTTGAGCGGCGCCGCGACCAGTTTGTCGCTGGACTAAGCCGCGTTCCTGGTTTCCGCTGCGCCCACGCCGACGGCGCATTCTACGCCTGGGTCAACGTGTCGGGCACCGGTTTGGCCGCCGAAGAGGTGTGCCGCATCATGCTGGAAGAGGCTGGAGTGGCGGCGATTCCAGGAATTGCTTTTGGTGAGTCGGGCAAAGACTTTGTGCGGTTCTCGTACGCATCTTCCGCTGCAAAGTTAGAAGAAGCCGTGACCCGCATCCAGGCCGTTTCCACTGTCTGGCAGACCGCTGTTGTTGGTTAGGACTCCAGGAGAGTCGATAAATGTCGAACGTCGAAAACAGCCTGAACTCAACCCATGCACACATTCCCTGGGCCACCATCCCAGTGGAGGAGCTGAACCCGCTGCTGCAACGTCAGTTCATCGTTGGCCAGGACATCATGATCGCCCGCGTTCTTCTGAAGAAAGGCTGCATCGTGCCCGAGCATAGCCACCATAACGAGCAGGTCACGTACATCCTGGAAGGCGCACTCAAGTTTTGGATCGGCGGCAAGACAATCGTAGTCAAAGCCGGCGAAGTCCTTACCATCCCGCCCCACTTGCCCCACAAAGCCGAGGCATTGGAAGACACCGTTGACCTCGATGTCTTCACGCCTCCACGGCAGGATTGGATCACCGGTTCCGACGCCTACCTCAGGTAACGAAATCAGGTACGGGGATTCGGGTCCGTACCTGAAATCTAGCGGCTGGCGGGGGGTACAATCCCGTTCATGCGCAGATACTCCACCATCTGCCCATAGTGGTCAAACCCGTGGCTCACGGAAATGACTGCTACTCCCATCCGCGTCATCATGCCCTCGCCGAACGGGCTCTTGACCTGCGGTTCGACTGCATTCTTCTCATTCACGGTCGCCACTGCCTTGTGAATGTAAATAAAGGAATCTTTTAGATACTTCACGACCTCAGCCTTCGTCTTGATTTCGTCCGGTCCGTTTTCTCCTTTGATATCCAAGGGCGGCTTCTCTTCCAGGATGGCGGAACCCAGCATATAGTTGACCGTCGCTACATGCTTCACTTGTTGAGCGAAAGTACGAACACCCTTAAACTCGCCGCTGGTGGGCACAAAGTTGAACTTGTCTTCCGGCATGGCTTCCGCGGCCGGGACAAACTCTCCTTCCATGCTCTTCAGACTGTTCTCCAGTACCTGTGTCACGGTCCGGTGTTCGGCGGCCTTTGCCGTCTGCCCAAGCGCCACGCCGCTTCCAGCCAATAGAAGCAGGCACATCATCACTTTCTTCATAAACAGTTCCTCCGCTGCAAATTTAGAAACTCAGGCGGCCGTTCTGACGAACGGCCATTCCTGTTCACGCCATGCTCGCACTAGATAAACGATCAAACCCAGTATCAAGATAAACACCGCCAGCCGCAACTCTTTTCCGAAATTCTTTCGCCCAAACAGAATGAATACAAAGCCCGCAGTTGCCATCAGCGCGGGCACCGGATAGAGCCACATGCGAAACGGACGCGGCAAATCCGGACGCTTCACTCGCAACACGATCACGCCCACCGCCTGCACCAGAAACTGCAGAAGAATCCGGATCACCACCAGCGCCGCAATCACGTCCGCCAAGCGCAGAAAACAAAACAAGGCGGCGACCCCGCCGAGTGCCAGCAACGATACATAAGGAAATCGGTGCTTGGGATGCACTCGCGCGAACGCCCGAAAATAGTTGCCATCCAGCGCAGCTGCGTACGGAACACGGGAATAACCCAGCATCAGCGAAAATACTGACGCAAACGCCGTCCACATGACCATTCCCGTGACCAGTCGCGCCGCCCAGGGCCCATAGGCCCGCTCCATGAACACCGACACTACATACAACTTGCTGTTTGCGTGTCCCGCCTCCGCCACTTCGCGCCACGGCACTACGCCCAAAATGCTGATGTTCATCACCAGGTATAGGCACGCCACAATCGCGATGGACAGCAGCATCGCCCGTGGAATATTCTTGCCCGGCTCTTTTACCTCATCTCCCAAAAAACAGACGTTGTAGTAGCCCCAGTAGTCATATGCCGAGATCAGCAGCGCCGCGCCCATTCCCTGGAAGAAACTGGACGAAAGCGTAAATGCTCCGGGAGGAAAATCAAAGGCTTGCTGGGCATGGAAGTGCGTGACTCCGGCAAAGATGATCCATCCCATCGTGCCCATCACACCCACCCACAGGAGTTTGGACAGTTGACCGATCACGGTAATCCGCCGATACAGCAGAAGGACTACCAGGGCGCAAGTGCCGATGGCGACGAACGTCCCCGGCATGACCAATGCGCTGACCTCCAAATGCCCCAAGAGTGGAATCTCTGCGATCCCATTCAGCACGGCGTAGCGATGTTCCAATCCGGGCCAGTAGTAAGCCGCATACTGCGCCAGACCCAGGCTCCCGGACGCAATGGAAAGGGGCGCGCTGAAAGACAACTGCCAGATGAACAGGAACGACACCAGCCGCCCCAATCCCCGCGGCCCATAAATTTCTTTCAAGTAGCGGTACGACCCGCCCGACCCTGGCATCGCCGCACCCAACTCCGCCCACACCAGACCGTCGCACACCGCCAACAAGGCGCCCACCACCCATCCCAGCATCGCTTGGGGACCGCCCATCGCGCTCACAATCAGAGGTAGCGTGATAAACGGGCCGACCCCGATCATGTCGATCATGTTCAGGGCCGTGGCGCTTCCCAATCCCATACCACGGATCAAGGGAGGCGAATTGAAGTCCTCGTTGATGTTCAAAGGCTTCTCACGCTCGCGCGCCTCGCATCATGGTGACACCAATTCTGATGTGTCGAGACTGAAGAGCATAGAGAAGATTGGCCAGCTACTCTCGCCCTGCGCTCAACAGATTTACATAGAGCCGGACCGCCCCCGGCACGCCGGCCGGCAACTGACGGAAGAAAGAATACCCAGTATAGATATAAGTTCCTTTGCCGTAGTGCGCCAGCAGCAACCCGCCTTTCTGCGGCTTCTCTCCCGGGTCGTTGCAAGCCAGCAGCGCTTCAAACTTGCTGTCCCATTGGTCCATGAAGTACAGTCCGCGCTCCTGCACCCAGCCGTCGAAGTCGTGCGGCCCAATCTGGTTGGGGAAGTGAAATACGGGACTGGCCGGAGCCAGTAGTTCCACCGGCGACTCTTCAACAGAAACGCGTGCCCGGCTTAACTGCGCCGGATACGGGGTAAGCTTTCCGTTGTTGAAATCTCCCGTGCTAGCGTTGTATTGGACGAGCAGTGTCCCGCCCGCCGCAACGAAATCCAGTAGTTTCTTGTTGTTGGTCACCACATCTTTCTGGGTGTCGTATGCGCGGATTCCCAGCACCACGGTCGAAAATCCGCTCAGGTCCTGCGTTGCATCCACGACCTTTACATCCAAGCCCAATTGTTGCAGCACCGCGGGAATATCATCCCCCGCGCCCATGATGTACCCAATCTTCAATCCCGCGGGAACGTTCACATCCACCACGCTGACACGCTGCACCGCGGGCTGATAGTAGTAGTACATATTCAGATCTTCGCGGGTGACGATGCTATATCCATCGCCGTACGTCTTGCCCTCCGACTCCAAAGCAGCTCGTACTTCGAAACGCCCCTCCTGCAGCTTTCCAGGGAAGACCCGGAAATTTGCCCACTGTGATTGGTTTGGCTGCTGCAAGCTGACGCGCTGTTCTGCGGGTTCGCTTCTCCATCCCGCAGGCAGCGTCAACCGTACGGTACCGGCTGAGGTTTTGACGTTGCTGCGCACCAGTACTCGGATGTCCGTCCCGCCCTGATGGCTCACCGGAATGACCTGGCTCGCTGGCTCCAGCGACACGGAGAACGCCGGGGCAATCGCCAACGCCCGTTCCGCCACTGCCACCGAGTTCTTATACCGCACCATACCCACGGTTGTGATCGAACCGTGCAAATCTCCGACCGCATACTCGGTCACGGCTTGCAACGGCGCCGGGGGGAAGGGAAGAGTCGCCCATCGCGTATCGTCGACGGTGTTGACGCTATCCGTCTCCGGATTCGCCCGGTGCCAATACGGACGCGTGGGCTGTGCGTTTTCGCAAGGCGTTATGCGGAGCAGCTTCGTCATCTCGCGGAGGTTGCTCGCTTGGCGCGGCCATTCTGCAGCCAATTCGCCGCAGGTGTCGTCTGCCGCGTTTGCCGCCGCTGTGAATCTCACTTTCAACTCGTGAACTTGCACTTCGCCAGCGGTCGGCATTTCCAACTTCGCCACCACGGGGAACGCCTGTCCCGGAACCGCCATGAACCCAGTTTCTGGGTTCGCCGCCGGGGGTGCATCCAGCACCAAGCTAAACTTCAACTCCAACGCCAGGTTCGCCGCTTCCTGGAACTGCTGTTGCTTGGTTCGCAGCTCCGCCAACAATGTCGCCTTTGCCGGACCCGCAATCGAAGAAGCCTCGACCTTCTCGATTAACTGGTTAGTGGTGCGCAGCCCCTCCAGCAGCGGGACTGCGGCCTGGCGCGGGTCGGTTGCCTGCTTGGCCTGCTCCACACGGTGCTGCATGTCGAGCAGTCCTGAATGCAAGTACGACGCCTTCGCTTCGTCCGCTCCCAGTTGCGACGCCAGCCCCGGCAGGCTGGTATCAATTCCGTCGAAGAAATCCTGTTCTTTGTCTGGTTTTGGACCCGGCAGCTGCGAATCGACCAGCTTGTAAAAGGTGAATCGGTCCCCTGGTTCCACTGTCCACCCCCCCGCTCCCTGCGAGAGTTGGTGTTTCAGCCCCCTCATGGCGAACTGAATGTAGGAGTCGCCGAGATCCGGGTCGGTCTTCCCCGTATTCAGTCGGAGGGTGTAGTTCTCCGCCGGACAGGTCGGGGCCATAAAGCCGCAAACGTTGCCGATGTACAATTTGCTGGCTTGCCATGGCTTCAGTCCCTCCGCGATCTGCTCGGGGAAGCGATTGGGGTCCGCCGCGGCCCGGAAGGCTTCTTGCGTCAGCAGGCTCGACGCCTGATGATGGCCATGGCCATCTCGCTCCGTTCCTGAAAATCGCGCTACCAAAACATTCGGACGGAATGTCCTGATTACCCGCACCATGTCCGCGAGCGCCACGTCATGGCCTTGCCATTTCTGAAAGGTTTCCTCCGGATTCTTCGAGAAGCCAAAATCTGCCACCCGCGTGAACCTCTGCTCCACGCCGTAGTACCGGTCAGCGGCGGTGAGTTCCAGAGTGCGCAATACGCCAAGGACATCGAACAGGTTGCTGCCAATTTTGTTTTGTCCGCCTTCGCCCCGGTTCAGGGTCAGCAGTACCACGCTCGCACCCTTGCCGCGGGACTCTAGGGTGAGCATGCCGCCGTCTTCATCATCGGGATGCGCCACCGTTTGCATCAGCCGCGCTGTTGTGCTGAGCCGGCGCAGCATCTGCTTTAGTCCCGCCACTCCACTGTCTTGCGGCAGCGGGGCCGAGGGGTCGATAGGGAGCGTGTTCGTTGCCGAAGTTGACGAGGGCTGCGCCTGTTTCTGGGCCCAAAGGGGCAGAGCCAACTGCGCCGCCAATACCAGCGCGATGATTGCGTAGAGAGATCGTTGCGCTAAGGGGGGATTCGCCTGACCCGACCGATGACTACAATAAGGCATGTCCATGAGATGATTTTCGGCTCGCTACAGGCGCAAGAGGTCGCTGGTTGGTAGACACGCAGCTTGGCCGCCTCAAAGCTTCCTCTGTGACCGCTGCGGTCAAACTTGCCTTTAGAAATTACCAATCACTGCTCACAAAATAATAGATTACACATAGAGCGCTGCCGACGAACCCACCCACTCCATATCCTTATTATGATCGACGCCCATCATCAGTCCCCGTCCCATGCGCACAATTGTCAGCACAGGCTGTAGTTCTTCTGTCCACATATACATCATTCGCAACTCCGCCTTGGTCGGGCCGAATGGGGTCTCAATCACGGGCGCAAAGTGCAGCCGCTCCTGCAGAATGTAATCGCCGCGCTTGTCCGGCGGCACCGCGTCGATATCCTGCTTGCTGGGACCGATCTTCACTCCCAGCCCGGCGAACGAATACAGCGGCTTCAGCACATAGTTCTCCAGGTCGTCGGGAACGCGCTCCATGCGATCCAGAAACCAGGTCGTCGGAGCCGATTCGTGCTTCAAATAGGGAATGGAAAACTTACTGATGCGGAAATACCAATTGGGATGTCCCGCCCACTCCACATCCAAATCATCGCGGAAGTCAAATCCCAGAGTGACGTTTTCCCGTTCCAGTTCGTCCACAATCGTGCGGTTATAAATGCGCTCGATCGGAATCCGCAATCCGTCGCGTTCGTAGAACAGCCGATTGCCTTCCTTCGCAATTTTGGTGATGCAAACCGTCTTGATTCCCAGTAGATTCTCGGTTGCCAAAAAATCCGGCAGCGTCTTCTGCTGCTCGGGATGAATCTCCATGAGTACCACGTTCTCCGGTGCATGGTTGCCGACAACGGCCCTCTGCAGCAGCGCGCGATACGATGCCGCGTCGTGCCCGCCCAAGTAATAGCGCAGTCCCGCATCCAACTCGAAAGTATCGATATAGGCTTGGGCCAGTACCGGCTGGTACCCGTACAGCGAGGGAAATGCCTGCAGTTCCACCAGCTTGGGCTTCAGTTGACCGGCGGCATTCTTCACCAGACCAAAGTCCACCTGGATAAACATGGGGTGCGAAGGTTCGTTCGGTACATTGAACGCTCCTGGGATGGAGGCGTTCGAACGTGCCAGATACTGCGGGTCGTTCACTAACTGCAGGATCAACTCCCGCCCGGCGTCCGCCAATTCGTCCAGGAGCGATTTGCGGAAAAAGCATGGCGTCTCGCACAACCGGAAGGGGATTTCTACGCCGCAATTCGAAGCCATTCGCCGCCCCAGCTCCTGGAATTTCTCAGGCGTAAAACCCGCGTTGAAACTTTGTCGAAGTGAGGGAATCATTGATGGTCAAAATCCTGCAAGGGAGAAAGGATGCACGACCGGTGGTTCAATAGGTCTGCCGCTAGCTGATCATCCCTCTGCATCAACAAGTGCTAGGCCTCAATCAAGAACTTTCCATCTTTCATGATCTGCTCGCCATCCACCCAAATATCTACTCGGCGCCCTACTACGTCGATATGGGTCGACGAATACCAGTCCGCTCCAGTGTGGAATCCATAGGGGTTGCCGAACGCAATGTGCACTCCCGGATACTTCTCGTCTTGCAGGATCTGCCCAATCACATCCTTGAGTTCGATGTTGGTCCCGATGGCAAACTCGCCCACCCGGTCACTGTTTTCGTCGGTGTGGGTGTAGTTCCAGAAATCCGTTTCCAGTTCCTTGTTCACGGAGTGAACTTCCGTCAGCCGATTCCCCTTGATGTGGATGGTCAGGGGCGTATGTTTGAGATCGCCAAACTTCTCGCACAAGTAATCGCCCACTACGCCATCAATAACGAACACCCCGTTGACTTCTCCTGGGGTAGTGAACACCTCGCCGCCTGGCAGGTTGCCCCATTTCTCCGGGGTGATCATGCCGCTGGTCTTGATCCACTTGTAGTTCGGGTTCAGGTCCGCAATCATGTCGGTGCCGGCAGCGCTGGTGGCGCGGATTTGCCTGGCGTGCTCAACGATCGCCACTACTTTCATGCTAAGGCGATCCACCTTGTGAAAATCCGCTCGCATACCTTCCAACATAATCTGGCGATTGATGTTGACCATGTGCGCATGCCGCATCTTCCGCCGGTTCACGACGTCGGTCATTTGCATGCGCGACTTCAATTCATTGCGCTGCGCCTGCACCGCGAAAATGCTCACCTGGCTGGTTTCCATGTCGTCCACAATCGGCTTGGGCAAGTCGATCAGTGGACGCGTCGCAAGATCCTCCAGCACCCACGCGTGGTAGGGCGCACCCACGACTTCCAGTTCGTGGACCAACGAGGCTGCAATCTGCCGGCTCACGTTGTCGGTGATGACCGTGACTTTCTCGGTGGGTTGGATGTGCAAGCACACCTGCACCGCATTGCGGGCTCCCGGGCTCAATTCAGGGTCAAACGGCAGGTTGTTCAATGGAGTAGTTGTCTGGATCAAGGTAGTATTCATTCCTCTGTGTGCCGGGCGCTAGTCCAGTCCCGCTGCGGTCTCCTCGATGATGTAATCCACGACTGCTTTGATGTCGCCGGTTTCCTTGAACACTCGCAACTGGCGATCCGCGCCAGTCCCTTGTTCCAGCATCTTGTAGATGTAGTTGATCTCCTCGCGCGAACCCAGCTCATCCACCACGTCATCCACGAATTCGAGGTACTGCAGGATCAGGTCGCGCTCCGGCAGTTCGACTTGCTTGCCAAAATCAACCATCTGCCCGTTGATTCCGTATCGCGCCGCACGCCACTTGTTTTCCATGATCAATGCACGCCGGTACAGCCGAAAGCCCTGGTTGGCTTCGTGCAGCCGGTACAGTTTGGCCACCGTTGCCTGAATCAGAGCCGCCAGCGCAATCGATTCATCCGCTCGCATAGGGATGTCGCACACCCGGAACTCCAGCGTGTCAAAAAATGGATGCGGCCGGATGTCCCACCAAATCTTCTTCGCGTTATCGATGCAGCCGGTCTTGATCAGGAGCTTGATGAAGTTCTCGTACTCGCCCCAGCTGGGGAAATAATCTGGGATATTGGTGCGCGGAAACTTGTCAAACACCTTGCAGCGGTACGACATCAATCCCGTATTCATGCCCAGCCAGAACGGCGAATTAGCTGACAACGCCAGCAGATGCGGCACAAAGTAACGCGCGTGGTTCATCAGTTGGATCGCAGTTTCACGGTCTTCGATCCCAACATGCACATGCAAGCCGAAAATCAGGTTGGCCCGGGCCACCAATTGCATGTCTTCCACAATGTTTTGATAGCGCTCGTCGACCGTGATTTCCTGGGCCCGCCAGTCCGCAAAGGGGTGAGTCGCCGCTGCCGCCAGCCGCAGCCCATTTTCCTTTGCCAGCAAGATCATGCTCCGGCGCAGCGACTTGATCTCGGCTTTAGCCTCTTTGATGTCCGCACACACTGAGGTCCCTACTTCCACCACCGACTGGTGCATCTCGGACTTCACCCGCTCTTGCAGGCGCAGCTTGCCCTTCTCGATCATCTCCGCATGGATGTGCGAACGCAGGTCTCGGCTGACTGGGTCGACAGTCTGGTACTCTTCTTCAATTCCCAGTGTGAAGCTTGGTTTCATTGGCAGGATTCCAGACCCTTCCCGAGTGAGTCACTCTTGTTGACGGCAGTTCGGCGCCGGTCATCTTAGTATAACAATGCCTCTCCTCAAAGCGGCTCAGTTGGCCGGCCGTCTGCAGGGATGGCCTCAGCCTCCCGCTAGCAACCGCGCCCACCTCAAATCTTTTCCGGGATTCTCATCGCTGAGCGCCTTCTTCACCGCTAATTCCGCCGTGGCGTTCACGATCCACTCGAAATTTTGCTGCCCTACCGAAGTGACTTCTGCATCCGGCGCGGGATTCATGAAGTCGATGGCGTACGGGACTCCATCCTCCACGGCAAACTCCACGGTGTTCAGGTCATATCCCAGCGCACGGCACAGGGTTAGGGAGTCTTTCACTACCCGCGTCCCCATGTCATTTGAAGGTGCCGGATTTCCCTTGACATACCGCTCGGCATGAGGAGCTTTCGGGTCATAGCGCATCACGTGGACTTTCTCTTGTCCCACCACATAGCAGCGGAAGTAGTCGTCGAACTCCACGCCGTGCTGCAGGGTCATGCACAGGTCGCCCGTCTGGTTGTAATAGTGAAAGAATTCCTCGGGCGAGTGCACCTTATAAACGTGCTTCCAGCCCCCACCCGCATACGGTTTCAAAAATGCCGGGAATCCCACGTACTGAAAAATGTCGTCCCAGTTCAGCGGAAATTCAAGATTTCGCATCGACCGTTCCGTGGTATCCGGGGGATACGAGTGGTGGGGAAGCAGCACGGTGGGCGGGATGGCCACACCCAGCTTAATTGCCATCGCGTAATTAAAAAACTTGTCGTCGGCAGTCCACCAGAACGGATTGTTAATCACAATCGTCCCGTGCACGACGGCGTTCTTCAAGTATGCCCGGTAGAACGGAACGTCTTGGGAAATGCGGTCAATAATGACGCGGTAGGGGTTTCCACCATCCATCTTCACTCCGCCTACCTTGACGAACTCCGCCGTGACTCCCTCCACCTTCATGGAGTTGATCTTCTCCACCACCGCTGGCGGAAACGTGTTTTCCATCCCAAATAAAATCCCGATCTTCTTCACGAGAAGCTCCTCAACATATTTGAACTCGACCACTAGAAGTACTTCACCGCCATCATTTGCCACCACGGCCAATCATGTTGCGAATGGTCTCCCCAGATATCCAGCCAATTCGGAACGCCCTTGGCGTCCAGCAAATGCGACATCTTGATGTTCTGGTCGAGACACATGTCCCATTCGCCGGTGGCCAATACGATCTTCATCTGCCGGTACCGGTTCAAAAACCAGTCATCATTCATATTTTGCAGAAAATCCGGCGGATTATTGAAGTAGCAGTCGTCGTCGTAATATCCATCCAGGAACTGATGAATGTCGAACGCCCCACCCATGCTGATGCATTGCGTCACCGCATCCGGGTGCTTCAGCGCAAAATTCAATGCCTGGTATCCGCCGAAGCTGCATCCCGTTACCGCTAGGCCACGGGACTGGTTTTTCCAGCGGATGAACGGTAAAAACTCTTGCAAGATGTAGTTTTCATACTGGATGTGCCGCATCACCCGGACGCGCGGGTGAACGCCCTTGTTGTACCAGCTCTCCGTGTCGACCGCGTCGGGACAGAACACTTGCAGTTCCCCGGCCTCGATCTTAGGCGCCAGTGCTCGGATCATTCCCCGGTCTTCGTACTCGAAAAACTTGCCCATCGAGGTGGGGAACACGACAAGGGGGTGGCCGGCATGTCCGAAAACAAGCGCGTCCATGTCCCGCTGCAATTGTTGGCTGTACGCTCTGTGAAATTCGCGGTTCATCGTGGCCGGAGTATCTTAATTGAAAGCAGGCATTGGATGCACGCCTGCCAGGAGGAATCTGTTGCGGACCCTTACCGAAGCCGATGTTGAAGCCCTGCTGGATCCGGCCGCCCTCATTGCCGCCATCGAGGATGCTTTTCGCCGCCGCTTCCCGTCGATGACCCTTCCTGTGCGCACGCAAATCCAAACCCGTGATGGCATCCTGCTCATCATGCCCTGCTATGAAGCCTCCAGCGATTCCTTTGGGGTCAAGATGGCCATCGTGCACAACAATGCGGAGCGCGCGGACCGCGTCCAGGCCTCCTACTCGCTCCTGGATCCTCGGACGGGCGCGCCCCTTTTTCAAACTCCCGCACGTTGGCTGACCGCACTCCGCACCGCCGCCACCTCCGCCGTCGCCACTCAACACCTCGCCCGGCCAGCGGTCCGCTCCCTCGGCGTCTTTGGTACTGGACAGCTTGCCCGCGCCCACTTTCGCGTGATGCCGCTGGTTCGCAAATTCGAGCAGTACCTGGTCTGCGGCATTGACCCCGCTCGCACCCGGGATTTTGCGCAGAAGATGTCCGCCGAAGTGGGCCTCTCCATCCAGCCGGTGTATCCGCGCACCTGTGCCGCAGAGTCCGATGTCATCTGCACCTGCACTACTTCGCCCACACCGCTTTTCGACGGCAACCTGCTCCGCCGCGGGGCCCATGTCAATTTGGTAGGTGGATTTCAACCCCATACTCGCGAATCGGACGACGCCACGGTGCGCAACGCGCGCATCGTCGTGGATACCTTCGAAAGCGCTCTCGCCGAGGCTGGCGATCTCATCATCCCGCTTGCCAAAGGGGTGATCACACGCACGCAGATCCTCGCCGATCTGCATCAAATGCTCACTCGCAAGACTGCTATTCGCCGCGACAACGAGGAAGTCACGCTATTTAAGAGCGTAGGCTGCGCTCTGGAAGACATGGTAGCGGCCGAACTTCTGCAGAAGGCCGCAATTTAACCCGCTGGGTGGATCTGACGGCTGCCCGACTGCAACGAACGATCTACTTGGCAGCCTTTGCGAATGAGCGCACGTAGTTGACCAGGTTCCAAATCTCTTCCGCTTTGACCCGCGAGCCTTCCGGCGGCATCTCACTCTTACCGTTCTTGGTCACATAAAACAGTTCGCCATCGGTCCTGTGATTGAGGGTGGCCGGATCGGTGAAGTCAGTGACCTTGGCCTTGGAATCGGCAGCCATGTCGCCTTTGCCGTCGCCGTTCTTGCCGTGGCACATGGCGCAATCGAAGTCATACTGCTTCTTGCCCGCGGCAAGCGATTCCGTAGTCGGCTTCACCGGATTAGCCTGGTTCTTGGCTTCCGGCGGAATCGACTGTTGGGCGGGCGAAGCGGCGTTGGGTGGGTTTGAGCCCTGTTGGGCCATTACAAAAAGCGCACCGATCAGCAGTATTACCGCCAACAGCAACCAGTTCCTCATGACATCCTCCCCTCAGGCTGGTAGGCCTGAGCACTTCATGTTAAATGTGGTCATAACCATTGCGCTGTGATCTGCGTCACACCCGGTTCTTCCGGAGGAAATAAGTCTGGAATTGTTGAAATCGAAATCCTCGAGTAGATCACGTTTTCGCGGCTTTGCAGGACGCTAACCGAGAGAGTTGCTTGACGTTGATTCCACGGGTGATTGAGACTGATATGTTCCAGGGAGCACCCCAGCATGAGGATAGTTTACTTCGCTTTTCCAATACTCTTCGCTCTCTTGACTGGGGCGGGCCTAGCCCGGACTCAACCGTGGGATGGGTCATCCTACGCGCCACCGCCTTCTGCCCGGACAATCAGTTACCAAGCTCCGGCCTCGCCTTCGGCCGCTAGCGCCGCTCCCGATACAGTCTCGCAAGTAAAGGCCTACACGCTTCCTCCCGAACTCTATCGGAAAGCTCACAATCTGCGGCGGATTCGCTTTCGTCTGGCCTTGCTTGGTTTTGTCTACGGGCTGATCGTATTTTGGCTGGTGTTGCGCTGGAAGCTTTCGGCGAAATACCGCGACTGGGCGGAATCGTTCTCGTCTCGCCGGTTTTTGCAGAGTCTGGTCTTCTCGCCGCTTCTGTTGCTTACCATCGCAGTGTTCTCGTTGCCGCTGGACATCTACGGCGAGTGGGTGGAGAAGCAATATGGACTTTCCGTGCAGGGGTGGCGTTCCTGGAGTTGGGACTGGGCCAAAGGGGAGCTGGTTTCGCTCGTGCTCGGAGTTCTCCTGATATGGCTGCTTTACGTAGTCATTCGTCGGAGTCCACAGCGCTGGTGGTTCTATTTTTGGCTTTTCGCCATGCCCATCGCCATTTTTCTGTTCTTCATTGGGCCTTGGGTCATCGATCCCATGTTCCACAAGTTCGAACCTTTACAACAGAAAGATCCGGCGCTCACCATCGATTTGGAGAAGATGGTGCAGCGGGCTGGTCAGAACATTCCGCCGGAACGCATGTTCTGGATGGGAGCCGGGGAGAAGACCACCTCGCTCAACGCCTACGTGACCGGGATGGGGGCCTCCAAGCGCATCGTGGTGTGGGATACCACCATCGCAAAGATGACCACGCCGCAGATCGTTTTCGTCGCAGGGCATGAGATGGGCCACTATGTGCTTCAGCATGTGGTGAAGGCACTCAGCTTCTTTGCCGTGCTGTTGCTCCTGTTTTTTTATCTGGCATTTCGTTGCATGGGTTGGGTTCTGTCGCGGTGGCGCGCGGTTTGGGAAATTCGTGGGCTCGACGACTGGGCTTCTCTGCCGGCGCTGATGATGCTCGCTTCTGTTTTCTTTTTCCTAGCCGGCCCTGTGACCAGCCTAGCCACCCGTTACCAGGAGCACCAGGCCGACCAGTACGGACTAGAGGTCACCCACGGCCTGACGCCAGATTCCGGTCAAGTCGCGGCGCAAGCTTTCCAGAGGCTGGGCGAAGTGGGTTTAGCAGACCCAGATCCAAATCCAGTGGACGTGTTTCTGTATTACAGCCACCCGCCCATCTCGGATCGTGTGCGGTTTAGCCTTACCTACAACCCATGGGCCAACGGCGGTACAGGGGAGTTCGTGAAGTGATAGAACACTAGGGCGGAGTTGCATCAATGCGCGAGGTCAAAGACTTAGCATCATGGCCAAGGGAGAACTGATGAAGGGATTTTCGCTCGGGGTACTGCTGACCATTCTGGTGGGCGGATTATTTGTCTACGTTTATTTTGCATCTGGAATGGCGCCCGTCGCCACTTCGGCGCCGATGATGCCGTTCGAGAAGCAACTGGCGCGGATGGCCTTGCATGCTCACTTGCGCAAAGAAATGACGCGTCAGCCGCCCATGCAACCGGACGAGGCTAATCTCGTTGCCGGGGCACATATCTATGTGGAGAATTGCGCGGTCTGTCACGGGCTTCCGGGGAAGGAACAATCCGCCATCGCACTCGGCGAGTTCCCCAAGCCTCCGCACCTTCTCCGGGGTAAGGGCGTGACCGACGACGAACCGGGCGAAACCTACTGGAAGGTCGCAAACGGCATTCGGCTGACCGGCATGCCAGCCTACAACAAGAGTCTGTCCTCGGACCAGATGTGGCAGGTTTCGCTGCTGCTGGCGAACGCCGATAAGCTACCGCCTTCCGTGCTGGCGATCCTCTCAAATTCGACCGAGGCTGCAGCTCATCCAGACGAGGGCGGGCACTGATCCATCCCCTCCTACGCTTTTGCTCCACTCCTGTTCGACACAACTCACGTGGCGGGGAAGGAATGTGCCGTTCCAACCAATTCCTAATCCCGCCATCTGGCTCCGATTTTCTGCCGTTCGATGTCTTTCCCGTGAGTAAACCCCTTTCCTTCCAATAACATCGTGCTGCCTACAAAGAGGCGCGGGTGCCGGTGGGAATCCCACGCCAGAGTGCCAGGACCTGAAGCGCACAACCATTTGTTCGACCCCCGGAAACCTGGTTTCCGCACTGGAGAAAGCGAGACTACATGCACAAGCCAATCAAATATGTGGAAAAGGTAGCCACCGTTGCTGCGAGCGGCGCGTGGGCGGTGTTTTCGCGCCTGAACGGGATGAATGTCAATCCGTCCCCCACACCGAAGTGGTCTGACCAGCCTCTGCTCAAATCCTGGGAGAAATCCAAGCCGCCCCTCGGCTGGCCGCGCACCACCGACTCCCTGTGCCCCAAATGCGTACCCGAAATTCGGCAACAGATTCTGGACGGCACACTGCCGGTCGAAATCCTGCTCAACGAGAAGGTCGGAGAAATCAAAGCCACCATCATTGAGCGCGACGGCAAGATTTTGATGGTTAAGGACTGCCCCAAGCACGGCCATTTTGAAGACGTGATGTCCATTGACCCCGCCTTCTCGCAGCATCTGGAAGACGTATTTCCCGGACGCGATATTAAGGCCCACAACGACGAGAAGCTGCACAACCACGGCTCCTCAACCGTAAAGTACGGACGCGGCTCGGTGCTCACCATCGATCTGACCAACCGTTGCAACATGATGTGCGACCCCTGCTTTATGGACGCCAACCAGGTCGGCTTTGTGCACGAGCTGACGTGGGAAGAAATCAAGACCATGCTTGACAATGCCATCACCATCAAGCCGCGGCGTCAAATGAGCGTGCAGTTCTCCGGCGGCGAGCCCACCCTGTCGCCATACTTCCTGGATGCGGTGCGCTATGCTCGCAAGGTTGGCTACAACAGCGTGCAGGCAGCCACCAACGGCATTGAATTCGCCAAGAGCTTCGAGTTTGCGCAGCAGGCAGTCGAAGCCGGTATGCGCTACGCCTACCTGCAGTTTGACGGCATCGGCAATGCGGCGAACTCGCATCGCGCGGTCGGCAACTTGTTCGATGTGAAGTTGAAGGCGATTGACAACCTGCACCGCGCCGGTTGCGAAATCGTTCCCGTAGTCACCATCGTCAACGGCATCAACAACGAACAGGTCGGTCACATCATCCAGTTCGCGCTCGACAATCCCAAGAAGATCGGCTTCTTGTCGTTCCAGCCGGTTTCGTTCACCGGACGCGACGAAGCTGTCACGGACGACCGCCGCCAGGCGCAGCGTTACACTCTGTCGCATCTGGCCCACGATGTGAAGAACCAGATTGGCATGGGCGAGCCCACGCGCGATTGGTTCCCCATCTCGTTCATGAGCACCTTCTCCGACTGGGCCGACGTAATGCACAGCGGCGAGCCCACCAACGACTGGGGCCAGCTATCGTGCGGCTGCCATCCCAACTGCGGCACCGGTATGGCGGTGATGATCGACAAAGAAACCAAGGAAGCCGTTCCAGTGACGGCGTTTCTGAAGGGCGACCAGTTAGCCAAAGATGTGGCGCGTGTGAACGATGCGGCGCGCGGCAAGTTCCTGACCATCGTCGGCATGGCGCTGGCGCTGATGAAGAACTACGATCCGTTCCAATCGCCCACCCATTTTAAGATGATGGATCTGTTGCGAAAGTTCGATAAGAACTTCAACGCCACCGGAAAAAACTACGGCAAGGTCGGTCCGGACCGCACCATTGCGGACGTTGAGAAGCGCCGCCAGGACCGCTGGAACTTCCTGTTCATCGCAGGCATGTGGTTCCAAGACCTGTTCAACTACGACTTCCGCCGCACCGAGCAGTGCATCATCCCTTACGCCACGCAAGAGGGCGAAATCTCCTTCTGCGCCTACAACACCGGTGTGGGATGGCGCAACATTATCGAGAAGATGCACATGACCGCCACGCTCACCAAGTGGTACGAAGAACACGGCCGGCACGAAATCTTCGCGGGTGGCAAGAAAGTGAAGATGGAAGATGCCGGACACGCGCTCAATTTGCGGGAGAGCATCGTGGCTACCGAGGTGCAGCACGATCTCGACAAACTGGGCATCGCCAAGACGGCGCGTGAAGAGAAGTTGCGCGCCCGCGACGCGAAACAGAAAGCGGATCCGGCCTACGACGCCCGGATGTCTGCCCTGTATCGCGAGGTGGTGCTGAAGGAGAAGACGCCAACTTCGGAAGGCGGATTCATCCCTCTGGGCGCACTCACCGGTTCATCGAACGGCAACGGCGCAAGCGCGCCCAAGCCACAAGTGGAAGAGACGGTGTCGGGAGACTAGCTGCAAAACGCAAGATCCGAGCAGACAAGAGCCGCCGCGAGGCGGCTTTTGTGGTTTGTAAGGCGCACTCCTGCCCGCTGACTTTGACCGTGATGTTCAAGAACCGCGCCAGTGAGAACGCCAATGACCCAACTCAGCGCGTATGTCGAGATTGCGATCCCCTAGCGGCGTAAAGCCATGATCTTCAGTCTCTCTGCCGGAGCGCACTTCGACGGTCTGGCGCGCGTCTAACCGGGTCGGCTAAAGATCACCTTGCGACAAGTGGTAGTAAACTACAGAGGAGGGAACGAGACATGCCAACTCTCGACTGGTCGCAATGCCCAGCGGTAGAGAGCATCCCCGGTAAGCGCAGTGGGGCTTGGGTATTTCGCGACACGCGTACGCCGGTCTCCGTCGTCTTCGACAATTTGGACGCCGGAGCCTCGATCCCCGAAATCATGGAATGGTTCCACCTGTCGCAGGAACAAGTTTCCGCAGTGATCGAATTCGCAGCGCGCAGCCTGGATGCGCCTCCTGCCCCGCCCCACGCCCGATTGGCAGATGCTCATACTCTTCGATAACGGCACCCCCGCCCCGCTTCGCTACGCGCTCAAAGGCCACATTGTGGCGGAAGCCGTCGAACGCGGATGGGACCGGCTGGTTAATGGCGATCTCATCGCCGCTGCCGAGGCAGAGGGGTTCGATGTCTTAGTGACAACCGACAAGAATATTCGCTACCAGCAGAATCTGCAAAGCCGGACCATCGCGTTTGTGGTTCTTGGCAATCAGCAATGGCCCGTTCTACGACGCCACCTGGCCAAGGTTGTGGACGCTGTCTGTGCGGCCACTCCAGGCAGTTACACCGAGGTACGGGTGCCGGTAAAGTAACGATCTTTATCGTTACCGCGCGGCGGAGCCGAGTGTACATTCAGATTTTCCTCATCGCACGGCTGCGGGCGGTGTGATCCCAAAGGTGCACTAATCGACCTTTCCTAATCGAACACTACCGTCTTGTTCCCATACAGCAGAACGCGGTTCTCGACATGCCAGCGTACGGCGCGTGACAAGACTACCTTCTCCAGGTCGCGGCCCTTCTGAATCAAGTCTTCCACGGAATTACGGTGAGAGATACGCACGACGTCCTGCTCAATGATGGGGCCGTCATCCAGGACCGCGGTGACGTAATGGCTGGTGGCGCCGATCAGCTTCACGCCGCGCTCAAACGCCTGGTGGTAGGGTTTAGCCCCGATAAAGGCCGGCAGAAAAGAATGGTGAATGTTGATGATGCGATGGGGAAATGTGGCGACGAAATCATTGGACAGCACTTGCATGTAGCGGGCCAGCACCACAAAGTCGCAGTCGTGGTCGCGAATCAAAGCAATCTGTTTCTGCTCGGCTTCGACCTTGGTGTCTTTGGTGACTGTCACGACGAAAAACGGGATGCCATAGAAGTCGGCGATCGGCTTTGTGTCGGGGTGGTTCGAAATGATCACTGGAATGTCACAGCGCAATTCTCCGCTGCGGTGGCGGTGGAGCAGATCGACCAGGCAATGGTCATATTTCGAAACCAGGATCGCCATCTTCGGGCGCTGGTCTGACCGCGCCAATCGCCACGTCATGCCGATATTTTCTGCGACGGGTGCGAAGCTGGCGGCGAATTCATCCAGCCCTATGTCCAGGCCGCTGGGGTCAAACTCCAGGCGCATCAGAAAGCGCTTGGATTCTTCGTCTGTATGCTCGTCGGTGTGGAGGATGTTTCCATTATGGCGAAACACGAATTCCGCCACGGTCGCCACCAGGCCTTTGCGGTCGGCGCAATTCACCAGGATCATGGCTGTGTTGCGCATGGTTATTTCTTCAAATACTTCACGATCTCGCGGGCGGCGTTGGCTCCGGATGCGCCGGTGAGACCATCGCCGGGATGGGTTCCGCTTCCGCAAAGATAGAGATTGTCGATGGGGGTCCGGTATCGCGCCCAATCCAGGAGCGGCCGCATGGTGAAGAATTGGTCGAGGGCAAGTTCTCCGTGGAAAATTTGCCCGCCTGTCAGTCCGTAGGTGCGCTCCAGGTCAAGGGGCGTGATGACCTGCGCGGCTTCAATCAAATTGGGCAAGTCCGGCGCATAGCTAGACAGAGCGTTGATGACCGTGGACCGAAGAGCGTCCCGCTGTTCGTCCCAATTGCCTTTGAGCTTGTAGGGCGCGTACTGCATGTAGATCGACATCACGTGCTTGCCCGCCGGGGCCAGCGAGGGATCGGTGAGCGATGGGATGGCAACCTCGAGAAATGGCTGTTTGGAAAAATCGCCGTACTTGGCTTCGTCGAACGCATGTTCCAGGTAGTCAATTCCGGGCGCGATCACAAGCCGTCCGCCAAGGCTAGCCGGGTTCGAGTTCTTCAGAGCAGTGAACTCGGGCAATCGAGAAAGTGCCAGGTTTACTTTTGCCACAGTGCCGTTGCCGCGGTAGTGCAACATCTTCTGGACGAAGTCAGGCGTGAGGCGGGTCGAGTCCACCAGCTTCAGAAAGGTCCGCTTGGGGTCGGCGTTGGAAATTACGGCCTTGGCCGAGATTTCCTCGCCAGTGGTCAGGACTACGCCACAGGCGGCTCCGTCCTTCACTCGAATCTCAGCAACCTCTACACCGGTTCGGATTTCCGCGCCCGCTTTTTGCGCTGCTGCGGCCATGGCCTGGGTGATGGCGCCGATGCCACCGATGGCAAAACTCGCGGAACCTGCCGGGTGGGGGTCGCTTGCCGCGCGAATCATCAACACCAGGGAACTGCCGGCTGACCACGGGCCCAAGAAAGTTCCAAACACTCCGCGTGCCGCAATGGTGCCCCGCAGCAAGTCGGTCTCGAAAAACTCCGAAACCAAGTCTGCCACTGCCATCGGGCCCCAGCGCAGGACGCGATAGAGATCTTTGCGGCCGAGGTTGCGGATGCTGCGCCCGGTTTTCAATATGCCCCACAAATCGCCCGAGGATGGGTCGTCAATGTTTGGCGGGGTCATGGCCAGCGCTCCGCCGATTACCTTGCCGATTTTTCCCAGCGCAGTTTCAAACTCAGCGTAGCTGGCAGCGTCTTTCTGCGAGAAAACGGCAATCTCCTGAGCGGCGCGCTTCGAATCGTTGTAGAGAGTGAGAGCTCGCCCATCCGACGACAACGAAACGGCGCCTACCTCTGGGGTGACGATCGTCAGCCCGAATTTTTTCAGCTGCATATCGCGAACGACTTCCGGGCGCAAGGGGCCGGCACTATGGGATAGCGCAGAGCAGCGAAAGCCGGGATGGATTTCTTCCGTGATGGCAGAGCCGCCGATTTGCGGACGCTGCTCCAGGACCAGCGGTTTGAATCCCGCCTTGGCGAGATAGAAAGCGGTGATCAGCCCATTGTGCCCGCCTCCAACGATGACAATGTCGCGCGCGTCGGCCATGGTCTAGGCGCCTCCTTTTCCGTCTTTCAGAATCTCCAATGCGGCCAGCCGTCCCGGTGCGCCCATAATGCCGCCGCCGGGATGGGTCGCGGAACCACACATGTAAAGATTCTTGATCGGAGTCCTAAATCGCGCATAGCCCGGTGCAGGCCGAAGGAAGAACAACTGTTCCAGAGAGAGTTCCCCTTGGAAGATGTTGCCCTCGGTCAATCCGAAGTCGCGTTCCATGTCGAGCGGGGTCACCACCTGGCGATGCAGGATGATGTCTTTGATATTGGGGGCGTATTGGGAAATGGTATCAATCACCGTGTCGCCGAAGTTTTCTTTCTCGGTGTCCCAATGCAGCCCTGGCGCCAGTTTGTAGGGTGCATACTGCACAAAGCAGGACATGACGTGCTTGCCAGGCGGCGCCACCGAGGGGTCGGTGAGGCTGGGGATGACCATGTCAATGTATGGCCGCCGCGAGAAATGTCCGTACTTGGCATCGTCGTAGGCTTTTTCCATGTATTCCACGCTAGGCGAGATCGAGATGGCGCCGCGAAGATGAAGACCATCTCCAGGGATGCACTTGAAATTTGGCAGACCATCCAGTGCCAGGTTCACTTTGCCGGAGGAGCCACGAAACTTGTAGCGGTTAATGTCGGCCAGGAAATCTTCGGGCAGATGGCCCGGTTCGATGAACTCTATGAAGGTGTGTCGCGGATCCACGCTGGAGGAAATAATATCCGCGTAAATCTCATCGCCGTTTTGCAAGGCCACACCCTTGGCGCGGCCTTCCTTGACGATGATTTTGGCGGTCGGCGAGAGAGTGCGAATTTCCACGCCGGCTTCGCAGGCCGCATCGGCGATGGCATTGGAAATGGCGCCAGTCCCGCCGCGCGCAAATCCCCAGGCTCGGAAGGCGCCGTCAATCTCCCCCATGTAGTGGTGCAGAAGGACATAGGCTGTTCCAGGCGAGCGCACACCGAGAAAAGTGCCGATGATGCCCGAGGCGGACATGGTCGCTTTCAGCACGTCAGTCTCGAACCATTGATCCAGGAAATCAATGGCGCTCATGGTCATCAATTGCACCTGGTTGTATTTGTCTTCGCTGGAGAGGCCCTGGAAGCGCTTGCCGATGAACAGCAGCTTCATCAATTCTTTGGGATTGAGAGTAGCCGGGTCGGGAGGGACCATGCTTAGAATCGGCTTCACAAAGCGGCACATGGCTTGCATGGCCTTGCCGAATTCGTCGTAAGCGTCGGCGTCCAGACGCGAGTGGCGCGCAATCTCCCGCCGCGACTTGCCGTGGTCATTCACTCGCCACAGATAATCGTCATTCGGCATGGGAGTGAGGGTGCCATCGAGTGGCAGGATTTCAAGGCCGTGGCGTGGCAGGTCGAGGTCGCGGATGATTTCCGGTCGCAGTAGCGACACCACGTAAGAACACACTGAAAATTTAAAGCCGGGAAAGATTTCTTCGGTGACGGCGGCCCCGCCCACGATGTGCCGGCGTTCCAATACCAGCACTTTCTTTCCGGCCTTGGCCAGGTAGGCTGCGTTGACCAGCCCGTTGTGGCCGCCACCGATCACAATTACATCGTATTTCTTTGCGTTGGACACAGAAGCGTTCGACACAGAAGATGGATCCCCTTTTCAGTGGTGAAGCACCGAATCATTCTTGCGAGAAGTGACTCGCTATTCTATCGAGAGCAGGTGCAGTTTGTCTCGGATTTAAGGAAGGGCCTGACCCTGGGTCACGAAGAGCCGGGTTTAGTTGCGGGCGGCCGCGGCGGCTGCATATAATCCGAGTTCAACACAGTTTAGCCGAGGAAGACCCTCTTGCCCATCGGAACTGCTTTCCACGAACGGACATCGGCGCTCTGCCACAGCATGAATTACCGCGAGTGGTCGGGATACTACACGGTCAGCGTGTATGAAGTGCACCACGAGCACGAGTACAACGCCATCCGGAACGCGTGCGCGCTGATTGACATCACGCCGCTCTACAAGTACCTGATCACCGGCAAGGACGCCACCAAGCTGGTCAACCGCATCATCACCCGCGACATTCACAAAGTGAAGGTAGCTCAGGTTATTTACTGCTGCTGGTGTGACGAGCAAGGCAAAGTGATTGACGATGGGACGATCACGCGATTGGACGAGAACGTGTATCGCTGGACCGCTGCCGATCCCAGCCTCCGCTGGTTTAGCCAGAATGGGCTGAACATGGAGGTGCAGATCGAAGATATTTCGGAGAAGATCGCGGCCTTGGCGCTGCAGGGGCCGACGTCAGGCAAGCTGTTGAAGCTGGTGGCGGAGGCTGACATCGCAAATTTGAAGTATTTTCGCATGACCCACGGCAAGATCGCGGGCGTGCCAGTGGACATTTCGCGCACTGGTTACACCGGTGACCTGGGCTATGAAGTCTGGGTCAATTGGAATGATGCAGTACGGGTTTGGGATGAATTGATGCAGAAGGGCCGCCAGTTTGATATCCACGCGGCGGGGATGCTGGCGCTGGATGTGGCGCGTGTTGAAGCGGGTCTGCTGTTGATTGAAGTGGACTACAGCAGTTCGAAGAAGGCGTTGATTCCGTCGCAGAAGTATTCCCCCTACGAGTTGGGCTTCGGCAAGATGGTGCATCTTGAGAAAGAAAACTTCATCGGCAAGCAGGCGCTTGCGAAAGACTTCAAGAATGGCGTGGCGCGGCAACTGGTGGGGCTGGAAGTGGATTGGGTGGAAGTGGAAGAAGAGCACGAAAAATTTGGCTTGACGCCGGCCGCTCCCAGTCAGGCCTCGCGGGTGGCAGTGCCGATTTATGCTGGCGACAAGCATATCGGCAAGGCGACCACCACCACCTTCTCTCCGCTGCTCAAGAAGCTGATTGCCCTGGCCAGCGTGAACACCGAACACTCGAAGCCGGGAACCAAGCTGCAGATGGAATTAACGATCGAAGCGCAACGGCTGAAGACGACCGCGACGGTGGTGCCGCTGCCGTTCTACAATCCCAAGCGAAAGACGGCGGTACCAGTCTAGACGCGGCTCAGAACTTCCGGTTGAGGCTTCCTGCAGAATCGTATCCTCCCGGAACTCTGGACCAGCCCTGCCGATGCTAGCGAACCCTAGCGAACTAGCCACTCTGTGAAGAGATGGAGCTGGGTGAGAGCTGCGCTATAAGAAAGAGCCACGCAGGTCGTGCTGACTACTGCAGCGGTGGGCACTACATACCAGGCGCGGGTCAGTCCGGACGCCGAGTGAGCGGTTTCCCAATGCAACAGGCGCTCGACGCGCGTGGTCAGCGGGGAATCGTGAATCAGGCCCATGGTCAGATGAGGCTGGGCCGGGGTTGCGCCCAAACGAGAGAGCTTAATCAGGGCTGCGGCCAGATCAACCGCATCGGCGGAGTTAGTGACCGCGGCATCGTCGGCGGCAATTTCGGCGGCTTCCGCCCACGCGCTTTCCATTCGCTTCATGCCTGGGAACGGAGAACAGAGGAAGAGCAGCTTCTTCAGATTATCGCGCGAGTGGACATGGGCAAGTTCATGGCGCAGGGCGTTGGAGAGCTCCGCGGGAGTGAGCACCGCCAGTGCCGGCCCTGATACCAGCAGCTTCGGTTTGCGGATGCCCGCGGCGATCAGCGGCGGCATCGGTTGGGTACTCTGGAACACGGTAGCCGCGCCGGAAACTTGCAGCACGATGGCGTTCTCCAGCCAACCAGCGACTACCTGGGCAGTCCGTGTGTGGGCGAAAAACGCACGCAGAATGCCTGCTGCAAACAAGCTCACACAGCCCAGGGCGAGAATAGCAGGGACGACGCCTAGATCTTCTTCTCCTCCGCGCGGTTCGAGCAGATAGAAAGAGGGAACGGCCAGCAGCAGCGTAAAGAAGGCCGACCCAGCGAAGGGAAGGATCCGGAGCGTGAAGATTACCCCGGCAGAGAAAGGCACTGACGCCTTGGTAACGCGGCTCAGTACTTCGAAAACGGCCAGGGTGGCGAGCGACAAGAATCCGTAAAGCACAAAAAATACGGCGAGCGATACGGCGATGCCACGGGCCAGGAACATTAGCGCTTCTCCCCTTTGCGGAGGGCGCGGCGCTTGCTCTCCACCAGAGACTGCAGTTCATCAAGGAGGGCAATGTCGGTTTCGCCCACGGCGTCGACAATGTAGGAGAGTGGAAGCGACGAAGGCGTGTTGAGGCGAAGCAGACTCCGCAGGCCTTGCATCGCGGTGAATTTCTGCAAACCCTCGCGAGTGTGGCGCGGCGAGTAACGGAAAGCGCGGCCTTCGGGAGCCCGCTCGAGCAGGCCCTTCTTGAACAGGCGGTCGAGAGTGGTCATGACCGTGGTGTAAGCGAGGTCGAGCTTACAGTTCTCCAGCAATTCGCGCACGGTCGCGGTCTGGCACGACCATAACTCTTGCAGAAGTTGCTGTTCCAGAGGACCGAGCCGGGCGGTAGGATACGGGTTGGACGATCGAATTATTTTATCCGCCACGAATGACTCCAAGACTTACCAATCCCCAAATCACCACAAGATTTTAGCAGACTGCGAGTTGAAAAAGACAAACGCGATCGAAGGCCCGAGGGATGGGTTGGTAGCGCTACCGGGAATCGAACCCGGGTTTGAAGATTGAGAATCTTCCGTCCTAACCCCTAGACGATAGCGCCACAGGCATTATCGAGTATAGCAAACGGGTGCGCACAATTCCCCGGAATCTCGCGACCGGCCCGACCTTCACCTGAACCACGTCGATTAGCAAAGTTGTACAAACCTTGCAAAACTATTCACGATTACGGTGATAATGCTCAATACAAACGAGTTAACCGGGTGGTGGCATCTCAGGTCGCTCCGGCGGTGTTTTCGATACCCGGAAACGCCTAGGCGGCTGTCGCGCAGAATGCCTGTAGCTAGCCACAGGAAGGCCGTAGCGAGACTACAGGGTGCGAGGTGGCACTTTGGGTCATCCAGAGTTGCCGACGAGCTTAGAACGCGTTTAAACGCGACATACCCTCCGTTGGTATGTAAAAGTTACACTTTCGTATTATGTACCTTAAAGCTATTCATTGTGACAAACATCACAATGTATGGTGGACTCTTGTCCGCCGCCTTTGATTTTGACTTTTCTTTGTTTTTGATCTAGATACTTCGTGTCCCGGAATCCAAGAGCAACGGCATGTGCAGACAGGAGTGTCCGCCCTGCACTGTTTTTGACGCTCGTGTCCTTGGGCGTGCCGGCAGTGATTTTGTTTGGACCGCCTTCGGCCAAGAGTGCGCCGAGCGGCGCAATCAGCGCTATTGGGGAGCGGCGGCCCCCGTTTGGTCTGGCTTCGCAGGCCCTTTCGGATGGCTGGGATTGGAATCCGCGCCAGGCCCGGCCGCCGGGCTTGCCAACGGGTCGAGACGAACGTCCAGATAAGCGAGGTATCCGGCTAGCAGATGATAACTTTCGTAGTAGTCATTCAACTTCATCGCTGACAGTTTGTCTTGTTTGGAGTGGAGCACGGGCAGGGTCTCGGTGGTTAGAGAGTGAATGGTGACGCGCGGGACGCCAATTTTGGCAAAAGATTCAGAGTCAGAGGAGCCGACACCGTCCACGTTCATCCCCTGGATCGGCAGTTTCAGCGCGTGAGCAATGGCAATCAGGGCGTCGAGCATGGGCTTGTCTGCGTGGGACGTCCACACCTCGGTCGATCCCAGCCCCAGCGTATCGAGATTGACCATGGCATGGATCTTTCTCCGCTCTTCCGGCGTCAGTTTCTGCGCGTAGAAGTTTGATCCGACCAGGTTTTGTTCCTCCGCGGCAAAGCTGACAAACACAAAGGTGTGACGCCGCGGCAATTCATTCAGACTGTAGAGAAGGCTGGGCAGCAGGGAAGCGCCGCTCCAGTTGTCTACGACGCCGTCGCCAGCGGCAACGTGATCGAAATGAGCTCCGACCAGGATGATTTCGCTGGTTTCTCCGGGCAGAACGCAGATCAGGTTGGGCGGCTGCTTGGCCTTGACCGCCTGTTCCGAGATGTTGGCTGGCTTGCAGCCGGAATCCAGAAACATCTGCTTCAGAATGGTTTCGCGCTCGGGGTCCTTTAGCGAAAAACTACGCAGCCGCGTCTCGACCGCAGCGCGATCAAGCAAACGAAAGTGGATTTGTTGGGCTGATGAGAGCGAACTCAATGCCGAGCAAAGGAGCGCCAGCGCAAGCCCGGTTCCAAGAACGCGAAGCATCCTGGCGAAACTGGTCACGATACCCCGAGTGTAGCAAGCCTGCCGCCGAACGCGTAGACGCCGCCGCCTGCTATTATTTTCATTCACCCTTATGAAAACCGGCATTATTGGTCTGCCCCAGGTAGGAAAGAGTTCGCTGTTTCGGATTCTCACCAAAACGCAACTCTCCGAACAAGCGTTTGCCAATCCCCGCGAAGCCCACATCGGTGTTGCCAAGGTTCCCGACGAACGCCTGGACAAACTCGCCGCGTTATACAACCCCGAGAAACTGACTCATGCTGCGGTCGAATACGTGGATCTAGGCGCGATCGGCCAGGACGCCCTCAAAGAGACGACCTTCATCGGCCATTTGCGCAATGTGGACGCGCTGGCCCACGTGTTGCGTGCGTTTGACGACCCGTCGATCCCTCACGTGGGTGAGATCGATCCCCTGCGTGACATCAAGAACGTCGAAGTCGATTTGATGATCAGCGATCTGGGGCAGATCGAGAAGCGCCTGGAGCGTCTGGAAAAAGACTTGAAGAAAATGCGCACGCCAGAGCTGGAACGAGAAAACGAGCTTCTGATCCGGGCGAAAGCACACGTGGAATCGGAAAAGCCGCTGCGCGAAATGGAGATGACCGCCGACGACAAGAAGCGCATCAAGGGTTTCATGTTTCTCAGCGAGAAGCCGATTTTGTACGTGCTCAACGTCAGCGAATCGACCACGCTAGGCAACGATCTGGAAGCCGCAACTGCGAAGTACAAGCTGGAGGAAGTAGCCTCGCGCCCGAACGCCGGGGCGACCGCCATTTGCGGCAAGGTTGAAGCGGAACTAGCCGCCATGAGCGACGCCGATGCGGCCGAGTTCCTCTCCAGCTACGGCTTGACCGAAAGTGGTTTAACCCGCTTGATTCGAACCACCTATCAGTTGCTCGGGCTGATCTCCTTCTTTACCGCCGGCGAAGACGAATGCCGCGCCTGGACTGTGCCCTTCAAATCGCGAGCCCAGGAAGCGGCTGGCGCCATCCACTCCGACCTGGAGAAGTACTTTATCCGGGCTGAGACCATTCGCTGGGACCAGTTATTGGAAGCTGGCTCCGAAGCCAATGCCCGCGCTAAAGGCACTATGCGCCTCGAAGGCAAGGACTATATCGTGCAGGACGGCGATGTGATGCACATCCGGCACTCGGGTTGAGTTCCCGTCACCGCTCAGTGCTGGCGGCGCGTCTCTTTCAGGATGGTTGCGAAGTTGCGCCCACCCAGGCTCACCCCTTGTTCGATATCGCCGGTGACGGCGACCCGAGCCCCGTTGCCCGGCACTCCACGGCCTTGGCTGTACACCCAGATGCGACCTGTTCCGTCTTCCACTTCAAAAATTCCAGTACCGAGCAGGCCAAATGAATCCGTCACGCGTCCGGCGACGGTGACCTCTTTCCCCGCGTACCTGCCAGGGCGGGCGTTGATCTGGCCTATGGTCACGCGCGGGGGGCATCCAGCCAGCAATAAGGCGCCGCACAACACCAACGCCGTTGTCATTAAGCGAACTCGTAGTGTCACGTGTGCCCTCCAATACCCTGTGCAGATTTAATTGCTCTCCGAGTTGCGGGAGTGGTTCCACCGCCAGCCGGTTTAAAATCTATCGTAAAAAGTTGGATGCCAGAAAAGGGAAGTGTGGATGGCTCGCCGTGAGCAGTATAATAGGTCATTCCAGCAAGTTGTGAGGTTGGGGCCCCATGATCTCTCGCCGTCTTGTTGCCAGCATAATCCTAAGTGCGCTCTTGGTCTCGGTCGCAGTCGGCCAAACCCAGAGTTCCTCGAAACCCAAACCCAAAGTAATTGTGTTTGGGGTAAATGGCATGGAGCTGGACATCCTGCGCCCCTTGCTGGTTCAGGGGAAGCTGCCCAATCTGGCCAAAGTGATCCATCAGGGAGCCTACGGAAAGTTGAAGACGGTGGCGGCGCCGAATTGCCCTCGCGTCTATACCACCATGTTTACCAGCACTCGGCCCGAGGAGCATGGGGTCACCGGTTTCGTGGTCGGCGGAATTACCGCGAACACCAACATGTTGAAAGAAGAGCCGATCTGGTCGTTCCTCTCCAAAAGTGGTGTGACCGTCGGAATGGCCAACGTGCCCGCGACCTTCCCGGTGATGCCGGTGAACGGATACATGATCAGCGGGATGCTGACCCGAGGCAAAAACTGTGAAGATGGTGTACTGTGCGCGCCCAAGTTGAGCGAGGTCACCGGCGGCGAGCCCGTATATCCGGTCGCAATGAAGGCGGAGTTGCTGAAGAGCGTCGGTGATTTTTATATTGACTGCGAGCGCATGCCCGCCGCGGAACAACTGAAGGGACACGAAATCGAAGTCATTGATTCCTGGCTGAAGAAGTTGGATGTGATCCGAGAGCAGCAGACTAAGCTGTTCGATTACTTGCTGACCAGCCATCCCACCGACTTCACCTGGATGGTGCAATCCTGTGAAGACCGCACCGGACATTGGCTCTATCCCATTGCTCCCTACAATGCCGGATACAATCCCAAGATCAACGGCGTCCGTCCCGATGCATTCCCCAATCAGTACATCGCCATGGACAAGGTTCTGGGCGAAGTTTTGAAGCACGTGGACAGCAATACCTACCTGTTCATCGTCTCGGACCACGGCATCAAGCCGTTGCGCGAATTTGAAGAAACAGATCCGCACGCCCACATGGACCACGAAAAAACCACTCCTGTGATCGCCAAGCATGACTTCGCTGACGGCGACGACGTCCCGGGATCGTTCTTTGCGATGGGCCCGGGAATCAAACACGACCTGCGGCTCATGGGCTTTGAAGCCAGCGTGTATGACGTGGCGCCGACCATCCTGCACATTTACGGAATTGATCAGCCGCCACAGATGCACGGACATGTGCTGACCCAGATCTTTGAGAACGGCGATGCGAAGGTGGCGCAGAAGTAACCAGGAGTCTTGTTGAAGGGAAGAACGGCTCTAGCCTGGTGACGAGGGATTGCGCCCTCACTTCTTCAGATCTCTTGCTTTTGCCGACGCCCTTTCCGCCTCGGGAATCTTTCCCGCAGCCCGATAGGCCTCTGCCAAGACCAGAAAAATCTCGGGATTGCGGGGCTGAGTAGCCGCCAGCGGTTCAATTTGCGAGATCGCCTCTGCGGGCTTTTGTTCCGCCAGCAAGGTACGAGCCAACCCTATCTTGGCGCTGACGCTATGCGGGTCGAGCAGCAACGCGGCCTCGAATTGGTCTTCGGCGGCTTGCGGAGCCTTCAATCCGAGATAGACCTTGCCCAGTAGAACCCGTGCGGGCGCTTGTCCGGGCATAAGCTTCAGGCTCGTTTCCAGTGCGTCGCGCGACCCCGTCAGGTTGCCTGTCTTCTCCATGGCTTGTCCAAGCTCGTAGGCCGCAGTGGCATCGTTGGGACGCACTTCCAGCGCTCGTCGCAGGTAATCCGAAGCCTTACTGTAGTTGGACGTCTGGAGCTCCAATTCCCCCAGTTGGCGCAGCGCGGTAGGAGACTTTGGATCCAACCGCAACGTTTTTTCCAGTGCCTGGCGCGCGTCGCCGGGCCGATTGTCGTCAGCGGCGAGCATGGCGCGATGCAGCAGGTTCTGCTCTTCGATTTTGTCTTTAGGGTCGGGCAGCAGCGTTGGCACTGCAGCGTTCGTCGCACTGCCTTCATCGGCCCGTCCGAGATAGCCGAGCGCTCGCAACTCGGCCAATGTTTCCTCAGGAACAGCAGCGGAAGACGCCATGCTCGCCGGGAGGGACGCGCGCCATGCCGCCAGCGTCGTCCTGAGCTTCTGCACATGGGCGTCCCACGGAGCATATTTGTTGTTTAGTTCGTGGGGATCGTTGTGCAAATCATACATCTCCGCCCGCGGCGCTTCGATCAGTTTGAAACCTGCGTCGCGGACCGATCGCAACGGCGCCCACCCAAATCGCAGCGGATAGTCCGTCTCGCCGAAGGCAACCCGCGTATCGGGAGGCTTCGCCTTCAGGAACGGCTCCAGCGATTCGCCATCCAGTCGCGCCGGACGCGGAATATGCAGCGCCTCCAGAATGGTTGGAAGAATATCGGTGGTGCGCACCTGGGCGTCAACGGTTGAACCCCTGGGGCCCGGTAGCTTCGCAATCAACGGGACGTGCATCGTCGAGTCGTAAAGAAAGATCCCATGGGTCTCTTCGCCATGCTCGCCCAGACCTTCACCGTGATCGCCCACCGCGATCACAATTGCATTTTCATACCACCCATTCCTCTTGAGAAACGAAACGAAGCTCGCCAGGGCCGCGTCAGCATAGGCGATCTCTCCGTCGTACAGACGGTCCTTGAAAGTCTCCGAGTAAGGTGGCGGCGGCTCGTAGGGATCATGTGGATCGTACAAATGTACCCACACGAAATGGGGTCCGGTACGATGCGCGGTCAGCCAGGCCTCTGCATGTTGCACCACGTCCATGCCGCGCCGTTCCACGCGTCCCCAGCGGCTGGCGCTCGACGAGTGCTCAGGAAAATTGTCGTAGAAGTCGAACCCACGGTCGAGGCCAGGCGCCAGAGTCTTACTATCGAGGATGACGGCTCCGATGAACGCAGCGGTGTGATATCCGTTTTGTTTCAGCAACTCAGCCAGTGTTGTGTGCGACGCAGCAAGAGGAATGCCGAAATCGGTGACGCCGTGCGCGCTCGGCAATAGGCCCGTCATGATGCTCGTATGGGAAGTGTTGGTGATGGGGCTGGGAGTGAACGTTTGCGAGAACCGGATTCCGTCCTTGGCCAGGGCGTCGAGCGCCGGGGTCTGGGCCTTGTCGTCTCCATAGCAATGCACATGGTCGGCGCGGAGGGTGTCGATCGTGATCAGATAGACGTCAGGCTGAGATGCCTTTGCGGAGCGCGTTTGGGCTGTGCCACTCAGGGCCAGCGCCAGCGCACCCGCGAGTAGAACCGCAAGTTTGTTCATCGCAGGCCCAGCGTAACACAGGCGAAAGCCGCATCATGCGCGATATAATCTGGCGTAGCGAATGTCCCGGTTCAGCTCACACTTCCTCGCCGTGGTCGCATTGTTGGGTGCGCTCTTCGGGGTATCCTCTGCCGCCGACCAGTCTCCGCTCAATGTTCTGGTCATTACCATCGACACGCTTCGTGCCGACCACCTGGGCTGCTACGGCTACCAGCAAATTCACACCCCGAACATCGATGGGCTCGCTGCCCGCAGCGCGCGGTTCGAACGTGCTTATACGCCGGTACCTGTCACGCTGCCGGCGCATACCGCCATCTTCACCGGCACCTATCCCATGTTCAGCGGAATGCACGACTTCAGCGGCAACAAGCTGAACCCGCTGCAGCCCACGTTGGCGTCTGTGCTGAAGCAGCAAGGCTATGTGACCGGTGCGGTGCTGGGATCGGCCGTGCTCGACTCGCGCTTTGGTCTCAACCATGGTTTCGATTTCTACTACGACCACTTCGATTTCAGTCGCTTGCAGGAAGCCAACCTGGACGAGATGGAGCGCCCCGGCAACTTAGTCGCTGATGTCGCGCTGGATTGGCTAAAGGACAATTATCGGACAAAGTTTTTTCTCTGGGTTCACCTCTACGATCCGCATGCTCCCTATCGCCCTCCTGCGCCTTTCGACAAGGAGTACGCGACGCATCCCTACGACGGCGAAATCGCATTCGCCGACGTCCAGGTGGGACGGGTCCTCGCGTTCCTCAATGAGAAGGGCCTGTACGACAAGACCGTCATCGTTCTGAGCGGCGATCACGGCGAAAGCCTGGGGGAACACGGGGAGCAGACCCATGGCTTTTTCATCTACAACGCAACCTTGCATGTTCCGCTGCTTGTGCACTCTCCGGGAAGCGCGCCGCGTGTCGTCACAGACATCGTGTCACTCGTGGACGTGATGCCGAGCATCCTCGAAGCAGTCAAGATTCCCATCCCCACTCAGGTGCAAGGCCACAGCATGCTCCCGTTTATTGCGGGCAAACACGCCGACGATGAGGCACGCGCCCTCTATGCCGAATCGTTTCTTCCTCGCCTGCACTTCAATTGGAGCGAGCTGCGCGGCGCCGAAACCCGCAATTATCATTTCATCGACGCTCCAAGTCCGGAACTCTACAACCTCATCACGGATCCCGGCGAAAGCCATAATTTAATTTCAGAAAAGAAAGCCGTGGCCCAAGAGATGCAGGGCAAGCTCACCGGGCTGATTCAGCAGTACAGTGCTGAAAAAGAGATGGCGGTGAAGACCGGGCTTGATCCGTCGCTCATGGAGCGTTTGAAATCGCTTGGTTATGCTGGCTTTTCCGGTGGCGGCGATCTAACGGCAAAACGGAGTGACCTCGCCGATCCCAAGGACCGCATTCATCTTTACGAACTGATCTCCGACGCCGTCGCCGCCAGTCAGCACGGAGATTACGCAGCCTCCATCGAAAAACTGACCGCTTCGCTCAAGGTCGAACCCGGTTCTATCCCAGTACACTACCTCCTCGGCCTCGACAACTATCGTTCGCGCGAATTCACCAGAGCCGCCGAGGAATTTCAGTACGTCTTGAAGGCAAGTCCCGACTATGCCCTGGCGGCCTATTATTTGGGTCTGGCACGCGCCCGCGAAGGCAAGTTTGACGATGCCATCTCGGCCTTGCAACGCGCTTTGCAGCTCGACCCTAGCAACTCTGCAGCGGCTTTCAATCTGGGCGCGACCTACCTCAAGAAGCAGATGCCGGTCGACTCCGAAAGGGCTTTTCGTCAGGCGCTCTCGATTGATCCCGATTATGTACAGGCGCACCGAGCTTTGGGGGAGGTCCTGCTGTATCAAGGCAAGACCGACGATGCCGTCGCTGAGTTGAAGCATGCCGTGGATCTTTCGCCCGGGGATCCCAGCGCGCACGCATCCCTCTCCCGGGCCTATCGGGCGAAGGGTATGGCGCAGGACGCCGATCGCGAAATGCAACGCGCTCAGGAACTCGGGGCCCCGAAATGAATTTCGGGCGATGCTTTTGGGTGGGGCGCCGCTTAACCGGTTCGGCAAGAAGTTTGTATTCGGTCCGGAGTTTTACTGCTTCTGCTGCAACGCTGGTTAGCATCCTTGCGTTGGTCCTGGCCCCTGCCGCCGCTGCTCCTCCTCCGAAGCACGCTCCGCCCAACGTCATTCTCATCACGCTCGACACCGTGCGCGCCGACCATCTTGGCTGCTACGGTGCGAAAAACGTTCAGACCCCCACGCTCGACGCCCTCGCTCATGACGGCGTGCTGTTCGAGCGCGCTATCTCGCAGGTGCCGCTCACCTGGCCCTCGCACGCTGCGATTCTCACCGGCACTTATCCCTTTCAGAACGGTGTACAGGATTTCACCGGCCAGCCGCTTTCCTCCCGCTTTCGCACCGTCGCCCAGGACTTCAAGACCCATGGCTATGCGACCGGCGCCGTGGTCAGTGCCTTCGTGCTCGACCGCAGTTGGGGGTTGGCGCGTGGCTTCGACTACTATGACGACGCCTTCTCCGCCGAGACGCTTCAAAAGAAGGACCTGGGCCTGGTTGATCGCCGCGCCAATGAGAGCGTGGATCATGCGATCGCCTGGCTGGCGAAGACCCAGCGGCGCCCCTTCTTTTTTTGGCTGCACCTGTACGATCCCCACAGTCCTTACGATCCGCCTGAGCCGTATCGTTCGCAGTATCGCGATCATCTTTACGACGGCGAGATCGCTTTCGCCGATCACGAACTGGGGCGCCTCGTCGCCTGGCTCAAGGCGAAAGGGATATACGACCAGACTGCGATTGTTTTTCTCAGCGACCACGGCGAGTCGCTGGGCGAGCATGGCGAGGACGAGCATGGATTCTTTGTTTACAACGCGACCGTTCATATTCCTCTGATTGTGAAGCCGCCGGGTCCGCCCAACCCCTCTCGCCGGATCACCCACCCTGTGGAGACCGTCGCGGTGGCGCCCACCTTACTCGCGGTTTCGGGCATCCCGGCTGACAAGCAGTTCGTTGCCGCACGCCTGTTTCCAGTGCAGGCTGATGACGCCGAGCCCGCCTACAGCGAGACGTTCTACCCCTTCAGTTCCTTCGGATGGAGCCCTCTGCACTCTCTGCAAACCGAGCGCTACCATTACATTGACGCGCCCGAGCCGGAACTCTACGATCTCAGCGCCGACCCGCAAGAGCAGCACAATCTCGCCTCGCAGCAAACCGCTACAGTCGCGACCTTCCAAGTGAAGTTGAAAGAGAAGCTCGCCCAGGCCTCTTTCTTGGCGCAGACTGACCATGCCAAAAATCCCACCGCCTCCCTAAGCCCCGACGCGCAATCCAAGCTGCGTGCCCTGGGCTATGTCGGCTATCGCGCGCCCGTTTCTGCAGCTGACCTGGCCGCAGGCCTCCCCGATCCCAAAGGGAAGTTGTGGGAGTTCAACGCCATCTTGCGCGCGCAGGACTCGTTTCATCACGGCAACTATGCTGAGGGTGAGCGCCTGCTCTCGCCGGTCCAGGAGAAGGACCCGCAGATGTACATTGTGCCCTTCATGTTGGGGGAAGCGGCCTTGCGGCGGGAGGATTGGGCCGGCGCTACGGCCGCCCTGGAGCGCAGCCTGCAATTGAATCCGGGTTTTGACCAGGCGATGACCGGGCTGGCGCGCGCCCTCCTGGCCCAAGGCAAAGCGGAGGAGGCGAAGCCTTGGGTCGAAAAAGCGATTCAGTTTAACCCGCAAAACTATCGCGCGCTGCATCAACTCGGCGTCATTCAGGCGCGGGATAATCCTGCCCAAGCCATCGTTACCTGGCAGCGGGCCATTGCCGTTCAAATGAATTTCCCGCTGCTGCACCGCGACCTCGGCATGCTTTATTTTCGTCAGCAGAAATACTCCCAGGCTGCCGTGGCTCTCAGCAAAGCCGCAGCCTTGGGACTGAACGATGCCCCATTGTTTAACTTCCTGGGAATCTCATACAGCCGCACCGGAGAACTGCAGAAAGCGGTGGCGGAGTATCGCCGAGCGTTGGATTTAGATCCTTCGTTGGCCGAGGCCTACCTGAATTTAGGGTTTGCCTACCATCGTCTCGGCCGCGAGAAGGAGGCCGCCGCCCAATACTCCCAAGCCTGTCGTCTGCAAGCCAATTTGTGCGGCCAGATTGGGAAGCAGCCCTAGCGCGGCACTTATTTATTGATTTTCTGCAGTAGTGCTGTCGCCTTGGGGGCCAGGGGATCGTTGGGCGCGTCCTTCAGGAAACTGATGAGTTGCTGCGCGGCGTCGTGATTTCGGTGCTGCGCCACGTATAGATTGGCCAGCGCCAGGTGCGCCTTGAACAGTTGGGGGTCGAGTTCCAGCGCCCGCAGCAGGGAACGTTCCGCCTGTACCGGGTCGCCGCGCTTTGCCGCCACCGTTCCCAACAGGAACTCCCCAAAGGCCGAATTGGGTTCCAGAGTCAGTCCGGCCTTGAGCTGCCGTTCCGCATCGTCCCAACGTCGGGTCAGCAACAAGACATTGCCGAGATTGAAGTATCCTGCGGCATCGTTAGTCTTGCGGCTCACCACTTCGCGAAACTCTTTCTCAGCTTCGGGCAAATCGCCTCGCGCCAGGTAGTCCGTGCCCAGGTTGTTGTGGGCCGGGCCGTAGTCTGGCGCGAGCGTCAGGGCTTTGTGATAATGCTCGATCGCCTCGTCCACCTTCTTCTTCGCGTCCGCCTTGACCCCGGCGTCAAACTCCCGGCGCGCCTTCGACGGGACCTGCTTGGAGAAAGCCGTGGAATCCACCAGATAGGGGTTCTCTCCCTTGGCCGGATGACCCTGGCTATCAGTCTCATTCATGTGGGCATTCGGCCCGGGGCGTCCAGGCTGGGCCGTTTTTTCGGTGGACGCGTTTTTGGGTACTAGATCAATGCGCAACATGGCAGTGGGGTTGGTCTGGGGAGTCAAGGCCGTGGACTGCGTGGCCGGCAGGAAATCGTCGTCGTTCACGCTAATGTGGTAAAGGTTTCCTTCCAGGTGAGAGAACAGGAATCTCCCTTCGTCGTCCGTGAAAACCGACGCGATGGTGGCACCGCGCGTTTCCAGGCTCACCAGGATATGTTTGGCGGGAAATTCGCCCCGTGGCCCATAAACCTGGCCAATGATGGTGCACTCGGTCACCTGCTGAGCGAGCGCCCCCGCACTCGCCAACCCCAGCACCACAACCATCATCCAGGCTTGCTTCATGGACCTCCTCGTACGAAATGAAAAAGGCCTAGCGGTCCTTCGCCAGGCCCTTGAGTCGAGAATCCCACAGTTAGAAGTTAATCTTTAAACCCAACTGCTGTTGCCGGGCATCAAAGGCGCCGCCCGCTTGTCCGAAGTTCCCATCGGTCACTCGGTTGTGAGTGGATCCGTTCGCTCCTGGCAACTGGAAGTTGGTGTGGTTCAATACGTTGAATACTTCCCAACGCAGCGAAACGCCAACTCGCTCGGTGACTTTGAAGTTCTTGAACAACGACATATCCACATTGAAGAGCCCGGGTCCGACAAAAGTGTTCCTGCCCAGGTTGCCGACGCAGCCCGCGCAGGGACGGGTGAATACCGTGTTTCCCGGATCCGCCGAGGTTCCGTTCCCAGTCAGAGAATACTGCGGCCCGAACCCGTTGGCCCATTGGTCGTGCGTGGCGTTCACGTTCTGAACCGTCGAGTTTGGACGGTCATTGCGTCCCCCGTCCAGGTTGAAATCACAACCGGTGTTGGTGATAGCGCCAGTCGAATCAACCCCCGCGCGGGAGCCCTTCTTACAGAACGGCGCCCAGTGCGCTCCGGTCTGGTAAGACGCGATCCCGTTCCACTGCCAGCCGCCCAGAACGTTGTGGACGAAGCCGCTGGACTGGCGGCCGAAAGGCAGTTCCCATACGTAATTGAGGACGATGCGGTGCCGGATATCGAACAGGGAGTTGCCGCGGTCCAATCCGGGCTTGGTTATATCCGTGGTGAAGCCCTCACCCGCCGAGGCTCCGTTGGCCGTGGTAGCGCCGCTGTGCCAGGTCGAGCCTTCGTCAATGGAGTGGCTCCAGGTGTACGCCACGTTAGCGGTAATCCCACGCCAGGCTTGCATCTTGAAGGAAGCCTGCAAGGAATGGTAGTTCGAGTTCACGACGTTGCGCCAGTTGCGGAGCGTGCCATAGTTGGGGTTCAGCCGTCCGGTCGCATTGACCGGCTGTCCGTCGCCACGATCGGCACTGTTCAACTGGCTGCATAAAGTGCGTTGAAACGTGTCAGTAGTGCAGGTCCCCAGTGGCAACCGTCCTCCCGGAATCCGGTTGATGTCTTCCGCCCGAAAAAGCTTGTGCCCAGCCGTGCCCACATAGTTGAGTTCCAGCACGCTTTTGTTGACCAACTCCCGCTGCGTGCTGAAAAAGAAGTTGTGCACGTAGGGGTCGCGGATGCCTTCCGGCAACACTATGCCAGTCAGCACCGCCAGGTTTTGGTTGCCCGAGTACCAGCCTTGAATGTTGCCGACGCTGTTGGCACCGGGTCCTTGGCCGTTGGCGGGGTCGGGCGGGCCGGTGAAACTGGCCGCGCCGCCACTCTGCGGACCGTAGAACACGATCTGATTTCCATTGCCTGCAAATGGGTCATATGCCTGGTTGAAGGAGTAATACGGCGGGTTCCAGCGCGAGTTCGACAGCGGATTATACAACGTCCCTTCGTACGAAACCCCGTAGCCGCCGCGGATGGACATCTTGCCGTCGCCGAACACGTCGTAAGCGAAACCGATGCGGGGGCCAAAGTTGTTGTGGTCGCCGGCACCCAGACTCTTGGCCTTGGCAAAACCGCCCGGCCCGCACACCCCGGCAAGAATCGACTGCGACAGGTTGGTGGCATTGAGCGGACAGCTCGACGTTCCCAGCGGTGCATTGGCCTGTTGCAGCCAGCCCGCGCCGGTGGTGATGTTGTCAATGATGTTGGTTCCCGGCCCCTTAAGGAAGGTGGTGGCCAGGTTGTTGAGTTCGGTGTGGCGCTGGAAAATATCGTAGCGCATGCCCAGATTCAGGGTTAGCCGCTTGCTGAACTTCCAGTCATCCTGGAAGAAGGCTCCGAACTCCACGTTCCGCCAGTGCCGGATGTTGGTCGAGAGATGGCTCGACTGCCCAGAGATGATTCCTGGGTCCGTCCCTGCCGCTTCTCCGTAGGGCAAATCGCCGGTGAACGCCAGTTGGTCGGTGAAGTAGTACGACGGCCGCGAGACGTCAAACTCGCTGTTCTCGATGTTCCGCCGCACGTCCGCACCGATCTTCAAGCTGTGGTTGCCATGGCTGATGGAGACCAGATCGCTGTAGGTGTAAACATTCTCCTTGAAGAACTGCGGATAGCCGCTATAGGAGCCGAACCCCAGCGAACCGTCGTCTAGCGCCACTTCCGGAACACCCTTCGTGCTGGGCTTTTGCAGCAGAATGTTGCCCAGATATCCCGCTCGGAACTCATTCAGAATGTTGGGAGTGAAAGTGTGGACAAAATTGATTTGCAGGTTGGGGTACTTGGCCTGGGTTGGGTTCAGGAAGCCGCGCGCGCTGGCTGGCAATCCGGGCCCAAACACGTCTGTGCGTTGCATCCAGTTCCCAGAAACGAAAAACCGGTTTTTCTCATTCGGGTTGTAGTCCAGGCGCAGCGAGCCTTCATGTCCCTGGAACAAGTTGTTCAATTGTTGGGATTTAAAGATCGCTACGGTGTCGTACAAAAAGGGAGTGGCGTTGCGATCAAATAAGCCGGTCTGCGGCGTCAGCGGGGTTCCCGGACAAGCTGTTTGATCTGCGGCGGTGACGCCGATTACATTCGCTATGCGATGCGCTGCCGCGGTTGCTTGCGCCTGGTAAATTGCCGGAAGTGTTGAAAATGGGCTGCCACCGGTGTACAACGCCGACGTTGGACATAGGTAGTCGGAGACGCTGCCAGTTGGCCCGTTGTTCGCAATGTACTTAGTCAGCGTTGAATTGTTCGCATCGAGCGAACCCAAGCTGGATGGAGCAAAGGTGCTGTAAAGCAGCCCTGAAACCGAACCGGGGTTGGCCGCCGCTACCGCCGCCCGCCACTGCGGCGACTCCGCGTTTACCGGTGCCGGAGTATTGCTGGTCAGAAAATGATCGTGCTGGTAGGCCAACAGGAAAAACAGTTTGTCTTTGAGGATCGGGCCGCTCAGCGTGCCGCCAATCTGGTTGAACCGCACCGGAGGCTGGGGCGTCGGCGCCGTGTGATTCACAAAGAAATTCTTGGCATCGAAGTAGTCGTTGCGGAAAAATCCGAACCCGCTGCCATGGATTGCGTTGGTGCCCGACTTGGTGACCACGTTGGTAATGGCGCCCGCGCTGTTCCCGTATTGCGCCGACATGTTCAAGGTCAGAGTCTGGAACTCTTCCACCGTGTCTTCAATGGGCTGGTTGACCGCGCCTCCGCTGAGGGCTTTATTCGATACTCCATTGATGGTGAAGCCGTTGAAATCCTGCCGCACTCCATTCACTACCGTGCCCGCGCCGCCTGGGCTGCCGTCGTTTTCGGTGTCCGCGCTACGGGTGTCTACCGCGCCTGGGGCCAGCTTGATCAAGTCATAGATATTGCGACCGTTGAGTGGAAGGTTGGCTATCTGGTGTGCTTCCACCGTGGTTCCCAGCCTCGAGTCTTCCACGTTTACCGCTGTGGCTTCGCTTTGCACTTCCACCACCTCGCGGGTCTGGCCGATCTGCATCTTGAAATCGACGTGCGCAATCGTGCCCGTGTGCAGAGTCAAATCGGTATTGTTCACTGTGCGGAAGCCCGGTGCCGACACCGAGATGGTGTAGTTGCCCGGTGGCAGTTCTTTCGCTGAGTAGAAACCGCTCTGGCTGGTTGTGGCACTCACCGCCAGGCCAGTCCCCGGATTGGTGATCTTCACCTGCGCATTGACGATCGCCGCCCCACTGGGATCGGTAACGGTGCCCGTGAACGTGCCATTTTGCACCTGCGCCCACGCGCCCAGTGCCAGAACCGCGATCGTCGAGAACACTACCAGGCAGAACTGCAGTTTTCTCATTGACTCCCCCTCTTGCGATAGGTGCTTCCTTGAAACATCGTGAACTTGTTCGTGAGCTTCGACCAGAATCACAACCCCTTGTGACTCCGCTCACGCGCTACAGTGACGTGTCGAGCATTGTGCTACCCGCGCATCCCTATGTCAAGTATTTCGGCTGGCTCACGCCGAGCCCTCTTCATCCCGCAGCGACCAGATCGTTACAAGCAGCCCCCACTTGGGAATTCGATTCTTCGCGGCACGCCGGCAACCAAAGCGAACAATGCCTAAAATAGCCATCGGGCGGGCCAGGAGGGTGGGGGAAATATGAGGAACTGGAGAAATGGCAGGTCGCCACCTTCCAGAAATGGGATATGTCACAAGCCCAAGTGATGAATATCACAACAATCTGTGACTAATCCGGGCTGGCAGAACCCGACCCTCTGGGTTTATTTTTTCCTTCGAGCGGGCTTCGTTTCGGTTCCGTCCCCTTGTCCAGCCCCGAACCGCGCCGCTCGACCACGCCCTTGCCTTCCTCCACCAGCAATTCCTGATCGGCATTCTCCGGCCCCATCCGATCCACTTGTCCCGACGGCCACCTCACCACAATTCTCTCCACTTTTCCCGCCACTCCCAAACCGATGTGCAATCTCGGATCGCTCGCCGACTCAAAGCTGCTGTTCGCCCGCACTTCGTCGTACTGGGTGACCCCGCCCGCCGTGACTTCCACCCTGGCCCCGAAGCCATCGCGGTTGGACTTCACTCCCCGCGTCCGAATCTCCAACCAGTGCGTCGCGTTCTTGGTCTCATTTCGCAACAGCACCGGCGAGCCATCCAGCACCGTCATCAACACATCCTGCTGCCCGTTATTGCGGAAATCGGCAACTGCAGCCCCGCGGCCCACGTAGCGGTTACCGAACCCCGCCCCACTCGTCGTCCCAATTTCCTCGAACTTCCCCTTGCCCAGGTTGTGAAACAGAAACGGCCGCTCCGGATACCCCACACCAAAACTCTGCCCTTCCACCTGTGGATCCACATGCCCGTTGGCCACAAAGATGTCTTTCCAGCCGTCGTTGTCTAGATCCAGAAACTTCGCTCCGAACCCTAGATAGGGCACGCTGATCGGTCCCACTCCCGCCGCTCCCGCCAAGTCGGTGAACTCGCCGTTACCGTCGTTGTGGTAGAGGTTGTTGGCGTCGTCCGAAAAGTTCGTCTTGAAGATGTCGAGCCAACCGTCACGGTTATAGTCCGCAGCGTCAATGCCCATGCCCGCCTGCTCGCGCCCATCCGAGCTGTAAGCGACGCCCGCCTCAATCCCGACTTCAGTGAATCCACCCTTGCAGTTGTTGTGGTAGAGGAGGCTGGGCGAAGAGTCGTTGGCGACATACAGATCCAGGCATCCATCTTTGTCGTAGTCGAGCCACAACACGCCCAGCCCGTAATATCCACCTGGATCGATGTTCAGTTTCTCGCTAACATCGGTGAAGGTGCCGTCGCCGTTATTGTGGTACAGCCGGTCCCGCGCGCCTTTCAGCCCGCGCGGCCCGCACGACACCGGAATTCCGCGATACTGGCAGAACGGACCTTTGCCAAATTCCGGCAGGTTCTCCAGATCCAAGTTCACATAGTTCGCGACATATAAGTCGAGATGCCCGTCGTTGTCGTAGTCGCCGAATGCGGCGCTGGTTCCCCATCGTCCGCCATTCCCGACGCCTGTTTTTGCAGTAACGTCGGTGAAGGTTCCGTCGTGATTGTTGTGGTAGAGCACCGCGCCGTCAAAGTAGGTAACGTATAAGTCTTCCCACCCGTCGTTGTCGTAATCGCCAACCGCCACGCCAAATCCCCACCCGCAGTGGTTGAGCCCCGACTTGGCAGTGACGTCGCTGAACGTGCCGTCATGGTTGTTGCGATACAGCTTGCCGGAATGGCACTTGCCCGCGCGCATGTCTTCAAGCGTCGAGCCGTTGACGAAGTAGATGTCCATCCAACCGTCGTTGTCAAAGTCGAATATCGCCACGCCGCCGCACATCGTCTCCAGAATGTACCGCTTTTCCGGACTGCTCCCGCAGGTAAGGTGGAAGTCAATGCTGGCGGCGCGCGTCACGTCCTCAAACCGGAATGCGACGCCGCCGGGCCGCGGTTCTGCAGCGGCAGATTTCGGGGTGCCCGCGGGTTTCTGCGCCATCGCCGTACCCGCGATCATCACAACCATCGCCACGAGAAAAAAACACCGCGCGAAACCACAGCGAAAATTCCGGGCGCTTGTATTCATAAGGATTATTGGTCTCGCGAGGTTGCCATTCCAGCTTCCGCGGGATGCATCTTTTTCAGCTCGGCAAAGCGTTGCCTCTCCCGCTCCGCCTCGTCGTTGCGTCCCAGTTTCTGCAGCGCCCGCGCCAATTGATAGTGCGCGCTCGGGTCCGTGGGTTTCAGCTCTGCCGCCCGCCGCAACGGCGCCTCAGAGGCCCGCGCATCGCCCAACAGCAAAGCTGCTTTGCCCAAATCATAAAAAGCCGACGGGTTCTCCGGATTTAGCTCGGTCGCCTTCGTCAGTTGCTCAATCGCACTCTTCCAATCACCTGACTCCAGCAGGCAGTGGCCGAGTTGATAGCGGAGTTCCGAATTGCCGGCTGCACGCGGCGCCTCCGCCTGATATTCTGCGATCGCTTCTGGGGTTCGTCCCAGCGCCTGGTACGCGAAGCCCAGATGATAGTGCCCCAACGGAAGCGCGGGATCCAGCTTCAACGCAGCTTTGAACTGCTCCACCGCCTCCAGCGTTCGGTTAGTGTTCATATACGCTCGCCCCAGCAACACATGCGACAGTGCGTTGCCAGCCTGCTTTTTGACCACTGTCTCCAGTTCTATCGCGGCGCTGGCATAGTCTGATTGGCTCAACCGGACCAGCCCCAGATCAAAGCGGATATCGCCGTCCTGTGCATCCAGTTCTTTGGCCCGTTGCAGTTCGCGCGCGGCTGCCGCCAATTGCCCGGATTTGAAATAGGCCAACCCAAGATAGTGGTGCACTCCCGCACTCTGCGGGAAGCGCGAGGCCGCCTGATTGCCGAAAGCCATCGCCGCTTGGGTTTGTCCTGCCTGCAGATAGCCTCGCATCAGATCTCGCGCGATGGCCGCATCCTGAGGCGAAAGCTGTTGCGCCCGCTCCAGATTTTGCACCGCGCGGGTGAAGTCGCCCACCTCCATAGCCGCCTGCGCGCGACGAACCAGCGCGGGGACGTTGGCCGGTGCGGGTTGCGCCAGCGCCGCGGATAGCAGCAGGAAGCCCATCCCCACTGCGTATTCTGCCCAGCGCCCGGCAACTCTTGCCCAGCCGGACGGCCTTCGCGGAATGGCTTTCGTACAGTGCATGACGATGATGCGCTCGGGCCCGCTGAAAGCACATTGAAACGTCTGAATCCGCGCTCCTTTGCCGCATCCTCCCAAAGTGCTTCGCGCTGCCGCCATTGTACTAAGCTTCGGTACTCCACTTGCCGATCTCCGTGCTGGAACGCCGCATCGACACCGGCGTCGCGGAAAGGAACTTATGCAAATCTCATTGAATCCAGCCAACGTAGCCGAGCGTCTCTCCAATGCTGTCAGCCACGCCACCCAACAGTTGCACGGTCACATGCACCAGCGCTGCGCCGACATGAAGCAGCTCCAGCAAGACATTCAATCTGGCAACGTTGCAGGCAGCAAACAGGAGATGGACGCGATCCAGAAACTGAACGATCAAATCAAGACCGAGCAAGCCGGCTTGAAAGATCTTCACGGCGACATCAGCCAGGTGAAGACCGATTTCAGCACCCGGAAGCACCACCTGGCAGACCTCAAGTCCGCGATTCAGGCGGGCGACAAGGCTGCGGCACACAAGGCGTTTGCCGCTATCCAAAACATCCAGAAGCAGATCCAAACGGATTTGGCGGATGCCAAGAGTGGTCGCCAGCAGCTGCCCCCGGGAGTAAGTTGGAGCCAGTTCGCCTGATCGAGGCGCTACCGCACCGCGATCCGCAGGTTGCCGGCCTGATCGCGCCAGAACTCCAGGCCCGGTGGCACCACCGTGGTCGCGCTGTACTCGGTGATGACGGCCGGGCCGATGTGCTTTTGCATCGCGCGCAGTTGTTCCCTGGCAAGGATCGCAGTGGGCCAGGCTCGCCCCGCGAAGAAAACGGGAGCGCGTCCGGCCTTCTCCGTTCCAGCCGCCGGGTTCGCTTGGCCTGACGGTTCCGGTTGCGCACGCTCCGTGGCTGGCCGCTTCACCGTGGCTCGTAGCCGCAACGTCACCAACTCGACCTCGCGGCCGCTGTGACTGTACCCGTAGCGGCGCAAGTGTTCGCCGTGAAACTCCTGCACCACGCGGCCGCTAAGCGGTACGCTCAGTTCATACCCCTGTCCGCGATAGCGGACATCCACCGATCGCCGGTAGCGCACCGTTCCCCGCCACTCTTCATTGCGCAACGCCACCTTCGCCTGCCGTTCCAACCCGGCAAACTCGGCTCCTAGCTTTGCCATCGGCGCGCGTTCGCGGCAGCGCAGCAGAACCGTGCGCGAATAATCCTTCACCACCTCGCTGACCATGATTCCATAGGCAGAGAGCGCTCCGGGAAATACCGGCAGTATCACCATCCGGATGCCCATCGCTTGCGCCAGCTCGCAGGCGTGGAGCCCGCCCGCTCCGCCGAACGCCAGCAGCGCAAACTCCCGCGGATCATAGCCCCGCTCTACCGACACTACCCGCAGCGCTTTTTCCATCGTGGCGTTGACCACGCGCACTACGCCAGCGGCGAACTCCTCCGGGGTTAGGTCAGACCTCTGCTTGTGTAACCACGCTTCCGTGAGTTTCCGCGTTCGCCCAAGATCCAGCTGGAATTCACCGCCCAGGAATCGGTCCGGTTGCAGGCGGCCCAATAACAAGTTGGCGTCGGTCACCGTGGGCTGTTCGCCGCGCCCGTAACAGATAGGACCAGGATCCGCGCCTGCCGACTCCGGACCCACTCGCAACGCGCCCGCCGCATCAAAGCGCGCCAACGATCCGCCGCCCGCCCCGACGGTGTGAATATCGAGCATCGGCACCGCCACCGGCAGTCCCGCCACCTCCGATTGATTCCGCGCGCTCAGCTCGCCATCCACCAGCGCAACATCGGTGGATGTGCCTCCCATGTCGAACGAAATGAGGCGGGCAATGCCGCTCCGCTTCGCCATGGCCGCGGCCCCAACCACTCCGCCCGCTGGGCCCGAAAGCACTGTTCGCACCGGCTCCTCCGCCGCGGAAGCCAGCGAGGTAATGCCCCCGCTCGATTGCATCACGAAGATTCGCGCCGCCGCTCCCGCCCGCCGCGCCAGGTTTTCCAGGTAGCTCCGCATCAGCGGCTGCAAGTAAGCGTTGACCACCACCGTGCTGGTGCGCTCGTACTCGCGAAACTCCGGCAGAATCTTGTGCGATGCAGAAATCGGCAGTCCGAGCGCCTCGAGCCGCTCCGTCACCCTCTGCTCGTTCTGCGCATTGGCAAAGGAAAACAGCAGCGCCACCGCGACGGACTCCGCCTTCTGTGCCTTGACTGCCGCCACCAATGCCTCGAGCTCGTCCGCAGTGGGCGTCCGCAGGTTCTCTCCCGTGGAGTCAACCCGCTCCTGCACCTCGAAGCGAAGTTCGGGCGGAACTAGCGGCGCAACCCGCTCGAAGAACAAGTCGTAGAGCCTCGGCCGTGCCTGCCGGCCAATCTCGACCACGTCTCCGAATCCCGCCGTCGTGACCAGGGCCACCCGCGCTCCCTTCCGCTGCAGCAAGGCATTCGTCCCCACAGTTGTGCCGTGCAAAAGGGAGGGCCACGATTTCTCGGGCCGCGCAGGCGCTCCCGGTTCGCGCTCTGACTGGGCACGTTGGGTCGCTCGTGTCGCACCTTTGCCAGGAGGGTCCGCAGCCCCGGACGCAATCTGCTCTAGAGCCTGCGCGATGGCCAGCGATGGATCTTCCGGCGTCGAGAACACTTTGAGCACGCGCAGTTCTCCGCGCTCCCACCAAACGCAATCGGTGAAGGTGCCGCCGGTATCCACCGCGACCAGCGCCGGGGTTGTAGGAGTTCGTGCCATGGCTCGGGTTAGGGCCGGGCTCGTTCCTTCCGCATATTGGCCAGCACCAAACCGCCTGCAATGCCAAAACAAGCCACCGCCAGGCAGATCGGCAAGAGACTTGCGCGGGCGCTAACGTGCACCGCATCGCTTGCAATTGCAGTGGCCGCGCACGCTACCCCCAGCATCAGTATCCAGGTGGATGCCCGTGGTATCCGTCTCGCCCGGCGCTGCCGGTACCATTCCAGCAGAATGGACGCGGCTGCAATCGCGCTTAGCACCAGGATCGCCAGCGGGCTGCGAAACGCCGCCGGCGAACTGAACAGCACAATGCCTCCCAGACACAGCAAAAGTCCAGCCAGGGCATACCAACGCCACCGCGGCCGCGAGTTGTGACCAGAATGATTCATACACCCGGCAATGCGCCCTAGCGCGGCAGCAGTCCGTACACGCTCACTTGCGTCGAAGTGCCCACGTACACCCTGCCATTCGCGATCGTCGGAACACTGAACTTGATCGCGCCCCCCGGATCATCTCGGGTGGCGTTCTGCTGGGTGTTGTACAACTCTTTCGAAAGATCTTCCGCCCAGTAGGCATGTAGCACTGTCGAAGTGTTGCCGTAACCATCGTTCTGCAGTGCCCACACAATGCCATCTTGGTTGCCGTTAGCGGAGACGGAGGGCGTCGGTCCCGGAAAGCCATAGAAGGTCGGCGACACCGACGCGGGACTGCTCGACAACATCCCGGTGTAGGGATCGAACGTGTACATCTTCATGTAATCGGAGCTGCCGCCGAAGTAGGCGCGATTGTTCCACCACGCCGGCGCCGCCCACATGCCGCCGACCGCCAGGTTCAGCGACTGAATGATCTGCCCGTTGTTGGTGAAGCCGAAGCCGCCCATGTGGTCTCTATCAATCAGGTAAACCGTACCTTCCTTCCCCGCATGTAAAAGAAGGTGTTGGTGCGCAGCACCGGCCGGCTGGTCGGGAGGAAGAATAGCCCCGCCCGATCCCAAGTCGAGGTCCACCGAACTCAAATATCCCTCGTCGTAAGGTGTGAAATAGTCAGTCAGGGCGAGGCCAGTGGAATTCAAACTCAGCTTGACGATGCTATCGCCGTAATCCAGGCCCCCTCCGTGCGCGCTGAACGAACCGTTGCCGGTGGTGGGATACACATTGCCCAGTCCATCGCCCGGAAGCCCTTCGCCTGCCGCCCACACTCCGCCCAGGTCCCCGTTGGGAGTTGACAGCCACACTCCCGTCTGTTGCAGCGACTGCGCGCCGTAGGTCATCACCCAACCGTGGTAAGGACCGATGTCGCAATGCGATGCCCACCCGATGTACACCGCCCCATTCTGCAGCAACAAACCAGGCCGCTGGGCTTGGCGGAAGGGATCAAACCTCACCATGCCGTTGGACGACCCGGCCCCACTCCCTGCGACCGATGCCTCGATCGTGACGGGGCCTCCGAATTTTTCCGCGCCCGTCGCCACGTCGAGGGCGTGCAGCTTTTGGGTGTAGCGGCCGCGCTCGCGCGTTTTGGCTACCAGGTACATGGTGCCGCTTGCCGCATCAATCACCGGCGTGCCGGTGATCCCGACTTCTGGCACCAGGTCGGAGCAGCTAATGTCGTCGCTGGGGACAACCGTGATATTCTGCGCTGCATTCAGGAAGCTGACCTTCCACAGCGGCATGGAATTGATGCCCCGGTTGTGGTCGGCATCCCAGGCGTAAACGCTGTCATGCTCCGTGGCGATATAGAGCACGTTGTGAACACCCTTGCCCGGGATGGTGATGTTTGTCAGCACCAGAGGCTGCGCATACACATTGCCGTCCACTCGATAGGTGAAGACCTTGCCGAACTGCGTGGAATTCACGTTCGCTGGAGTCAGGATAGTTTCCTGCGTATTTTGTCCAGTACGGGCGTTGTCATTATGGTGGGTGGTAACGCTGACTTGCGCGCCGCAAGCCACTGTCAGAATGCAGGCCGCAAGCAGCCACGAGGAGAGAAAGCGTAACCGCATAAAGCACCCCAGTCGTTCGAAATTCAGTTGGAACACCGCGCCCGAGGGAATGGACCGCAGGATCAAGGCGCGAACACTATTGTGCCACGACGAGAGGATGTGTCAAGAGGTAAAAGTGGTCCCGCGGGTCGCCCAGGTGGCGGCTCAGCCGACGGTTCGCGCCCTCTGCGGAGTGCACAACATCAGCAAGCCTCCCGCCAATGCGCAGATCGTCAGCACCGCCAAGCCGGAGAAATAAGAACCGGTTCGGGTATGCAGATAGCCGAACAGGTAAGGGCCGGCAAAGCCGGAGACACTCCCCACAGCGTTGATCAGGCCCACCGCGACCGCGGCCGTGGACTGACTCAAGAATTCGGTGGGGATGGTCCAGAAGACTGGCAGATAGGCAGAGCCTACGCCCACCATTGTGAACAACCCCAGAGTAACAGCCACCGACTGCGGTTGAAGAAGTAGCCCGAGAAATCCCGCGACAGCGACAAATACTGGGACTGCGGAGTGCCACCGTCGCTCTCCGCTCCTGTCGGAATGCCAGCCGTTGATCTGCATCGCAAGGAACAACGCCAGGTAGGGCAGGGCGCCGAGTATGCCCACGCGCATATCGGAAAAACCCGACTGGCGTTTCAGCATGCTCGGAAAATAGAAAACGAAGCTGTAAAAAGCGAAATAAGCGAAGAAGACCGCCGATGCTATCAACAAGATGGCTCGCGACCCCATCGCCTCCCACACCGTGATCGCTTTCGCCGTCACGGGTTCCTCCTCATGCAGCGTTTGTTCCACCCATTGCCGCTGCTCGGGCGCCAGCCACTTCGCTTCGCGCGGCCAATCGGTCAAGTAGAAAAACGCCACCACTCCCAGCACGATGGCTGGCATTCCCTCCAGCACAAACAGCCACCGCCAGCCTGCCAGCCCAAACCAGTGTCGCCCCAGGATCCAGCCTGCCACCGGCGACCCGACCACGAACGACAGCGGAATCGCGGCCATAAAGTTGCTCGTTGCTTTCGCTCTGTCCTCGCGCAGGAACCAGTGGCTCAAATAGACCACCACCCCCGGGAAAAATCCAGCCTCCGCAGCGCCTAAGATAAAACGCGCCAGGTACAGTTGTGCGGGAGTGTGCACCAGCGCCGTCAGTGCGGTCAGCGATCCCCAGGCAATCAAGGTGTAGGAAATCATCCGCCGCGCACTCCAACGCTCCACCAACACAGCCCCGGGAATCTGCAACGACACATAACTGACGAAGAACACGCCCACGCCCAGCCCAAACACGCGGTCGCTGAATCCCAGGTCGCGCGACATTCCGATCGCGGCGTAAGCCAGGCTGGTGCGGTCAAGATAATTGACGATGTACAGCAGGAATAAAAATGGCAGCAGCCGCAGGCCAATCTGCCGCCGGGTGTGGTCCCCAAACGGAGTGGAGGTGGGCGTGATCGCGCGTGGCGTAGCAATTACCAGGCAGGTGTCTCCGATCGAAGCAAGTTAGGAATCGCTGGAGTATACCGGATTCCCGCCCAGCCAAGAAGAGAATCGCCTGGAAAGAGGGTGCTGTAAGAGAGTGCCCGTTAGAGGGTGCCCCGTTCAAGCTCCGCTTGGGCGGGGTTTTTCGCTCAGTACCCAGCGTCGTCGGTCTCAAACCCGCGCAGCGATGCCAATCCCAACTCCGCCCCCTCTCAGGCAAGACAGACCCTCTCAGAAGACCGCGCCTCCAGCGGCCTTACTTCTTTTCCATCTTCTCCATGTGGTCCTTGGGCATCGACTTGGCCATCTTGCCTTTCATCTCGATCACGATCACGTCCATGCCGCTATCTCCGGCGTTCTCCGGCAAATGGACAGTGTGCGGAGTGAATTGAGCGTCGCCGGCCTTCACCGAGCGGTCCTCCGATTTCCCGTCTGGATAGCTGAAATGCACATTGGCGTCGTTAAGGAACACCGCCACCGCGTCGGGATGACTATGCATAATCGACTTCTCGTGCGCGCCATAGTGCACCTTCAGTATTCGCACCTGCTCGTTTTCGCTCATCACCGAGTAGTGCTTTGGATCAGCTTTCACGGCATCCTGGGCCATGACCATGGGGGCGAGACAAAGGCACAACGCCGTTCCGGAAAACGCGATTCGCATACGCATGTTGCTCTCCTTGAATCCTGCGGGTTTACTTGCGAAGGCAACGCTACTAGAGCCAGTAGGTTGTGTCAATCAAACTTGTCGCGGTGTGATTCGGTGCGTCCGTTAATCCGACTGCTAGGAGTTTCGGTGCGTCCCAAACCAGGTTCGTCTGCGCCAAGGCTTCATTGTGTCGGGCGATGTAGTCATGCTCGACCACTTCCATCTCTTGGTTCTCGACCACTTCCACTACTTGATTAGATCTCGGGTCTGTCTACCCGTTTTTAGAAAGATTCAGGAAACCGCGGAGCCTCTCGATCGACTAAACAGCTTTAGGCAGGGGTACCAAGGCTTTCAACACAGTGCCTGTGGAATCGGACTCGATTACTAATCTGCCACCCAACTCCTTCAGTCTTTCGCGCATGCCAGCGATCCCGACTCCGACATCGGATCCGCTACCGTTCATCTTCGCAAGCCGCTCCGCCGAAATCCCCGTGCCGTAGTCTCTGACGGAAAAAGATATCACGTTTTGCTCGACTTGCAGAAGCACATCGACCGTAGCAGAGTCCGCATGTTTGGTGATGTTCGTCAGACTCTCCTGCAACACCCTGAACAGAACAATTTCAATCGAGCCCGGAAGGCGAATGGTCTTCGGCAGTTGGAGATTTACTTGTATCGGGCTACGCTTATTAAACCCCTCCACGTACCATGCAGCCGCGGGAGCAAAACCTGCCTCGTCGAGAAGTGGAGGATGCAAAAGGTAAGATGTGGTCCGGATTTCCTGAAGCGCCTGATCGGTAAGATCATTAAGTTCGTGAAGACGGCTGGCTGTTTGAGGATATCCCGCCATTGCATTTTCCAGCATAAATAAGCTGATTTTCACCGCGGTCAGGGTTTGGCCAACGGTGTCGTGCAAGTCGCGGGCTACACGACGCCGTTCCTCGTCTTGAATACGAAGTACGCTCACCGAAAGCTTTCGTAACTTTTGTGCTGTTTCCTGGTGAACGCTCACTTCTTCTCGAAATGCAGCCAAAGTATTTTCTAGTTCTCTGGTTCGTTCCTGGACCTGCCGCTCCAAGTCGCCATGAGCCTTGCGTAGTGCCTCCTCGGCGCGCTCAAGTCGAGCGTTTCTTTGGACAACCTCCCTCTGAGTATTGATCAACTCATTGTTTACGCGGGATAGCTCGGTATACAAACGATCGTTGCTATCGCCCTCATTTGAAAACTTTGCGTCCATAAACATCCATCCTTAGCCCTTCGGATAAAGCTTCATGCTCATCGTAAGTCGGCTCCGCAAAAGTATTAAAGCTATCGGGCATCGACCATGTTATTGCCTAGCCCGCCTATCAGCGCTATCGCTTCCGAAGCATTTTTGGTCCAGTAGTCGGCTCCCACTTCGCGCCAGAGATTGGGAGCAATCTTGAACGCATAACCGCCGACCAGAATTCTCGTCGCGGGACTTGCCGAACGCACAGCCACGATCACCTCCCGCACTGCAGAAAGGTGGAAAGTCATAGACGCAGAGACGGCGAGGATATTGGAATGGTTGTCGCGAAGCCCCTCGATAATGCCGGCTGTCGGCACATTCGCACCCAGGTAGATTGTGTTCCAGCCTTCCATTTCAAGTAGGTCGCAAAGCATGCGCGCCCCAATTTCGTGCAACTCGCCACTTACGCACGCAGCTACAATCGTGCCTCTAACTTGTCGATCCGACCGAAAAATGTAGGGATAGAGTTGCGACATAATGAGCTGCGTCGAAGCCGTGCAATAGTGTTCCTGAGCGATACTGACAACGTTCGATTGCCAGAGACGGCCAATCTCGTACTGGCATCGCTCAAAAACTTGGCTATAGATGTCCTTGATGCTGGTTTTGTTTTCGACAGCGCGCAGAATAAGAGCCGAGGCCGAGTGTCGATCATAACGAAGAAGCGCACTTAAGTATTGGTTGGCCAGTTCGGCGAGCTGTTGGTCAGGGTCGAGAAATGATTGATTATCGGGCGCAAGCGTGAGAGCATCAATGGCTGATTGCAAGTAATCCGTGGCCGGCGTTTGCATAGGCGGAGGAAGTTCTTGTCGTATAACATCCAACGTTATTTCAAGATTGGCCACCAAATCATCAACCGGAATATTGCGTGCGACAAGCATTTGTTTGGCCCACGTGGCATAGTGGACGAACAGGGCTGGCTCTCCCGCTCCCACCGCTTCGGAGAGATATCTGAGGTGGTAACGGGCATCTTCCAAACACCTCGCCATCCCTTTTGCGCCATAAAGTTGTTCGAAATCCGGCCTCAGTCTCCAGTGGCGCTCGACAATTTCGCGAGCGAGGTCCTCTTCACGGCCAGCAATGAAATCGCGGATTGTTTCGAGTGGCTTCGGCATTGCGCTTGGTCCAGTCAATTGAAAGTTCAGTCGTTCAAGGGCTGAAGCCGACAGGGACCAGACCCATAACAAGTCCTTTGTCCTGTGCCCCTCTTCTCGACTGCAAATCGATTTCCGCCGGACATCATCAGGTCTTAAGAGCTGACGAGATTGAATATTCGCAACGCAGCGCTGCCCGGCACGAGCTTCAACCCCCTCGGTATTCCCGCATGAGATTCGTGATACGCATGGCTTTTGTGCCAGGTTCGATAGCTGGCAATATCCACCCAGTATGTCATGAGCCAGATTTCATTCGGCATGTCCTCTGGGCTCAGGACATCCATCCGGATAAACCCTGCGGCATCGTCGACCAGATGCGGACGCAGCAGGAAAGCCTGCTTGACCTCGGCATCCATGTCATTGGCCACGACGAACCGGCTCAGAACGCCCACCGCCTGCTTTTCCAATTCAGCCACTTTCCCGAAAAAAGTTCGTAGCTGAGTTTACACCTGCACTCGTTAACAAGGTGATTTTTCCCTTCGACGCAGGGAGAGGGGTACCGATCATGCGATTCTTCTCCATGGGCCTCCTGGCTACAGCGAAGAAATGGCGAATACTTGCTCATTTCGCAATTGGTTCCTGCAACTCGCACAACGGGCGATAATGTGCGAAAGCATCGAGCGCTCGGGAGCGAGGGAGGAGAGAAGGGTGGGCCATCCGCCAACGGCAACCTTTTGAACGACAGCTACCGACCGGTTGCTGTGTACTACTCCGCGAGCCTCGGGTACTACGCTTTTGAGGACTGTCATTCGGACTCGGCCTTCCCGGGCGAGCATTGTGGTGTATATTTGTCCCCCATGAAACCGTTCAGCCTGCTACTCGTTCTGGCCGTCACGATGCCGAGCTTGGGCGGGGGGCCCACATCTGTTAGGGACTATTCCTCCACTGGGGGTGCCCCATTTCTATCGTTCTTTGCGAGAAGTGGGGCCAGTGCTGGACCGAAGCGCGTCACATTGGGGGCCCTTGCTGGTCACCGACGCGCCCCCACTCCCCGCTCTATCCTCGCTATGTGCCCAGCCATCTCGAGCGGTAATACGGCGCAGGAGATCTGCACTTCATTACCTGCGGTTGTTATCAACGCCGCGCGCTCCTGGGCACGGCGGCCCGCCGCGATTTATTTCTCCGATTCCTGGAGCAGGCCCGTGTGCGCTACGGAGTCGTGGTGCTCGGCTATGTGGTCATGCCCGAGCACTTCCATCTTTTAATCAGTGAGCCCCAGCACGGCGATCCGTCCAAAGTGATGCAGGCGTTAAAACTGAATTTCGCGCGACGCGTTCTGGCGCGTCAATTTCTGCGCAACCGTCTTCAGCTTTGCCTCTGGGAGAAGCCTCCGGCGCATCATATCTGGCAGCGCCGGTTTTACGATTTCAACGTTTGGACCGAG
>JANYBT010000021.1 GCA_025360645.1 Acidobacteriaceae bacterium | reverse complement strand
GCGCGGCATTTGCGCACTGCGTCCGGGCATTCGGGGAGTGAGCGATCGCATCCGGGTGCGCAGCATTGTCGGGCGATTCCTGGAACACAGCCGGATTTTCTATTTCGCCAATGGCGGCGAGCCCGACATTTACATGGGTAGCGCCGACTGGATGCCGCGCAATCTCTACGAGCGCGCTGAAGTATTGGTGCCAATCAAAGACCCGATGCTGCAAGAGCGGGTGCTCAACGAGATTCTGGGGTCCTATCTGGCCGATAGCGCGAAGTCGCGTTTCCTGCAAAAGGATGGGCGCTACGTGCGACCTTGGCAGCGGCCGGGAAGCAAAGTGCGGCGCGCCCCGACCAAGCCCGGTTTCAATGCGCAGGAATTCCTCATCGGTCTGGCGGAAGGAAAAGAGAGACTGGACTCGGTACCGGCGCCGACCAAGCGTTTCGCACCGCGAATTTTGGCCACAAGGTAAACTGTAACTGCGATGATTATCTATTTTCTGCGACATGCCAGTGCGGGAGAACGGCTGAAGAACCCCAAGAAGGACGAAAAGCGGGGCTTGGATAAAGAGGGCATCGAGCAGTGCGGCTACGTGGGCCGGGCGCTGGCGGCGATGGAAGTACAAGTGGACGCCATCCTATCGAGCCCTCTGAAACGATCTTCGCAAACCGCAGCCCTGGTGGGCAACGAAATGGGCCACGAAGGGAAGTTGATGCTGGATGCGGCGTTGCGTCCCGAAGCGACCTTTGCGGACTTCCGCAAGCTGCTGACCAAGTATTCGCGGCTGGAGGCGATCGTGGTGGTGGGGCACAACCCTAACTTGAGCGAGTTTGTGGGCCGTCTGATTGGCACGCCTGATTGTGAAGCCACCATCGAGTTGAGAAAGGGTGCACTGGCCCGGGTGGAGTTGCGGCGCAACGGTGCCTCGCTGCATTGGTGCATGACGCCAAAAATCCTGCGCGTGCTTCACACAGCGGCGACTGAGAGTTCGCGGCCAAAAACTTCCCGGAAGTAAGCGGAATCTTTTTCGATCGCCCAGACTTCCAGATCCACTCCCATCTGGCGTCCTCGCTCCAACTTGAGGCGTACCTGCCCTTGGCGCACCGTCACGCTCACCGTTTTGACGGCCCCACCTCGCCCCATATTGAGTGCCCGGGCCAATCGCAGGAGGAGCGACGACTTGCGCACCGCATCGTAGGTCCCCAAGGGCAGCGCTGCCATGGGGCCATCTTCGGGGGCAGGACGCGAACGTCCCAAATAGCGGGCAATGGCTGCGATCGTACGCCGCTGCTCGGGAGTGTAGCCAAGGATTTCTGAGTTGGAGATGATGTAGCAGGTGTGGCGGTGGCGGCCGGTGCGGTTCACAAACAGGCCGACTTCATAGAGCATGGCAGCTGCGGAGAGCCACTCGCGATACTCCGGCGGAAGCCGGTGCACCGACTTTAAGCTGTCGAACAAAAGCTCCGAAGACTCGCGCACCTGCACGGCGTGGTTCATGTCAATGCGGTAGTGGTCCACGGCGCGCTTAATGGATTCCCTACGTTCAAACTCGATTTGACGTCCGGAGCGGGTGCTGCGGTCGTGCTCGGCGGCCATTTGACCTAGCAGACCGTCGCGCAGGCCAAGCGGGGAATAGCGGAAGCTCTTTAACTGAGTGCGATGAACCAGTTCGGCATACACCACCGCGCCGGCGACGATGATCTCAGCCCGCCGCGGTCCGATGCCCGCGATCTTCCGCCTGCCTTCCAACGGTAACCCAGCGATCAGTTGTGCGATGTGGCGCATGGTGTCGCTCGGAACCGTGGCCAGGGGCGCCTTGCGTCGCGCGGATCCGAAATGGCTGGCTGCGGCGGCGAGTGCTGCGGCCGTTCCCGAAGTCGCCACGGCAGATTTGACGTGCGCCGCAACGATGCGCGGGGCGATACGCCGAACTTCGCGGGCGACAAATCCGCGCAAGCGCCGCAGTTCCGATTCGCGAGGCGGGTCGTGACGCAGAAATTCCTTGGTAAGCCGGACCGCGCCTAAGGGAAGACTTACGGTGTCAAGAATCTGGCCTTTGCGTGAGATGGTGAGTTCACAACTGCCGCCACCCAGATCAATCATCAACAGGGGGGCGGAGCCCAGGCGGGAGCGCGAAACCAGCCCCAGATGAATCAGGCGGGCCTCTTCCAGACCGGAAATGATTTCGACATGCCACCCGGTGGTGGAATGCACCCACTCCAGAAACGCCCGCGAGTTTCGCGCATCGCGCAGAGCGGCAGTGGCAACCACTCTTACTTTGTCGGCGTGGTAGCGCTGGGTGGCGCGACGGAACCGGCGCAGAACCTCAATGGTGCTTGCCATGGACTCGGGCGACAGCAAGCCGTTGCTAAACACATCGCTGCCTAGCCGGGTCACTTCGCGGTCTTCATGAATCTCGTGCAGACTGCGCCCGCGCAAATTGGAGATCTTGAGCCGGACCGAGTTGGAGCCGATGTCAACGGCCGCGAAGGTAGGCATGGCGAATGTCTAGTCAACACTGTTTGGCGCGGGTTCGCAAGCGCAGGATGCGGCCAAATTCCCGGTAAGGGTTTTAACCAGTTTGTAACATGAGTCTGCTAGCTTCAAAGCGTATGTCAAATCAAGCGGTGCCCCATCCTAGTTTCGGAGGGCCGGAACCTGACTCGGTTGCGCGTGAGCAAGTGAAGACAGCCGCCAATCCGCTGTTGGGATTTTCTGGGGGCGAAGGCGCTGACACGGCGTTCCGTTTCGCGATGTTGGCTTGCGCTGTGGGCGTGGTGGCATTGCTAGGATTGATTGTTTATCAGTTGGTAACGGGATCGCAGCTGTCCTGGCATACATTCGGGTGGAAGTTCTTTGGCTCCAGCGATTGGAACCCGGTAGAGGACCAGTTTGGGGCGTTCCCGTTCATCTATGGGACGCTGGTTTCATCGTTCCTGGCGCTCGCCATTGCCGTGCCGCTGGCGGTCGGAGTGGCAGTGTTCATTACCGAGATGTGCCCTGGCTGGTTGAAAGGGCCTCTGTCGTTTACCACCGAGTTACTGGCCGCGATCCCCAGCGTTATCTACGGTCTATGGGCCATCTTCGTGATGGTCCCCTTGCTGCGAATCTGGGTGCAACCTTTCCTGGCCAGAACCTTGGGCTGGACCGGCTTCTTTAGCGGGCCGCCCTATGGCATTGGCATGTTGGCTGCTGGGATCATTCTCGCCATCATGATCATCCCGATTATTTCTTCGATCAGCCGCGAAGTGCTCACCGTGGTGCCGCAAAACCAGCGGGAGGCGGCGCTGGCACTGGGAGCAACTCGCTGGGAGATGATTCGAATCGGGGTTCTGCGAAACGCGCGCGCCGGCATTGTGGGCGCAATTATCCTGGGTCTGGGACGAGCACTTGGCGAGACCATGGCGGTCACGATGGTGATCGGGAACCGTCCGGAGATCGCGAAGTCGCTGTTTGCGCCTGGATACACCATGGCCAGTGTGCTGGCCAATGAGTTCAGTGAGGCCACGGGAGATGTTTATCTATCGGCGTTGATCGAGATTGGGTTGGCGCTTTTCTTTGTTACGATTGTGGTGAATGCGATGGCGCGGCTTCTGGTATGGAGCGTGACGCGCGGCTTGCCCGCGAGGTCCAATGCCTAACTCGGTTCGAGTCTTGCAAATCAGCCTCCGGCGCCGGGTGATGGACCGGTTCATGACGGCTCTGGCGGCGCTTACCGTACTGCTGGTGTTGTTGCCATTGGGTGCCATCTTTGCTTACCTGCTCTACCGGGGATTCGGATCCATCAGTTGGGCTTTCCTCACCCAAATTCCAAAGCCGGTAGGCGAAGCCGGCGGTGGCATGGCCAATGGGATTGTCGGGACCGTGTTGATCCTGGGCATCGCCAGCGTGATGGGCGTGCCGCTGGGAATTGGGGCGGGCATCTATCTTTCGGAATATGGGCAAAACCGTTTTGGAGACCTGGTGCGCTTCGTCGCCGATGTGATGAACGGCGTCCCTTCGATCGTGATTGGAATTGTGGCCTACGGTCTGGTGGTGTTGCGGCAGAAGCATTTTTCGGCGATTGCCGGCGGCGTGGCGTTGGCCATCATGATGGTGCCCACCATCACGCGTACCACCGAGCAAATGCTGTTGCTGGTGCCGCACGCCCTGCGCGAGGCGGCTTACGGACTGGGCGTGCCTCGTTGGCGCACTACTCTATCGATCACCTTACGCACTGCCACCTCCGGCGTGGTCACTGGAATCATGCTAGCCTTTGCCCGGGTGGCGGGAGAAACGGCACCGCTGCTGTTCACTGCGTTCGGAAACCAATTTTGGAATCTTCATGCCAACCAGCCGACGGCCGCGCTCTCCCTGCAAATTTTCAATTACGCCATTTCGCCGTTTGACGAGTGGCACCGGCAAGCGTGGGCAGGTGCGCTGGTGTTGATCGTTTTGATTGTGGCGGCTGTATCCGCGGTGCGGATTGCGGTCAGTCGCGGAACCTTGGCGGGAGTTCGCTAACCATGGGCGTGGAAATCAAAGTAGAAAAGATCAATGCCTGGTACGGCAAGACCCAGGCGCTGTTTGACATCGATCTCGATGTGCTCGCCAACCATGCGACGGCCTTGATCGGGCCTTCGGGATGCGGCAAGTCCACTTTCATCCGCTGCCTGAACCGCATGCACGAGACTTTGCCTGGAGCGCGGGTTACCGGACGGGTTCAGATCGGCGATCTGGATATTTACAAGGGAACTTCGGCCACGCAATTGCGGCGGCGAGTCGGCATGGTGTTTCAGAAGCCGAACCCGTTTCCCTCCATGTCAATCTATGACAACGTGGCGGCGGGCCTGAAGCTAAACGGATTCAGCAATCGCAAGCAGACGGATGAAATTGTGGAGACTGCCTTGAAGTCTTCCGCGCTCTGGGACGAAGTGAAGGACTCCTTGCACAAGCAGTCCGGGGCCAGTCTTTCTGGAGGACAGCAGCAACGGCTCTGCATTGCGCGGGCCCTGGCGGTGCAGCCGGAGGTGCTTCTGATGGACGAACCTTGTTCCGCTCTGGATCCCATTTCGACCGGCAAAGTGGAAGAGCTGATCTTTCAACTAAAATCGAAGTACACAATCGTGATTGTGACGCATAATATGCAACAGGCAGGCCGGGTGGCGGAATTTACCGGTTTCTTCCTGCTGGGAAGAATGATTGAGTTCGACAAGACAGAAAGAATCTTTACCAACCCGTCGGACAAACGGACGGAAGACTACGTGACAGGCAGGTTTGGATAATGCGGACGCCGTTGAATTTGGGGATGGATGAACTGCGGCAGAGGCTGCTCCACATGGGTGGATTGGCTGAGCAGGCAGTGGATCGGGCCTGCCAAGCCTACCGGGAACGCGACCTGGCGCGCTGCCAGATGGTGCTCGAAAACGAAGGCCTGATCAACGCCGCCGAGCGCGACATTGACGAACTCGCCTTCGACATTCTGGCTCGACAACAGCCCTTGGCTGGGGACTTGCGCTTCATCCTGGCCGTGACCAAGATCAATTCCGATCTGGAGCGGGTCGGCGACCAGTCAGTCAATATCGCCGAGCGCGTCATGGATATGGTGGAGTTGCCGGCGGTACAGTTGCCGGTCGATATTCCGCGCATGGCTGCGGCGGTGAGCGCCATGGTGCGGCGCGCGCTGGAGTCGTTCGTCGAAGGCCGCGCAGAGTTGGCGCAGGCCGTGCTGGAGATGGACAATGTGGTGGATCGCATGCGCGACGAGGCATTCATCCTTCTGGTCAAGACCATGAACGATCGTCCGGAAGTGACCCGGCAGGCGCTGGATGCACTGCTGGTGGCCCGCAATCTGGAGCGTGTCGCCGACCATGCCACCAATATCGCAGAGGACGTCATTTTCTGGGTTCGTGGCGCCGATGTACGGCACAACGTTGGTCAAGACACCGATGCGAACGCCGGCGAAGCCGTGAAGGAGTAATCGCAGCCCACGAAAGGGGTTGGCCCGGCCTTTCGGCCAAGCTTTTTCATGGACCAGGTGTCGGCAGCCGAACCCGTGAGGTAAGATGGCAGTCGCGGTTCTGGTGGGCGAATCGCCACTCCAACGAGAAAGAGCTTGCTTCTAGGCTGCCCAGCATCGGCAGCCAAACCGAATCCATGACGACCTCATTCCGCGTTTTTGCTACCTGCGATATCGGCGATGCCATCAACATCCTGCGCGACCGGGGCTATCAGGTGGAGATTTATCCCGGTCCGGAAGCCCCCCCCAAGAGCTTGATTGTCGAAAAAGTAAAATCAGGCATTGATGGGCTGATTACGACTCTGCGGGATCCCATTGACGGCGAAGTGTTTGCGGCGGGTCGAGGAACACTGAAAGTGGTGGCGCAGATTGCGGTCGGTTTTGACAACATCCATCGCGGCGAAGCCAACAAATACAAGGTGCCGTTCACTCATACCGCGGATGTGCTGACTGAGGCCACCGCGGAGTTCGCGTTCTTCCTGTTGGGGGCATTGGCCCGGAAGCTGTGGAGCGCCGAACACTTGACCCGGGAAAATCATTGGGGGTATTGGCATCCCTACCTGCCGTTTCTGGGCGACGAGGTCACTGGCAAGACGATTGCGGTGATCGGTACAGGACGCATTGGGCTGGCGATGATCAAGAAGTGCACTGGCTTTGACATGAACATCCTGTGCTACGACCCGGCATATGAGAACCGCGATTACATCAAGGCCATTCAGGAAGAGAAGGACCTTCGCTACCAAAGGGGAATTTCGCGCGAGCGAACCTGGATTGAATACACCACTTTCGTGGATGCGCTCAAACGGGCGGACTTTGTGAGTGTGCACGTGCCGCTGTTGCGGGAGGGCGAGAGTCTCACCCCGACCTACCATCTGTTCAATGAAACCACGCTGCGGCAAATGAAGCCGACGGCCATGATGGTGAATACATCTCGCGGGCCCGTAGTGGACGAGGCGGCACTGGCGCGCGCGTTGCGAGAAAACTGGATAGCCGGTGCAGCGCTGGATGTTTATGAGCAGGAGCCACTGCCTGCCAACTCGCCTCTTCGTGATCCGGCGATTGCAGATCGCTGCCGCTTGCTGCCTCACTTCGCCAGCGCGGCCCGCATCACCCGACTCTCGGAAGATCCAGAGAAGGGAATGGCTGGCCGGTGCGTACAGGGACTGCGCGATGTTTTGGAGCAGAATTACGGCGGCGACATTACTCAGATGCCCTATGTGGTGAACAAGGAAGCCTTCGTGAAATAGTCCGACACAGCCATGGTCCGAAACTTCATCCTCCTCTTTTTCGCGTTTTCCTTGCTGCTGTCTCGGCATGCCGCCACGCAAGTCGCGCCACCTACCAAGACCGCGCAAGCCGCTGATGTTGCGCGTGGGTTGCAGCTGGTGCCAGCTCCGAAAGAAGTTCAAATGCTTGGTGGCGGGTTGGCAATCGGCGGAGCCACGCACATCTATCTGAGCGTGGCGAGCGCCGCCGAGGATCGCACCGCCGCGGAGATGCTTCAGGAGGAAATTCACCAGCGTGCGGACTTCGTGGTTCCGATTGAAGTCCTAAAGACGGCGCCCAGCCAGCGTGGCAATATCTCGCTGGGTCGGCTGACCGATCCCGGCCTGCGCGCCTACCTGAAACAGATCGGAGTGCAGACCCAGGATTTGGGCGATCAAGGCTATGTGATCCGGGCGACGCGAGACGGCATCCTGGTGGCGGGGACCACAGGGCAGGGGCTGTTCTATGGGGTGCAGACACTGCGCCAGTTGCTGCGGCCGCAGGGGAAAGCCCTACAATGCCCGTTCCTGGTGATTCGCGATTGGCCGACCATGCCGTGGCGCGGGGTGCACGACGACATCAGCCGAGGTCCGATTCCCAACCTGGTGTACATGAAGCAGCAGATTCGCACCCTCTCGGAATACAAGATCAACCTCTTCGCGCTGTACATGGAGCATGTGTTTGATTACCAGTCGCAGCCGCTGCTGGCCCCGCGAGACGCGGCCCTCACGCCGCGGGAAATCCACGAACTGGTGGAATATGGCAAGAAGTATTTCGTCACCTTGTTGCCGGAGCAGCAGGCGTTCGGTCACTTGCACCATGCTTTGAAGTACGAAGTATATTCGGAGCTTGCCGAAACTCCGCACGGCCACGTGCTGACTCCGATCAATCCCAAGACGTACGACTTTATTCGCAGTGTGTACGACGAACTTGTGCCTCTTTTCCCGGGGCCGTTTCTGCACATCGGCGGCGACGAGACCGCCGAGTTAGGAAGAGGCCAGAGCAAAGCGCTGGCTGAGCAGCAGGGGTTGGGTCGAGTTTATCTGGAGCATCTGCAAAAAGTGGAGGAGATCATGCGCCCTTACCACAAGCAATTGATGTTCTGGGGCGACATCGCGTTGCACTATCCGCAACTGCTCAGCATTCTTCCCAAAGACATGATTGCGGTGCCATGGGAGTATGATCCGCTACCCAGTTTCGACGACCAGATCAAGCCCTTCAGCAATGCTGGCCTGCGCGTGATGGTGGCGCCCGGCGCCAACAATTGGAACCAGATCTGGCCTGACCTGGACGCCGCCTATGTCAACATTCGCAATTTTGTGCGGGACGGCCAGAAATACAATGCCATCGGTATGGTGAACACCACCTGGCGCGATGATGGCGAGACCCTGTTTGACATGACTTGGCCTGCGCTGACCTTCGGCGCTACGGCGGCTTGGCAGTCCGGAGAAGCGAACATCGAAGATTTCAAGAACAGTTACGACTGGGCGTTCTACCGCAACGAAGATACAACCTTTCGTGATGTGCTCGATAACCTAGACCGCGTCCACGCCGCGCTCAGGGCCGCGAAGACCCCGCTCTCGACCGACGAGTTGTTCTGGCAAGACTATTTCACTGAGCCGGGCGCCAACATTGCCCAACGCGTGTCGCCAGCGACGCATGACCTGCGCCTTGCCGCAGAGCACGCGATTGAAGGCTTACAGCACGATTCCCGCAAGGCCCGTCTCCATCGTGAAACTCTCGAAGACATGCTGTTTGCGGCCTGGCGCATCGATGCCCTGGGAATGAAAGTGCAGTATGCCAAGGAGATCAATGCGTCCTACTGGGATGCTTTCCTGAACCAGGCAGATCCGCACCGCGTAGAAAATGATTTTGCAGAAATCTCTGACACCAACGGGCGACTGGAAGACCTGCGAGACGTGAGCACCCGGCTGCGCGCCGACTATGAAAAGGCCTGGCTGCGCGAGAATCGCCCCTATTGGTTGGGCAACGTTCTGGTGCGTTATGACGCTATGGCAATTCAGATGCAATCAAAAGCCTGGGCCATGCATGATGCCTACCAGCAATACAGTCTGACCAAGACACTTCCCGCTCCGGAGCGGATGGGGATGTATTGGAAACCCTAGCCGCCCACTCGCGACTCTAAGCGTCACCCATCGGTCTTGTCATTGTTTCCCAGCGGCTCCCGCCAGTCCCTCGCCGAAGCATGTCCGGCCTGTACCCACGCGTAGCGCGTGATGATGGACCCAACGATGGCTGAGAGGCCGGCGATGCGACGCAGGTTCTGGCTGCGAGGGCCTTTGCCAAACCCGCTGATCAGCCGCAACAGCAGCGGTACTGGCCCGGACAGAACGCCACCAGCACGAACCAGCCGCCCACTGGGGCCATGCTTCAGCGGATCGAGCTTGGGCAACTGCCGGCTTTCAATGCGGTAGCCTTCCCAGCATTCAAAAATTGCGGCGCCCAGTCCGATCGCTTGAAGCGCGCGGTTCTTTTGATGTCCGGCCAACTCCAGCAGTCCCACGGCTGAACCCACTCCGGATGCGGCAAAGTGCATCGGCAGGTTGCCAGCATTCTCATTCCACACCGGGATGGCGGTCGCGCCAATCAGCACTCCGGCATAGTTGGAGAACGGCAACCCGAACGCTAGCGACGCCGCTTCGCCCGCGTTCTCCAAAACTCGCAGTGGCAGGGACGGGCCGTAGCGCCCGCGCAGGAACGCAGCGAACGCCGTGGCAGAGGCAGCTCCCGAGAAACCGAGCAAGGTCCAGACCCCCATGGACATCGGGCTGCGCGGCTTGAACACTCGCATCATGGCCAGGAAGCGCTCGGGGCGGCCTAGATCGGCAATCAACAGAGCGGGCGAGAGGACGGCTCCCGAAGCGGCTATAAAGCGGGCATCGCGAACCAGCCGCCGGTCCGCGCCAGTGGCATTGGCGATGGCGCCCATTACAGCGGCAGCGCCAGCTGCTCCGCCGACAAAGAAGTACAGCGGGATCTGCCAGGTCCAGGCAGGTTCTTTCAATAGCGGGATGCCGTAGTAGCCGGTTTCTGCCGAGGCAATCGGGAACGGCGCTCCTGCGGGACGCACGCCTCTCTGCTTGACCGTGCCCTCGCGCTCGGCCTCGCGGCGAATTTCCGCTAGTCGCTCTTCGCGCGGGTCCTGTGGGGGCGATGGGTTGCTCACCGGGAGGGCCTCTTCCGATCGGCCAGAAACGCGATCAGCGATCCGCCCACCAAAAGTGCAGCCGCCACCGCCGACGAAGTCCACGCTTTCTTCAAGTACACCGTGGGACACTCAGGATTTGGCGGCAGGTTGTAGGCCCGTGGGTCTCCTCGCACCACAAACATGGCATGAGTGCCGCCGACGCTGGAGTCGGCGGCGTCGTATAAAGTGGCGTCTTCCATGCCGCGGGCATGCAACTCCTGCACCCGCTCTTTCGCTTTCAACCGTAGCGACTCAATTTCACCGAACTGGATGGACTCTGTCGGGCAGGCCTTGGCGCAGGCCGGAGTCAAGCCGACTTTTTGGCGGTCATAGCAGAATGTGCATTTGAAAGCTCGCCCGTCACCGGGGCGCTTCTCAACCACTCCGAAGGGGCAGGCGACAACGCAGTATCCGCAACCGTTGCAGATATCCGGCTGCAAAAATACGCCGCCAAACTCCGTGCGCACGATGGCCCCGGTGGGGCAAGCTTCCAGGCAGCCCGCGTTTTCACAATGCTTGCAAACGTCAGAGGAGAAAGTCCACGAAGCGAGATCGGGATCGTTCCCGCCGAGCCCGGCCTCTGGTGCCTGCTCCACGAACTTTACGTGACGCCAGGTGGAGTGACCCACGCTGCCCGTGTTGTCGTAGGAGAAGCCGCTCCAGTCAAAGCCATCGTCGGGGACTTCATTCCATTCCTTGCACGCAACCTCGCAGGCTTTGCAGCCAATGCAAAGAGTGGAGTCCGTCAAGAATGCTGTAACCCTCATGCCCGCTCCGTTTCAACCGCAACCGGAAGAATAGCGCACACCAGCGCTTTAGTCTCATTGATGCGGACGTTGGGCTCTTCGCTAATGGCGAGCAGGTCGTTCACCACATCGCCCGTGACCAGACCGCGGTATCCCCAGTGATATGGCAGACCCACCTGATGGATGCGGCGCCCCTGCACCCAAAGGGGATGCATACGCTGAGTTACCAGCACCCGTGCCACGATTTCGCCGCGCGGAGTGACCACCCGCGCCATTGCTCCGTGATCCAGCCCAGCCTCGGCGGCCAGCTCCGGAGACACTTCAGTGAACAATTCCGGCTGCAGCTCGGCCAGGTGAGACAGCGTGCGAGACATTCCCCCCGCGGTGTGGTGCTCGGTCAGGCGATAGGTGGTCAGGATGTGCGGATAGCGCGGATCGCCGGGCGAGTCTGCGTAGAGGTTGTCGGGGCGCGCCATCGTTTGTGCGGCCGGATCACACTGTTGGGAATGCATGGCGTTGGGAAATGGGGACTCTAGCGCCTCATAGTGCGTCGGCAGGGGGCCGTCCTTAAGCCCGGTGGGCACGTAGAGCCAACCCTTGCCATCGGCATGGAGGATGAATGGATTCTGTCCTCCGAGCGCCGTTACTCCGATCCCCGCCCGCAAGTCGGCAGGAGCAGCGGGCGAAAGATCTCTGGGGTAGTCGGGAGTATCCAGCCCATCCCACCGCCGATCCTGCTCGCTCCACCACACTAGTTTTTTGCGCTCGCTCCACGGCGAACCATCGGGCGCGGCGGAAGCGCGATTGTAAAGAATGCGAATATCGTTCGGCCAGGCGAAGCCCCACCCGTGACCCAGATAGCCCTTGGGCGAGCGTTCGTTGGCGCGGTTCCGTCCAGGAGAAGGGAAGACGCCAGAGTAGATCCAGCAACCACAGGCAGTGGTTCCATCGTTCTTTAACTGCGCAGAGCCCTCTAGCAATTCGCCCCCGGGCAGACTGCGGCCGTTGATCTCTTGCAACACTTCCGCGATAACAGGCTCGTGATGACGACCCTCGGTGGCGTAGTTCCAGGTGAGCGCGTTCAACCCGGCGTTGCGAGGGCGCGCGTCCCCGACCGCCCTGGCTTTCAATCGCCGCGCCAAATGATGCATGAACCAAGCCTCGCTGCGCGCCTCCCCCGGAGGATCCACGGCCTTCTCGCGGAATTGAAGCAACCGTTGGGTGTTGGTGAACGTGCCGGCCTTCTCCGCCGATCCAGCCGCGGGGAACAGAAACACTTCGGTTGCAATGTCTTCGGTAGCCAGTTCGCCGCTGCTGATTTCCGGCGAGTCGTACCAAAAGGCCGCGGTCTCCGTCTCCACCATCTCGCGCACCACCAACCACTTCAGCTTAGCCAGCGCGCGTCGTTCGAGGCGTGCATTGGGCGCGCCCACGGCGGGATTTTGCCCCATCACGAACAGACCCTCCATCTTCCCGTCCGCCATGTCGAGCCAGTATCCGAAGTGGGAATGGTCACCTGAGATGCGTGGCAGCCAGTGGAATCCGTACTGGTTTTCCGGGGTGGCAGACTCGCCGTAGTAGGCCTTCAGCAAACTGATGAAATATTTGTCAAAGTTCGCCCACAGCCCAGTCTGCGACGAGTTCTTCGCCACATAGCTTTGCAAGTCCAGGGAATCTGGCCCCAGCGCCGGCATCGGCAAATAACCGGGCAGAATGTCGAACAGCGTAGGAATATCGGTAGAGCCTTGGATGGATGCATGGCCACGCAGCGCCAGAATGCCGCCGCCGGGACGTCCAATGTTGCCCAGCAACAATTGCAGAATCGCGGCCGAGCGGATGATCTGCACCCCATTCGAATGCTGGGTGAATCCCACGGCGTAGCACAGAGCCCCGGTCTTTTCGTGTCCTGACGCGGCGGTGAACGCCTCGGCCGTCTTGACGAAGACATCCCGCGGCACTCCGCAAATGCGCTCCACCATCTCCGGCGTATAGCGGGAGAAGTGGCGCTTTAGCACTTGGTAAACGCACTTGGGATCTTGCAGCGTTGGGTCTGCCGGCGTCAGCCCCTCGCCCTCTGCCTCGCGATATTTCCAGCTGGTAGGGTCGTATTGCCTGGTCGCTTCGTCCCAGCCGGAGAACAGCCCGTCGAGGTCTTCGGTGTCCTGAAAATCATCGCGGACCAAAGTAGCCGCATTGGTGTAGTGCACCACATATTCGCGAAACACTTTGTCGTGCGTCAGCGCGTAATGGATTAGGCCGCCGAGAAACACAGTGTCGGTCCCGGCTCGCAGGGGAACCCAAATATCCGCCATCGCCGAGGTCCGCGTGAACCTTGGGTCCACGTGAATGACCGTCGCCCCGCGCTCCCGTGCCTCCATCACCCACTGGAAGCCCACCGGATGGTTCTCCGCCATGGACGAACCCATGATCAGGATGGCGTCAGAATTCGCGAGGTCCTGTTGCGCAGTGGTGGCGCCGCCGCGGCCGAAGGATGTGCCCAGACCGGGCACGGTCGAGCTGTGTCATATGCGAGCCTGGTTGCTAATGCAAACCATCCCCAGGCCGGCGGTGAACAGCTTCTTGATCAGGTAGTTCTCTTCGTCGTCGAGCGTGGCGCCACCCAGGTGGGCCACGGTGGTCGTGCGCATCAGCGTCTGGCCATCGCGGCTCTCCTCGAAGCTGCGCTCGCGAGCGTCCCACAGTCGATCGGCCACCATGTCCATCGCGGTTTCAGGATCAAGATACTCCCATTTCAGAGAATGAGGAGCGCGATACTTCACCCGCGTGAGCCGCGCCGGATGAGTGTGCAATTCAAACGTGTCGGCGCCCTTGGGACATAACCGCCCCCGCGAAATGGGAGATCCCGGATCGCCTTCGATCGACACCAACTTGTTGTGCTTGTGAAAGATGAGTTGGCCGCAGCCCACCGCGCAGTATGGGCAGATGGACCGTGTAACTTCTGCGTCCACGTTTTTCGGAGCCAGGTCGCGAGTGCGCACGCTCATCGCCTCCACGCCGGTACCGTCTGCGCCGCTTCGAATTTGCCGCAGCAAAGGCCACTGGGACAGCAGTTTTCTTAGCAAGCTCCCCTTCTCCTGCTGCAGAAAGATGACATCGCGGTCTCCATGTGCTTTTGATTCTAGCAGCCCGTCCGCCAGTTGCTTTCCGATATGATGGTGCCTCACGGGGGAAAAAAATTGTTTTCTCGCAGGACTGATTGGAACTTGTCGCTGAACCCGTTCGCCGCGGCGCTGGCTGAGGCCAAAGAACAGGGAGCGCAGGTGCTGGATCTGACCGCCTCCAATCCGGCGCAAGTGGGATTGCGGCCCGATGCCGAAGCCGTGCTACGCGCGTTAGCCAATCCCATCGCGATGGAATATGACCCCCTACCGCGCGGTTTGCTGAGCGCCCGGCAAGCAGTCGCCCGGTATTACGCTGAACAGCACGGCATCAGTGACCTCGATCCCCAGCACATCGTCCTGACCACCAGCACCAGCGAGGCCTATTCGTTCGTCATGCGGCTACTTTGCGATCCCGGCGATGAAATTGCGGTGCCCCGACCCGGCTACCCGCTGTTCGAATTTCTTGCCGACATCCTGGATCTGAAGCTGGTGTCTTATCCCCTCTTCTATGATCACGGTTGGCAGCTGGACCTCTACTCGTTGGAGAAGTTGATCACGGAGCGGACTCGCGCCATCGTGGTCGTGCATCCCAACAATCCTACGGGATCGTTCGTGCAACCTGGCGAGCGGGACGATCTGAATGCTCTTTGCCGCCAACATTCGATGGCGTTGATTGCGGATGAAGTCTTTTTGGATTATCCGCATGACGCAGTGGCGCGTGCTTCTTTTGTTTCCAACCCAGCGGCGCTCACCTTTACTCTGAGCGGTCTGTCAAAGATTAGCGCTTTGCCGCAAATGAAGTTGGCCTGGGTGGTGACCAGTGGCCCACCGTCGTTGGTCGAGCCAGCGCTATCGCGGCTGGAAGTGATTGCCGACACCTATCTCTCCATGAACGCTCCGGTGCAACTTGCGTCCCCTGCGATGCTGCAGCAGCGGACAAGTGTTCAAGCCCGGCTGATGGATCGCGTGCGGCAAAATTTAGGCGAACTGGACGCTCAGCTGGTGGCGAAACCTGCTGTGGTGCGATTGCAAGTAGACGGCGGATGGTATGCCATCTTGCGCGTGCCTGTGCTTCAAACCGACGAACAGCTCGCGATTCAGCTCCTGCGCCAGGCCAGAGTGGCTGTCCACCCTGGTCACTTTTACGGTTTCGAGGACGGCTACCTGGTGGTCAGCCTCATCGTCCCGCAGCAGGATTTCCGGAACGGTGTAGCCCGCATTTTGCGCCATCTTTAAGCGGCCACCGGAGTGTCGCCCCCGGAGTCTCGCGTAGTCGCAGAGAAGCAAAGCATTTCGTTCGTTCTTCAGACATCGGCTCCCAGCCATGCTATTCTGTTGCCCGCCTTGCAATCGTTGACAGGACGGGCCAGCAAAGGACTCAATGGCATTTTCGCGACGTGACTTTATCCAAACCGCAATCGTGAGCTCGGTGGCGCTCGGGCTTCCAGCGCAAGAGAAATCAGCCTCAACACTACCCGGCAAGCGCCCGATCATGGTTTGCGCGAACAACGGTTACGACTATCTAGACAGCGCTTTTCAGTTTCTGAAACAAGGAGGCGACACTCTGGACGCGGCCCTTCGCGTGGTCAAGGGCCCGGAGGACGACCCCAACGATGATAGTGTCGGCTTGGGCGGCCTGCCCAACGAGGAGGGTGTGGTCGAGCTCGACGCCTGCTGTATGCACGGCCCCACGCGGCGCGCTGGTTCCGTCGGAGGAGTGCGCAACATCAAGAATGTTTCCCTGGTTTCCAAAGCAGTGATGGAGCACACTGGTCACGTCATGCTGGTGGGTGAGGGCGCCGAACGCTTCGCCGTCGCCATGGGCCACCCGCGCGAGAACCTGCTCACTGATCGGTCACGCAAGATCTGGTTGTTATGGAAGGAGTATCACTCCAGCAACGACTGGTGGGGGCCGGGCCTCGCCGACCCGCACTGGAAGGCCCCCAGTGATGCTCTGCCTCACGCCGATCTCATGCAGGACCGGATGCGGAAATTACATCAGCGCGCCGGCGAACTTGGCATCGAGCCCGAGTTTCGGTTGGCAGCCGTCCGCCGCGTTCTGTTTCCTCCCACCGGCACCATTCATTGCTCGGCCCTCAACGACAAAGGCGAAATCTCCGGCTGCACTACCACCAGTGGCTTGGCCTACAAGCTGCCCGGCAGGGTAGGCGACTCGCCCATCATCGGCGCTGGTTGCTATACCGACCAGGACGTGGGTTCGGCGGGCGCGACGGGCAGCGGCGAAGAAAACATCAAGGTCGCCGGCGCGCACACCATAGTCGAAAATATGCGCCACGGCATGTCTCCCCTCGATGCCGGAATGGATGCCCTCAAGCGCATTGTCCGCAACTACAACGGCGACATGAATCGCATTCGCTTTATGGACATGACCTACTATGTGCTCCGCAAAGATGGAGCCTACGCCGGAGTTTCGCTTTGGCAGGGCTACTCTGCAACCAATCCGCACAAGATTGCAGTGCACGACGGTACTTTGCGAGCAGAAATTACGGTGGCAATGTTCAAGGGCTCCTCGCAGGAATTTCCGCTGATGCGCGACATCCCGCCGGAGCTTTCGAAAGACTCGGAGTACTTGAAGTAGGCGGCGCGTCGGCGGTTGCCGACCCTTCGACAATCCAGCCGCGTGCAATAAAAGTATGGCGGAGAGGGAGGGATTTGAACCCCCGATACCCTTTCAGGTATGTCCGCTTTCGAGGCGGATCGTTTCAACCACTCACGCACCTCTCCGCGTTGAAAAAACGTTGAAAAACTGCAAGCCAGTGGCGAGTAGTCCGTCGCCGGTCTAGCTATCCTGCGGGCTGCGCCGCTCCCGAAAGAACGCTTGCACCAACTCCGCACACCGCCCCGCAAGCACTCCCGCCGTCACTTCTGTCACATGGTTCAGGGCGGGATGGTTCAGCACCTGCATCACCGATCCCACCGCGCCCGCTTTCGCGTCATTCGCGCCATACACTAGACGCTTCACCCGCGCATGCACCAGCGCGCCTGCGCACATGGCACATGGTTCAATTGTAGCAAACAGCTCGCACTCGCTCAGCCGGTGGTTGCCCATCGCGGCCCCCGCCTCGCGCAGCGCTATCACCTCCGCGTGCGCCGTGGGATCGTGGTCGCTCAGGTTCCGGTTCCATCCCCGTCCCACCATCTTTCCCGCGCAGACTACCACCGCGCCCACCGGCACTTCGCCCGCATCCAGTGCGCGTTGGGCGCAGCGCAGCGCCTCTTCCATCCACAGTTCGTCCATAAGTTATTCGTCTCAGCCGCGGGTTTCGGTGCAGGCTCAGATGATGATATAGTTTTCTCGTCATGGGCCTGCAAGAAATCGTGCGCAAAGTTTTCCTGGTGGACCTGCTGCAAGGGCTTAAAGTCACCTTCAAGTATCAGGATCCCAGGGAGGTATATACCGAGCAGTATCCGCTGGAGCGACCGCAGGTGGCCGAGCGCTATCGTGGAGCACCGCGCCTCAACGTCAACGCCGATACCGAAGAGACCCTGTGCATTGCCTGTGACCTGTGCGCGCTGGCTTGTCCCGAGAACCTGATTGTGGTTTCCAGCGAGCGCAACGAAAAGACCCGCCGCAAGGAACTTACCAACTTCACCTATGACTTGAGCCGCTGCATGTTTTGCGGCCTCTGCGAAGACGCTTGCCCCACCGACGCACTGGAGCTGACCCAGGATTTTGAGCTCGCCGCCTACACCCGCGAGGGCATGATCTGGGATCGCGAAGCTCTGGAAAAGGGCCCGCAGCCTACGGTTTACAAGAAATAGGCCCTCAATTCTGCGCACCACCGCTTATCCCAAGGTGTCGGAGTTCTCCGTGTGCGCACCGCCCGCCAACCTTTTTTCAGGCAGAAAATACAGCGCGGGAATCAGCAGAAAAATCGCGTAAGAAAAGTACACCGAGACATACGCGAGAGGAACGGTCATCGCGTACAACGTTGCAGAAAAGTAGTTCTTGGTTTGCGCCCGGCTGTGATAGGTGCTCATTTCGACGTCGTGCCGGTACTGGCGCGCGAGTTCCGTCCGCAAGATGACGAAGGCCAATCCGCATAGGGTCGGGTCCACTCCTTACAATGCGACCGGCAGCGGCTCCTTGTGGTTCTTGCCCATATAGTCGGTTACGAAGGGAATCAGCGACATCCAGAACAGGTTCAAGTTTGACCACAGCAGCCGTGCATTCACCTCTCGAACTGCATGCAACAGGTGATGGTGGTTCACCCACATGATGGCGGCTACGGTGAAGCTTAACGCGTAGCTCAGAAATACCGGCGATATTTTCAGCAGGGAAGCGAACGTCGGCTCCGCCGGTGCATTCAACTGCAACACCATGATGGTGACGATGATCGCGATCACACCGTCCCTGAAGGCTTCGACTCGTCCCGTCTCCATTCCACCCCCGGCTCACAATAGCGCTGGCTGCTGTTGCGTCATGCAATGCAGTGCCCCAAAACCCCAAATCAGGTCTCCGCAATAAATGGGAGCAATTTCGCGGTCGGGGAACAACTCGGCCAGCGTGTTAAGCGCGACCCGGTCATTGGGATCGTTGAACACCGGTACCAGGACCACTCTGTTAGCGATATAGAAGTTGGCATAGCTGGCGGGCAGGCGACGACCTGCGAAGATCACCGGTCGCGGCATCGGCAACTCGACAATCTGAAACTGTGTACCCCGCGCATCCCGTGCCGCCCTGAGCCGCGTCAGATTGTGACGGAGCGGAGCCGCGTTCACGTCCCGCGAGTTGGGCTCTACCATAGTCAATACTGTGCCTCCCGCAACAAATCGCGTGATGTCGTCCACGTGCCCGTGGGTGTCGTCGCCGGCGATGCCACGGCCCAGCCACACCACTTGCTCCACGCCCAGATATTCGGAAAATACCTGCTCGTAGTTCTTGCGCGCCATTCCAGGATTGCGCTGTTGAATCGGTGACAGCAGGCATTCCTCCGTAGTCAGGAGAACGCCCGCGCCGTTGCTGTCGATCGAGCCGCCTTCCAACACCACGCGCCAGCCCGCAAATTC
>JANYBT010000132.1 GCA_025360645.1 Acidobacteriaceae bacterium | reverse complement strand
GGACCGACGTCGGTGGCGGGATCGAGTCCATTGCCCAGGTGAAGCTTGCGGGTCTTTTCGACGCAGGCATCGAGGAAGCGCTGGTAAAGACTGCGATGGACGTAGCAGCGTTCGACGGAGAGGCAGGCTTGTCCGGCGTTGGTGAATGCGCCCCAGACGGCGGCGCTGGAAGCTACGTCGAGGTCGGCGTCGTCGAGAATGAGCATGGGATCTTTGCCGCCGAGCTCGAGCACGACCGGAAGGAAGCGAGGAGCGGCGGCCTGGGCGATGCGGCGTCCGGTGGGCGCGCTGCCGGTGAAGACCAGCTTGTCGATGGCGGCATTCACTAACGCTCCGCCAGTGGGGCCCTCGCCCAATACCACTTGAAACACGTCGCGGGGAACCCCGGCCGCATGCAGCATCGCTGCTAATTCCAATGCGATCAGAGGAGTGGATTCGGAGGGTTTGAGGACGACGGCGTTTCCAGTGGCCAGCGCTGCGAGCGATTCGGTGGCGGGGATAGAAAGCGGATAGTTCCAGGGCGAGATGATGCCGACCACGCCGTAGGGTTCGCGGATGACGCGGCCCGATTTCGCTTTCATCACAAGATTGCCGTGGGGCACAGCTTCGTCGCGCAGGAAAGAGGCGACATTCTCGATCAGGAAGCGCGCGGCATCGAGCACGACCAGGACTTCGGTGAGCAGGGCTTCGGGAAGAGGCTTGCCGGCCTCGCGGGTGATGAGCTCGGCGACCGCGGCTTTATTCTGCAGCAGAATGCGTTGGAAGCGCTGCAAGACCGCGACGCGCTGCTGTACGGGCAGGGATCCCCAGGCGGGCTGGGCGGCCCGGGCTCGTTCGACCGCGTTGTTGACTTCGATTTCGGTGGCGCACTCGAATGCGGCGAGGACCTCGCCGTTGGCGGGGTTAGTGGAAACGAACTTGCCGGTGAGGATTGCAGATTGCGTGGCCATGAATCGCCTCTCGCGATGAGGTTCGCAGCCCCCAGTGTAACGGGCGGGTGGGAACCGCGCCAGCTTTGTATAATCGCTTTGTATAATCAGTGTATCCATCCATTCTGTTTTGAAAGGTCGTCCCGTGAGCGCTCATACGCATAATGCTGCACAGAATCCCGCCCCACAGCCATTGCCCGGAGTGGACAACATCATTGCGGTCGGCTCGGGCAAAGGGGGTGTCGGCAAGACCACGCTGGCGGTGAACCTGGCCGTGGCAATGGCGAAGATGGGGCATCGCGTGGGCCTGGTGGATGCCGATATTTACGGGCCTAATGTTCCGCTAATGCTGGGGACGAGCGCACAGCCCAAGGCCACAGCGGAAAATAACATCATTCCGGTTGAGGCGCATGGGCTGAAAGTGATATCGGTGGGGTTCTTGAATCCGGGAGACAAGCCGATCATCTGGCGCGGTCCGATGTTGCACTCCATCATCAAGCAGTTCCTGGGGTCGGTGGTGTGGGGAGAGCTCGACTACTTGATTATCGATCTGCCGCCGGGCACGGGCGACGTAGTGCTCTCGCTGATTCAAACGGTGCCGCTAACGGCGGCGATCGTGGTCTCCACGCCTTCGGATGTTGCGCTGCAGGACGCGCGCAAGGCTATCGAAATGTTCCGGCAGATGAAGGTGGATATAGCGGGCATGGTAGAGAACATGAGCTATTTCGTGTGCCCGCACTGCCAGCACGAAGTGGATATTTTCTCGCGGGGCGGAGCGGAAAAGACGGCGGAAAAATTTGGCGTGCCGTTCCTGGGAGGCATTGAACTGGATCCGGAAATTCGCAAGTCGAGCGATGCCGGCGTGCCGCCGGTATTAGCGGGAGAAGATTCGCCGCACGGGAAGTCGTTGTTTGCGGTGGCCCGCAAGTTGGTGGCGCGGGTGGAGGAGTTGCGGGCAGCCAGCGGGGGAAGCGTCATTCAGATTCAGTGAGTGTGTGGATGCCCCGCGGAGTTTGGGTGGGCGAGAACGGTTAGGGCGTGCACTTCTGGAGGAGGGGGCGGCACGCGTTCTCTGGTGTGCCACTAGCAGGATTGGGCAGGCTGCTGAGCCGGTTGGGGTCGCGGTAACGGTTGACAGTGCGCTTGAGCCCAAAGTTCCACCAGCTGAATTTGTAGTGTCTGGCTTCCTGCAAGGCTTCGACCGAGGTCTCCTCGCCGCGGCTCATACGGTAGAGCATCACCGCCGCACCGGTGCGGTCTTTACCATGTGTGCAATGAATGAAAACAGGTTTCTGCGAATCGTGAATCATTTGAAAGAGAGCAATGGCGCTGTGGTCGCCGGTTTTGGGCAGGGCGAAGAGCACGGTATGGGTAAAGGCGGTGATGGGGAAGGATTTGAACTGAATCTGCGGCGCGCCGGGTAAACCGTTGGCCGCCGCTATCTTTGCGCTCTCGCGATCTGCGGCTTTTCCTCCCTCCAGGTTGATGATGGTTTTGATTCCCAAGGCGGTAAGGTTTTGGTAAGCGTTGCTGGCGAGGACGGGGCGAGCGCCGCGGTACAAATCATTGTCCACGCGATGAAAATTGTTGATTTCCGAATTCGCATCGATGGGCTTCTGAGAGGCGACCGAGGCCTGATTGCAGTCCTTGGGAAAGCCCGCGCGATCCTTGGGACAGGCTGAGGTCGGACCGCTCTGCGCCAGCATAACGCCGGTAGCGAGTGCGAGTGCCAACAGGAGGCGAGTCGCGGGGAACCACGGCGACCTAATTTGGGACTTGGGATGGATTGCAATTCTCATTAGTGATCCTCCAATGGCCGGTCCTCCGAAGAGCGGTTCTCTGATAGTGGGTTAGTGTACGCCAGATAATCTATCCAACCGAAACAGCGGTTCCGGATCGCCGCCCTCCATTACGAGTTGCGCCACCATTTCACCCAGAGCGGGGCCATGCTTGAAGCCGTGACCAGAGCCGCCGCCCATTAGCCAGACGTTGGGCACGGCGGGATGACGGTCGAGGATGAAGTTTTCGTCGGGAGATTGCTCGTACTGGCAGACGCGGGTTTCCAGCAGGGGCGCGCCTTTCATGCCGGGGAAGCGCCACTCCATGTAGCGGCGGGCTGAGGCGAGACCTTGGTCGCTGAATTTGCGCTCGCCGGATGAGGGGTCGAAGTCCGGGCCACGAGTATCGTCGGCGATTTTGAAGCCACGAAACTGATTGCCGGGAATGCCATACATGAACTGATCGCTGTGGTCGCCCCACACCGGGAGCCCGATGTCGTCGAAGCGGTGGTCTCCGGGCGGCGTGCCAAAGAAAAAGACATCTTGTTTGGTGGCCTTCACTCGCGCACCGATGGCTGAAGGAAATAGACTCGCCATCCATGGGCCACAAGCGAAAACGTATTGGTCGGCGGCCATGAGAGTGCCGTCAGAGAGAGGCAAGCCGCGGAAGTTTCCCGGTTCGATAGAGCGCGCTGAGACTTCCAGTTGGAGATACTCGCCACCTTGCTCGAGGAAAGCTTCGACGACCGCCTGGCAGGAGGCGCGGGCCAATAGGTATCCGCTCTCGGGTTCGTAGATGCCCCATCGGATTCCCTCGAAGTTGATCTGGGGCCAGCGCTGGGTCAGTTCCTTCGCTGCCAACTCCTGGTAGGGAATTCCCGCAGACTGCAGTTCGGGTAGGGAACCGCGCTCGAACGGGTCGTTGTCGCCGGCCATCCACAACACGCCGATGGGATAAAAGAAGCGGTGGTTCCAGAGGCGCTCGTGCTCTTTCCAAAGTTGCATGGAGCGCGCGGCCATCCTGGTGTAGGGCTGCGATGGGCCATAAGCGCCGCGAATGACGCGGGTCTCGCCGCCGGAGGAGGCACGGGAGTTGCCCGGGCCCCAGGCGTCGACCAGAGTAACACGGGCGCCGCGGCGGAGAAGGTGGAGAGCTGTCCAGCCTCCGAAAGCTCCAGCTCCGATGACGATTACGCGAGTGGCAGACATAATGAGTGCAGGACTGTCCCTTCGTATGGGATGTGAAATCTACTCTTCGATTGGTTTGATTCGATTGGCTTGACCCGGCCTTACTTCACGTCCAGGGGGAGCAACGCGCTACCAATCTTGCCCGTCAGATTGTCGCGGACCACCACCCGGATATTGTACGAGCCCGGGCTCAGGCTCAGGGTGTCGCCGTAGCCCAAGCCCTGTTTTTCAATTTGCTCGAGTTGCTGGGGATTGAGCGCGGTGTTGTAACTGACGCCGTTGTGGCCGGCATCGTCGCCCTTGGTGTTGCGAACGACGTAGGCGATATCCACGTGCAGGTGGTGGTTGTCTGTAGCGTCCAGGGTGACGGCTTTGGGCGGCATGGTCATGGCGAAGGTGACTTTGCGCTTGGCCCCGTCCGCCACCGGCGGATTGCTCATAATGCGCATGGGCAGGCCGGTGTAGTCAAACGGCGAAGTCAGAGCCTGGTCAATATCAGAGCGAGCCGTGGAGGTTGGGTCCACAGTGGTTTGGGTCATGTAATAACCGTCCCGGGCCCGGACTTTATAGTCGGCGACCCGCACATTGATCTTGCGCCAGCCCGGTTTGCGATTGTTGCGGTCGAGAGGGTAGCTCAGCATGTAGTAGGCGGAGCCGTCTTTCACTGCGTCCTTGATGCAGGAGTTCATATCGTTCTTGTTGACGTAGGCGCGGCCACCGGTCATATCGGCAAAAGCGCGCATGGTGTTCTGGATGTCGAGATTGCGATTCGATTCCGCGGCCAAGAGCCCGGCGGCCTGCGCGTTCTCGGTGCGAGTGAGCCGGAAGCTGGCGTCGGGTTGCAAAGTGAGGAGGCCGCGAGCGTCCACCGGGTAAACCGCAATGAACTGGTTGGCCAGCAGTTGCATGGTGTGCTGATAGAAATCGAACGAATAGCCTTCGCTGATGGCGCCGCTGGAGGGATCGACGGAGAAAGGAAAACCAGCGGTCACCCAGATGAGGGCCTTGCGTCCTGGGATACCGCTGACCCGCGCGGCAATCTGCTGAAATGTCAACATGGTGGTGCGCGCCGCTTCCGCCTGCAGATACTGGGCGTAGGCCTGCTCGCCGCGAGCGAAGGCCTGTAAGGCAATCGCCTCCTGGTCAGGAGCGCCGGTGGCGGTGAGCGGAATGGTGGGGACCGCGGTTTGACCTGGATCGGTGGTCAGCGCGCGCAAGGTTTCCGAGTCCACAGCGTTGGTGGTGGAGAATTTGCTAGTGAGGGCCTTGAGCGCGGACTCGAGCGAAGCCGTGTTTTGGGTATAGTCATGCAGAATGTGAATGCCGATCCTGTCGAGGGCCAGCAATTGATAAAGGCTGCCGGGGTCAAGATTGTCGGCGACATACTTGATCAATGCGTGGCGGGCGCGAGCCTGTTCGCCAAAAGGGGTGTTCAGCACATCGAAGACGATAATGACGAGCCGCCGCGCTTCCACAGTGCTACCCGAATTGACGTTGGAGACCTGATTGCTCCCGAGCCTGGGCGGTGAGAGAGGAGTGCTAGTGGGCCGGTACTCCTCCACGCTGGAGATGGGCTGGTCTCTGCCATTTTCCTGGAGGCGGAAAGCTTCTTTTTTCAGGCCTGCTACGGGATTGCCGCTCTTGTCGACCACTACGACCGGGACCAGCACTTCCTCGGCAGTGCTCTTGAAGGTGAGCGGTTTCTTGTCGAAGGCCTGGTAGCGGACGTCGGTTTGCAGGTCCGGATCAGCCAGGTTGTGGTAGTTGGGCGCCGAGGGGATCGAGCGCGGAGCGGGGGGGGCCGGAGGCGAACCTTTTTGAGCGAACGCGGCTATGGTGCACAGCGAGACGAGACTCAGAGCGAAGGAAGCGGGGCGAAGGATGAGGGACATGGCGACTCCTCTGCTGGGCAGTGATGCAGGGTCGAACGAATGAGTTGGATAAACAATTCATAATAGCTCAGATAGGGGCGGCCGGGTGTCAGCTTTCCCGACCGCGCGCATGACAAAATAAGGCTGTGAACCACGAACGGTTTCTCGAAGGCGTGGGCTTGTTCAACCAGGGCAAGTTCTACGACGCTCATGAAGTGTTGGAAGACGTGTGGCGGCCCCTGCCCAAGGGGCCAGCCAGGCAGTTCCTGCAAGGGCTGATTCAGTTCGCGGTGGCGCTGCATCATCACTCGAAAGGGAACCTGGCGGGAGCAACCTCGCTGCTGGTGCGGGCGGAACGCAACGTGAAGCATGGAGATGTTGCGGGAGCGAACTTGAACGCAGTCGCCATTCTGGAGTCGATGGAACAGTGGAAGAAGTATTTCCACTGCGGCGGCGCGGTTCCGGTCGGTCCCCGCTTGCGTCCGCCGGGCGAAACTTAAGCGCTATTCGACAGTCACACTCGTTATTCGACGGTAACGCTCTTGGCCAGATTGCGGGGCTGGTCCACGTCGCATCCGCGGCGCACAGAGATGTGGTAGGCCAGAAGTTGTAGCGGGACAATCTCCAGAATGGGGGAGAGCTCCTCGGGAGCGGGCGGAACGAAGATGACGTGATCAGCCGCTTCCTGAATTTCTTCGTCGCCCTCGGTGGCCAAAGCAATGACCTGTCCGGAACGCGCTTGGACTTCCTTCAGGTTCGACATGGTCTTGTCATAGCGGCGAACCGAGTCGGGGTCGTTGAGGTCGCGAGTGGCGATGATCACCACCGGCAGGTTCTCGTCGATCAGCGCGTTGGGGCCATGCTTCATTTCGCCCGCCGGGTAGCCTTCGGCGTGGATGTAGGAAATTTCCTTGAGCTTGAGCGCGCCTTCGAGCGCGATGGGGTAGTGAATGCCGCGGCCCAGGAACAGGAAGTCCTGGGAGCGGACATACTCCTTGGCCAGTTCTTCGCAAACTTCGTCGCGGGTCAGGAGCTGTTCGATCTTGCTGGGGATGCGGGTAAGCTCTTGCACCAGAGTCTTGGCTTGATCGGGGCTGATGGTTTCGCGCACCTGGGCCAGGTACATAGCGAAAAGATAGAGCGCGGTGAGCTGGCAAGTGAAGGCTTTGGTCGAGGCGACGCCAATTTCCGGGCCGGCATGGGTGTAAATGGTGCCGGAAGCTTCCCGCGTCATCATGGAGCCGACGACATTGCAGATCGCCAGCGTCTTGGATCCCTTGGCTTTGGCTTCGCGTTGGGCGGCGATGGTGTCAGCCGTCTCGCCGGATTGGGAAATGAGCAGGGTCAGGGTTTCTGGCAAGATGATGGGGTCGCGATAACGCCATTCGCTGGCGTAGTCCACTTCCACGGGAAGGCGGGCGAAACGCTCGATCATGAACTTGCCGGCCAGCGCGGCATGCCAACTGGTGCCGCAGGCCGCGATGTTGATCTTGCGGGCGGTACGGAATTCGTCTTCGGTGACTTGCAACGCACCGAGAAAAATCTGCCCGGTGTCCTGGGAGACGCGGCCCAGCGTGGTATCGCGAACGGCGCGTGGCTGCTCGTAGATTTCTTTGAGCATGAAATGCTTGAAGCCGCCCTTTTCCGCCATGATGGGGTCCCAGGTCACGTGATGGGCAGGGCGTTCCAGAGGATGGCCGTCGAAGTCTGTCACCTGCACGCCGGCGGGAGTGATTACCGCCAGGTCGCCATCGTTGAGGAAGAACAAATCTCGGGTGTGGTAGAGGATGGCGGGAACATCGGAGGCCACAAAAAACTCATCCTTGCCCAGACCGATGACTGCGGGCGGACCCATGCGTGCGGAGACAATTTTGTTCAGGTCGTCGGCGGCAATGACCGAGAGAGCGAAAACGCCGGTCAACTGCTTTACCGTGATGCGGACGGCTTCCTCTAACGTGGGACGCACTCCGTTGCCGGCCTGCAGGAAGTACTTCTCTACCAGATGGGCGATGACCTCAGTGTCGGTCTCGGTATTGAAGCGATGCCCTTCTTCGATCAGGCTCTTTTTCAGGGTGAGGTAATTCTCAATAATGCCGTTGTGGACGACGACGATTCTGCCGCTGCAATCGCGATGAGGGTGGGCGTTTTCTTCGGTGGGGCGTCCATGAGTGGCCCACCGGGTATGGCCGATTCCGTAAGAGCCGTGAAGGGGATGAAGCCGGATGACTTCTTCCAGATTGCGCAGCTTGCCTTCGGCGCGGCGGACCTGCAGGCCGTCGCCATCGCCGGCTACGGCAATGCCGGCAGAATCGTAGCCGCGATACTCCAACCGCCGCAAGCCCTCAATGATGACCTCGACGACCGGTTTCTTGCCGACGTACCCGACAATGCCACACATGCGAACTCCTTCAAGGAACGGAAACTCGAGAGCGAAGGTGACTGCGACGACAGGCTGAAGCCAAGCCCTGCCGAAAACATTTCAATACCGCCTCTACTCTTCCAGCGAGTAACGGAATTCTTCGATCACCGGATTGGTGAGCACTTCGCGCGCCATTCGTTCGACCTCGTTTTGAACCTGTTCGCGCGAGAGGGCGCCATCCAGGGTGATCTCGAAATACTTGCCTTGCCGCAAGTCTTGCAGGCCCTGGTAGCCCATTTTTTTCAACGCGCCCTGGATGGTCTTGCCCTGCGGATCGAGGACACTTTTCTTGAGTGAGACGTAAACGTAGGCCTTCATGGAAGCCTGATTATACGACAGGGGTAGCGCGGAGGTGGGTTCGCGGAGTGGTGAAAGAGCAGGCCCGAGGGCGGTCGACGGCTTGGGAATCAGAGCAATCGGCACAAATGGCATCCCCAAATTTCCGACGATTCTAGCGGAATCACTCGTGATCGATAGCTACGGTCATGTCGCAGTCGAGTGAGAACCTGCCCCGTCCTAAATGGGTAGCCGGTGGCTTTTTCGCGCCCCTGAGTACGAGTGCTGGTAGTAGCCATGCGCCTCTGGTATTTTCCCGACAACACACTTGTCTCAATAAGCGGCTTGCCAGCAGTAGTATGCGGGTGGGCCGCCTTCTCTACAACAAATTTCTGGAGGCTCCATTGCGTAAAACTGTACTGTCTCTGCTGGCCTGCACAATCCTGCTGTCTTGCGCTTTTGCTCAGGATGCGTCGCGCGTGAAACTCTTTCCGGTTCTGAACCCCAACGGCCCCAGCCACACCCTGGTCTATCGTCCGGGCCAGGCGGCTCTGCCCCCCTCGTCGAACATCACCTACTACGGCGGCCCGATCATCTCGGTCCCGGCGAACGTGTACGTGGTTTACTACGGGAAATGGAGTAGCACCGACCGCGGCATTATTGACGGGTTCATCAAGAACCTCAGTGGCAGCCCGCTGTACAACATCAATGCCGGGTACTACGACAATTCGACTCCGCAAAACTTCGTGCAGAATGTAGTCAACTACACGGCCAAGACCAACGCTTACCACGACAACTACTCCCTGGGCAAGACCCTCAGCGATGCGCAGACCCAGACCATCATCACCAATGCCATCAATGGCGGCCACCTGGCCAACGACACCAATGGCGTGTACTTCGTTCTGACCTCAAAAGACGTACACCAAAATGCTTTCGGCGGCTCGTTCTGCAGTCTGTACTGCGGCTATCACGGGCCTTCGACCACCATCATCACCGGCGAAACCATCAAGTACTCCTTTGTCGGCAACCCGGCGCAGTGTCCTACCGGCTGCGATGGCAATGTTGCCATCTACGGCGACAAGACCAGCCCCAACAGCGACATTGGCGCCGATGGCGTGACCAACGTTCTGTTCCACGAGCTGTCGGAGTCGGTTACCGATCCTGAAGTCAACATGAATACCGCTTGGCAAGCCGGAAGCTGCGGCGAAAACGGCGACTGCTGCAACTTCACCTTCGGCACCACCTCGAAGGGCGCCAATGGAGCCCACTTCAACCAAACCATCAACGGCGTGAACTACCTGGTACAGGAAATGTTCAAGCTGACCGGCACGGGCTTCACCAGCGTGACGGGAGTCTGCGCCCAGAGCCGATAGCCGCTGTCGGTTTACCGCAAGCCAAAGACCCCGCTCGATGCGGGGTCTTTGTTTTGTTTCAGGTGCAGCTCTCTCAGCATTGAGCCAGACACTCCATTAAATCCCCGATGGTGGGCGGCTCGAACTGCCCTATGCGTCCCATTTTCCCGGCACGCTGTTTCTGCTAGGTCACTGCTTTCTTCTCAAACTGGCGCAAGCCGAACCAAAGCAACACGAGGTCGAACCCCACGAGCGCGATGACGACCGCAGGGAGGGATAAATGGGGGAACTGGGGCACCAGGACGCCACGCAGTCCTTCGCATTTCTCCCGGCGCCACCTCCAGCGACAAGCCGTCCAGGGCGACGACCTCAGCGGGAAGCTTCTTTCCGGGACGGGTCATCGGCACGCTGAAACCTCCGCCCGAGGCCAGGGGCGGCGGCGAACTGTAGAGCTTGCGCAGTCCTTCGGTGCGGATGCCAGTTGCCATGCCAGAGTCTCCTTACGCTCTTGCCACCGGCGCTGCTTCCTGGGCGCATCACGACGGCGATTGGGGATTGGGGGATGATGTCAAAATGCACGACCGGGAGTCAAATGAACGGTGTGCCAGGACCGCAGGGCAGGGGCGTAGTCGAGGACGATCAGAGCTCGGGCCGGGGCTAGGCCAGGTTCGCCAACAGGCGGTCGAGGTCGGCCAGGGCGGCTTCCAGCATCTGGCGGCGCAGGGGGTGGGTAGCGGACCGCAATTGTCCGACCACTTGTTTGCGAGAGAGGAGGAGGCCCTCCCGTTTTCGGTGGAGTGCCGCCTGCTCGGCAGAAAGAAATGGGTGCGACGGGGTGGAGGATTCGCGGGACTGCGATTGCTGCTCTTCGACGGACTTACTTTCCCAACCGCGTGCCATTATGGGAATTCTCTCAAAAAAATCTCTTTTGAGCCATCGAAAAGTGTTGGTTTCCCGGCGGCGTAGTCTGTAAAATTCGGTATACGTATTCTTACATTCCATTTACACGGCGATTAGGTTAGAGAAACGGACCCACTTATTCCCAACACGGGGTGGCGGTTGCGCCAGGTTTCGCCGGCTAAGATTCCAACACAGATGGTCGATTTGGCTCACACAAGCAAGTGCACGACAAGAGAATCCACGCCGCGGGAATCGGGTCCTGGGGCATCAAGAGGCGGTTGGCATGTCAGGCGGCGAAGATAGTTTTGTTCTTCCTCTGAATAATCCTGTTCCCGAGATTCCTCAGTCCATTCCATCCCTGGCCGTCGGGGACCTTCCGGCATGTGCGCACAACCATGACGAGTCCCTGATGCAGATCGCCGAAATCGGAGTACCGCAAAACAGCCTGGAAGAGTATCTGCGGGTCATGACGCCGCGAGTGCAACAGGCCACGTTGTCCGAAACGGTCGAGTTTTGCGTGTACGATGCAGCGCGAGACGTGATGCGCGGCCATCTCTGGCGTGGTGAAGAGGAGTCCCCCCTGGAGCGCGTGGTGGCGATAGACAGTTCCCCGGAAGGATGGGTCTGGCAACACCAGGAGCCATTGCTGATCGCAGATGTGGTAGCAGAAACGCGCTTCGATACGATGGAGCCGCAGCGGCAGCACGGCATAGAGTCTTGCACTTTGATTCCGGTGAATTCAGCCCGGAACCGGCTGGGAGTGCTGGAATTGGGAAACTCCAGGTGTGCCGCTTGCTCGGAGGGATCGGAATTCCTGGCCCGAATCAGCCGCATGATCGCACTTGGCCTGGGAAACGCACTTGCCCGCCAAGCACTCCTTCGAGGTCAAGAGAGCCTGGCCGCGCTAGCCGGAATGAACAACGTTTTGCTGATGGAGCGGGAGGTGGAGAAGCTCATTCCCATGCTGGTTGCCGAATTCCGGCGGGTGACCCACAACGACCTCGCCGTCCTGAGTCTACTGGACGACAACCAGAGGTGCTTTCGTCCTTACGCAGTGTATCCCGCCGATCGCGAGATGCCGTCGGGACCGCAGACCTCCATTCCGATGGACGATATGCCGTCGGTCCGGGCGTTTCGCTCGCGAAAAGTGGAATTCTTCAGCGAGCGAGACTTGGCGAGCGTGGATTCCGACGCGGCCCGCAACATCTTGCGAAACGGAGTGCGATCACAAGTAAGCGCGCCCTTGCTGACGGCGGGTGCAGTGCTGGGAACGTTGAGCGTGGCCAGTTACCGACCGGATGCGTTCATGGCGGAGGACGGATTGCTGCTGCAACAAATCGCCAGCCAAGTGGCGTTGGCGCTGGAGAATGCGCGTGCGTTCCGGGAGGTTGCCGACCTCAAGCGGCGCCTGGAGACCCAAGAACTGAAAGAGCCGAGCGGGACCGAGATCCATGAAGCCTTCGAGGAGATGGTGGGAGACAGCGCGGCACTGAAGCAGGTACTCATGCAGACCCGGACGGTAGCGGGCAGTAGTGCAACCGTGCTGATCGAGGGCGAAACGGGGACAGGCAAGGAATTGGTGGCGCACGCGCTGCATCGCATGAGCCATCGGGCAAAAGGCCCCTTCATCAAGCTGAATTGTGCGGCGATCCCGACGGGATTGCTGGAGAGCGAGCTGTTCGGGCACGAGAAGGGCGCCTTCACCGGGGCGATCACGCAGAAAATCGGCCGCCTGGAGACGGCGAACGGCGGCACGCTACTGTTGGACGAAGTGGGAGACATTCCGCTCGAACTGCAACCTAAACTGCTGCGGGTGTTGCAGGACCAGGAGTTTGAGCGGCTGGGATCCAACAAGACGGTGCATGTGGATGTTCGGATCGTCGCAGCCACCAACCACGAGCTGGCCAAACGGGTGGCGGAAAAGCAATTTCGCGCGGACTTGTACTATCGCCTGCACGTGTTTCCGATTTACGTGCCGCCATTGCGCGAGCGCGCCGAAGATATTCCATTGCTGGTGCGGCATTTTGTGCGGAAATTTGCCCTGCGCATGGACAAGAGGATTGACACGATCCCGACCGCCACCATGGAGACGTTGTGCGGGTGGGACTGGCCGGGAAATATTCGGGAGCTGGAAAATTTTGTGGAGCGCTCGGTGATCATGACGGAGGGGAGTGTGCTGTGGGCCCCGATGATCGCAGAATTACGGCTGGCGTTGGCGGAGAAGAGCACGCGGGATTCCAGTCTGGAGTCGGCGGAGCGGGAGCATATCCGGAGCGTGTTGCGGCAGACCCGCGGAGTGATTTCGGGGGCACGAGGCGCGGCCGCCATTCTGGGACTGAAGCGGACAACCTTGCAGTCCAAGATGGAGAAGTTGGGGATCTTGCGGCAGAGTGCAGTGGACTAGTTCAAGGAATCGTACACCCGGCAGTGCCGACTGTCAGGCAGGGGTGCCGACGGTGGACAAGCAGAAAATTAAAACGCCGCGTTTTTCTGGGTTCCACCCATTGTTTTCAGCAACTTCCATTGTCCTCTCGATGGCACGGGGAATGCACTGATATCGCTGCCCAGTGCTCAGGAGGATCCGTTGAACATTCCGTACCCGCTCCAGATTGTGGACAACTGCCGGACGTGTGCCATTCCGCAGCAGCCGGGATTCTGCCGCCTTTCGCCCGAGGCGCTGCAGGAATTCAGCAAACTGCGACATCCCAGCATTTTTCCAGCGGGGGCTGTGCTGCTGGCCGAGGCGCAACCGCCGCGCGGGATTTACGTGGTGTGCTCGGGGCGAGTGAAACTTTCGACGATGTCGCGGGAAGGGCGAGTGTTGATCCTGCGGGTGGCGGGGCCGGGAGAAGTGCTGGGACTGAGCGCGGTGATGACGGGGAGCGCTTGCGAGCTCACGGCTGAGACCGTAGAGCCGTGTCATGTGAGTTTTGTGGAGCGAATTCGTTTACGGGAATTTCTGGTGCGTTACCCCGAGGCCGGCGTGCGTTGTGCTGAAGCAGTGAGCCGGGAATTTCAAGCGGCGTTCCAGGATGTACACGACCTGGTGCTGGCGCGCACGTCCACCGAGAAGCTGGCGCGGTTGCTGCTTTCGTGGAGCGAGGCTCCCGAGGCAGGCGAAGCCGAGGCGAGGCTGGATTCGGGCCTGACTCACGAGGAGATGGCGCAGATGATTGGGTCGTCGCGTGAGACGGTGACCCGCTTGTTGGGCGAGCTGCGGCGTAAGTCGCTGATCCGGCGCGACGGCCCAGCGCTGATTATTCAAGATCGTAGAGCGTTAGAGGCATTGGCTTCATAAGTACACCCCCTCACTGAACCTGAGCAGCGGCCGGCTTAAATTAGCCGGTCGCATTTTTGCGGGCGCGGGGAGCTACAGGCCGAACAGTTCGCGAAGACGTTTGGTCTGGGCGCGGCTGACTGGGATCTCCGTCTGTTTCTTGTCGTCCATGCGCAGTTGGTAGGAACTCTTGAACCAGGGCACGACTTCGCGGATGTGATTGATGTTGACCAGGTAAGAGCGGTGAGCCCGCCAGAACATGTTGGGGTCGAGGCTCTCCAGGAGTTCTTCGAGAGTGCGGCAGTTGGAGTGCCCGTCGATACCTGCGGAGCCGCTGGTGACGATGCTGATAATGCCTTCCTCGATGGAGGCGTGGCAGATATCTTTCTGGTTCACCAGCAACATGCGCCCCACGGACTTGATGAGGATCTTGGAAGTGGGGGTCTGCTGCGATTCCAGCATCTTGACCAGGGTTTCGAGCTTCTCATTGGAGGAGGAGGCGGTATCCATGCGAGTGCGGGCCTTGAGGACGGCCTGGGCCACGCGTTTCTTGTCGAAGGGCTTGAGCAGGTAATCCACCGCGTTGACTTCGAAGGCCTTGACTGCATACTGGTCGAAGGCGGTGGCGAAGACGATGTTGGGCAGGAGGTATTTCTTGTCGAGGAGCTTCTTGATGACACCGAAGCCGTCGAGGCCTGGCATCTGGACGTCGAGAAACACCAAATCGGGACTGTGCTCGCGGATGAGATGAATGGCGTCCAGGCCGTTCTTGCCCAGCGCGACCACCTGGACGTCGCCGAGTTCTTTCAGTAAGAAGGCGAGTTCATCGCGGGCCAGTTGCTCGTCGTCGATGATGACGGCGGTTAGCGTCATTAAGTCTCCGTGGGCACGAACAACGCGAGTATAGCGGCGGGTGCGAAGGGGGGTCAATGAGATGAGGCGGGCCGAACGGAAATCCTTTGCCGATAGGTTCAAAAAAGCAGGAGCGGGATAGAGCCCGCCCCTGTGGGGAGTGACGACTAACGAGCGCTCCGCGTCAACTGCCGCGGGAAGAAGCGCTGCATCGGCGAAGACATCTTGATCGAGCTCCCGGGAGCGACCGGTGTGGACGACGCATTCGCGAAGCCTTGGTCTGAGGTGGATGCCGGTAGCAGGACGAAGGCATGGGTATCGCCGGTGCTGGTGGTTCCCAATCCAGCAATCACGCCGGACTCGTTGATGGCATAGGCGACATTGAGCGTGAGCGAGGAGCCTGCGGGAACCAGAGTATTCAAGTCCTGGATCGCGCCACCCTGCCAGACAAAAGCGTGAGCATAGCTGGAGGCGGCAGTGGTGGGAATGGTCCCCGATCCCCCAACCACGACCCCGTGGCTGTTAATGCCGAGGGCGAGGCTGCCGGAGTCTCCAGCGACCGTTCCCAGCAATCTTCCGCTACCCGACGGTTGCCACAGCGCTGCCAGGTAATTCACATCCCCAGCGTCGCTGTTCGCGCCCGCGATGCTCCCTGCATCATTTAAGGTCAAAGCTTGAACATTGTTTCCGGCGACAGAATTGAGGGTTGTCTTGTTCCCGGCCGACCACACAAACGACCGGAGATACTGGTTATTGGCATCGAAAGACAACACCGTGACTTGTCCGCTGCTGTTGATGGCCGTGGGCGTAGAGAACGAACCTCCCAAGGTCCCCAAGTCATGCATGGTGCCGTTGGACCACAGAAACGCGTTGTCCTGCGGCTGGTAGAAAGGCGGAAGCGGCGGCGTGTTCAGGAACGAGATGCCGATCACTTCGCCGTTGGAGTTGGAGGCCCAGGCTTCGGAATCTGTCCCGCCCAGGGTGCCCAGATCTTGCAGGGTGCCATTCTGCCAGGTGGCTGCGTGGAGCTGGGTCCCGAAGTACGAGTACCGGTCCGGGGTGGAGTTGTATGCGAAGCCCGCGACTAGCCCATTGTTGTTCACGGAGTTGGCAAAGCTGCCATGCCCTCCCAGATCGGGCAGGTGCTTGACGCTGCCGTTCGTCCACGTCACCGCAACCACATAAGGCTGGTGATTGAATGGGCTGAGCACCCCGAAGTTGGAGATTCCCACTACCAGTCCAGCATCGTTAATGCCGGTGGCGTTGCTTCCGCCGCCAAAGTTGTTGGCATGAAGAAGACTGGGCAATTGAGTGAGGGTTCCCTGGCTCCACAAATAGGATCCCGCGAAATTGGAGGCGTCGAGTGCTACGCCGGCGAGCTGTCCGCGGCTGTTGAGCGGCGAGGGAGTGAACTCGCCGCCGGTAAGGTCGGTTTCGAAAAATCCGCCGAAGTTTCCACCCAGCGTCCCGACATCGTAGAGCGTGTACCTGGTGACCCTTTGCTGTGCGAGAAGGGATAAGGGAGCGGTAAGGAGGGTGGCGAAAACGATGGCGAGCGCAGTGATTCGGATGCTTCGCATTTCTTTGGACTCCGAGAAGTGGGATTCGGCAACTGCCATGCCGTGGGGAGCACGCTTCCCGCCACCCTGCTCTTTACGCCAATCGAATGCGGCCGTTTTGGCTGTGCTCGTCCTCGCTAGATGCATCTCACCGATCGCGGTCTGTTTTTCGTCAACTCCAGATGCAGCTCAAAACATTTCGTTTCAGACTGGCAGTGCGATGTATCTCACGGTCTCTTGCAGGTAATCGTAAGGAGTGTGTTACACATTCTGGTAGATTGTGCGCAACGACAATACGCATTTTCGGAATATTTGCTGGCCCGAGGGGAACCGCCGGATGTGGGGAGACTGCATTTTGTCCCCGTTTTAAGCGGCTCATCCCATTTTTCTTACGGAACCACCCTCGCCGGCTTGATACTTGTAGTGCCGTCTTGACCAGACGGGTCAACGGGAGTGGGGCAACCGAACTCAATGAGTCAGAATCTGGAAATCGCGCCAACGATAACCAAAACGCCGTACGGCACCCCAGCGGGATTAGGGCGCGCCGTCAGTGACGAGGTTCCGCATACCATCGATCAAGCCGCCCATGCGGCGGGTTCCTCGCTTTTGTCCAACTGGACGATCTGGGGAGCGAGCTTTGCAGTATGGACGGTCCTCGCGTTTCTATTGGTGTGCGGTTCTCGGCTCTACGCGATGGTTGCCGGATTCCCCTCGCCATCAATCGCCCTGCTACTGACCTGGGATTTGAGCGACGCCTATACCTGGGCGTTTCTTACACCGCTGATCTATGCTCTCAGCAAGCGCTTTAGTTTTGACCGCAACTTCAGAGCAGCCCTCCTGTTTCACCTGCCGGTCAGCGGCCTGCTGGCTTTCGCGGGGGCTGTGGCCACGGTGACGTTGATCTATGTGATTCCCTGGAGCCGAAACAACTCCTGGGCCCCGCTGAAAACCCAAGTGGTGGGCCTGTTCCTGGGAAACGTGCCGCGCTATTGCCTGATTGTTGCGGTCAGCGAGGCCATCAATTATTACAACAAGTATCGCGAGCGGGAATTCCGCTCCGCCCAACTGGAACTGCAACTCGCCAGTGCGCAGCTTCAGGCGCTCAAGATGCAATTGGAGCCGCACTTTTTGTTTAACGTGCTCAATTCAATCGCGGCGTTGGCGCGTAAAGACGGAATTGCGGCGGAGCGCATGACGCTGCAGTTGGCCGACCTGTTGAGGATCTCTCTGCAACATGTGGAGTTGCACGAGGTCCCACTGCGGCAGGAACTGGAATTTCTGGATTGCTATCTGTGCATTCAACAGACCCGCTTTCATGACCGGCTGAGCACTCGATTTGCCATAGCGCCCGAAGTCATGGAAGCGTCGGTGCCTCATCTGGTGTTGCAGCCCCTGGTGGAAAACGCGATTCGCCACGGCATCAGCCCACGCTCCACACCGGGCTGGGTGGAAGTGCACGCCCACCGACAGGAGGAGCGGCTGGTGCTGGAAATCCTGGACAACGGGGTAGGGCTGACCAGGAACGGCAACCCCCTACCCGCCGAAGGCGTAGGACTGAAGAACACTCGGGCCCGGTTGCAGCAACTCTACGGCGACAATTACGTCTTCACTTGCGAGAATGCTTCCGGTGGAGGCTGCCGGGTGAGGATCGTGGTGCCCTTCCGCGCCGCTGCCCTGGCAAAGGGAGGTGGCGATGCCCGTCCGCACTCTGATCGCTGACGACGAACCTCTGGCGCGCGACCGGCTGCGCTGCTTGCTGGGGGCTGAGCCCGACATCACGATTGCCGGCGAATGTTCGAACGGCATCGACACCGTTGCATTCGTAGAACGCGGTCAGGTCGATCTGGTGTTGCTTGATATCCAAATGCCCGAGATGAACGGGTTCGATGTAATTCGGACGCTGGCGGCAAAGCACCTGCCCGCAGTGATCTTCGTGACCGCTTATGACGCTTATGCCCTGCGCGCCTTTGAAGTTCACGCGCTGGACTATCTATTGAAGCCGGTGGAAGCGGGCAGACTGACGGCGGCACTCAATCGAGTTCGCGACGATCACAGACGACACCAGCGCGACCAAGAATTGCAATGCCGGGTAGCAGCGCTGCTCGTCGAACTCGCGATGCGCCGTGCGCCCCGGGACCAAATCCTGGTGAAGTCCGATGGCGAAATGACTTTTCTGGCGCCGGAAGACATTGACTGGGTCGAATCGGCCGGCAACTACGTCACTCTGCACATGAAAGGAAAGACCAAGCTTCTGCGCGAGACGCTGCAAGCGATCGAGAAGAAACTTGCGCCCTATAAATTCGCCCGGATCAGCCGTTCGGTGGTGGTGAATACGGCCAGGATTCAGGCTCTGCGGTCAGCCCAATACGGCGATTATCACGTGCAATTGCGCGATGCCACCGAGCTCACCCTGAGCCGGGGCTATCGGGATGCGTTTTTCGGATCTGTCGAAAGGCTGTAGGCAGAGAACAGCAATTGCACAAGCCTTCGTTCAACGCCGAACTCCCAGATTCTAGTTGGCACATATGACGGTCGTGTTCAACTTTTTTGCCAGCGAGTTTTGCTTGACTTCGGTGGACCGAGTGCATACCGTGGGCAAAGAGTGGGAAGTGGAGGTGGGTTGTGATTTCTAGCGAATTGGTTTCGATGCAGTGGTTGAGGGCGATGGCATGCTTCGGCGTGCTGTCGTGCATGGTGTGGTCCGTGGTGTTGGCGGGTGCGGCGTTGGCGGGGGTGCGGCAGCCGGGGTATCCGGTGCCTCATATTACAGCGCCGGTGGTGCCTACCGCGGTCTCGCCGGGCGGGCCGGATTTCACGCTGCACGTGTATGGCGCGAATTTCATCAACGGCTCGGTGGTGAACTGGAACCGGCAACCGCGGACGACGACGTTTGTCTCGGCCCACGAGCTGGACGCGCAGATTCTGGCGGCGGACAGTGCCACTAACACCGCGGGTCTGATCACGGTGACCACCACCAGCCCGTTCGGGCCGATCGTCAGCTCGACGTTTGCACAGGTGGAAGTGCACGCGCCGACCACGACCGTGACCTTTGGCAGCCCGCAACTGACGGGTGGCGGGGGGGTGCCACTGCTGGTGGGCGATATGAACAATGACGGCTACCTCGACATGGTGACGCTGGGCGCAACTCATCAAGTGGAAAGCTATCTGAACGATGGCAACGGAGTTTTCTCTGCGGGGCCCTACAGCACGCGCAACTTCAACGGCGATGGCAACGCGGCGTTGGGAGACTTTAACGGGGACGGGACGCAGGACATTGTCTTCCCGAACGGAAATGTTTTTACTTCCAAGGCTCGAATGCAGGTGAACCTGAACAATGGGGATGCGACCTTCCGCCCGGGCTCACAGTTCGCTTATTTTCAGGGCCTGGGCCCGCCTACGAACTTCTTGGTGGGCGACTTCAACGGGGACGGGGTGTTGGACGTGGTGCTGGAGATAGGAGGAGGATCTACTTTCTCCCACATTTCCATTTTGAAGTTGGCAGAAGGCACCGTATGATGGAGCCAACGCCAGTATTCATACGGCTTTGAGGTCACCACGAACTCTGCGGAGGCTCGGACCCGATGGGTGAGACGCAAAACCAGCCCTTTCAGCTCTC
>JANYBT010000062.1 GCA_025360645.1 Acidobacteriaceae bacterium | reverse complement strand
CTCCAGCTCGGCAACGCGAGCGGCCAGTTCCTGTTTCAATAGGGAACTTCCATATCTCTCGGCGGCCTGCCGCGCCAACTCGACCACAAACCCCAGCCGGTTCTGGCGATCCCGCAACTTCGCATTCGCAGTTAGCCAATCCCAGTTCAAGTGCGGGTAGGCGAAGGGCAGCCATGCCAGCGCCTCCGTGACCCGCGAATCCAGATCAGCCGAGTCCAAAGCCTCCATCAGCAGTTCCGTTGGATTCTGCTGAGCCGAGCCTCGGAGATATGCAAAGCCCGGATAGCCAAGAGTTCCCAGCATCGTCTGAAAGAAACCGGCATCATGGGCGCGTCTCTGGTACTCCGCAAGAGGGAGCGCCGTGGCGGGAAACTCGAACACTTCCACGGCCCGCGAGGCGAGTTCCAAGGAAACGGCCCGCTCTCCGCGCTCGACCATCGACAGGTAGGCCTGCGTCACCCCGAGCCGAGCCGCAGTTTGGAACTGCGTCCACGAGAACGCCTTGCGGGCGTCTTTGAGTTCGGCTCCAGTCATACCCAAAATATAACATAAACTGTTATATTATATACAGATCCGGCAATCTTTTCGTCTTCCATCTCCGCGGAATGTTCATAAACGGACGCAAATTCCCGACTTCGCTAACTGCGGATTTGCCCCGATGAGTAATGTCGTTCGCCGTCATGGCAGCGCCAGGTTCTCCGTATCTTATAGACGTAGTGGCAGGAACTGTTTGGAGCGAGGCTGATGCCGGAGCTGCCTTCTCCAGTGTGGGAGCCGCAGTTTGCAGCGACGGAGAATCGGCCCGGCGTTTCTGCGGGATGAGCCGTTTGTTATTTTCCCTCTAAGGGTTCGTTGGGTGAGTCTCGCAGGATGCGGCGCGGGTGAGGAGGAGCGATCCAACTGCGCTCTCCGTAATTTAGGCATCCTTCGTCTTCCCGAAAAAATAATTAATTAAAATTCCGCCCCATTTCGACTTCTGCGTTTTTACGCATGGTTTTTGACTCCTTTAACCGGTAAACAGAAAGCGACAGGTTGTCTCGTCGTCCCCGCCATTCTCTTGAATGTTTTCACAGGAAACCGATGCTTTACAACGAAAGTCTCGCCGTGGCCTCCTTACTCTCGCTGTTGAGGATGCGCCAGCTCGTAAGTGAACTCCGCGCCGAAAAAGAAAATCATCGCGGAGTAATAAACCCAAACGACCACCCCAATTAGCGATCCGGCGGCTCCGTATGCCGAGGCAATACCAGCCTTGCCCAAGTACAGCCCGATCAAGGATTTCCCAATGGTGAAGAGGAAGGCGGTGGCGATCGCTCCGAGCCACACATCTCTCCACGCGATCGTCGTTTTGGGCACATATTTAAAAATCAGCGCAAATAAGACCGAGATACCCGCAAACGAAATTATAAAGCTGATCGCACTCAGCACAAGCTCCGACATTGGCAGGGTTCCGCTAAAGAATTTGCCCAGCATGGCCAATGCGGCGCTGAGCATCAAGGAAACCAGCAGGAGAAAACCGGTGGCCAGCACCATCCCAAAAGAAAAGAACCGCTCTTTGATTAGTCCCGCGAGGCCGCTCGGACTTGCTGGTTTCACATCCCAGATTGTATTCAAAGCCGACCGTAACTCACCGACAACCCCTGAAGCCCCGAATAGCAGGGTGATCACACCGATGATCAAGGCGGAAATGCTTGAAGCGGGTTTTTGAGCGTGGTCAATCATGGTTCGAACGGCAATTGCCCCATCCGGGCCGATCATCCCCTGTACCTGGCTGATAATGTGGTCCTGGGCACTGGAATGTCCGAAGGCCAGCGCTACGACCGCGATGACCAAAATGACTAAAGGCGCGAGTGACAGAATTGTGTAAAAAGCCAGAGCTGCCGCGAGCCTCTGGGCGTCATGGTCGTTCCACGCTGAAAATGTCTGGCGCATCGTGGACCAGAGATTTGTGAAGATCATATTGTTCCCTTCCTTTTTTGCTCGCTTCACCGCGTTCGCTCAATCATAAAGTGACGCCGTTCGCCGCATCGTAGCTTTTGTGATCGCGTCGCATTCAAGCCAACTGCTATAGGCGCGCAGAGTGGACCGAGTTCTGCTCTTGCTAAAACGGGGATGAAAATGCCGGCGACATCAGGACTCCATGTAGGCGCTCGGTTGACCTTCTCCCCACGCCCCTCGAAAGGTGGCGCATCGCCCCAGAAATCGGCCTCTAGGGTGTACACTCGCTCAGTTCTCCAGGTCGAAAGGAATCTGGTGACGGGTCTCGTTACAACTCAAGCCGTTTCGTCAGTGCAAATCGCGCAAGCGCGTGAATTATTTCTGGAGTATGCGCGTTCCCTCGACTTCAGCCTCTGCTTTCAGAACTTCGACCGGGAACTCGCAGAACTGCCTGGCGACTATGCGCCGCCGGATGGTCGTTTGTCGCTGGCAGAGTGTGAGGGCCAACTCGCGGGCTGCGTCGCACTCCACCGGCTCGAGCCCGGCGTCTGCGAAATGAAACGGCTGTACTTGCGTCCGAACTTTCGGGGCAAGGGCATCGGTCGCGCACTGGCCGCGCACATCATCGCGGAAGCCCGTCAAATCGGTTACCGC
>JANYBT010000098.1 GCA_025360645.1 Acidobacteriaceae bacterium | reverse complement strand
CGCGGCCACAAACTCGGCGCCGAGGAGGAGGTATTCCACGGCGAGCGAGGCCATCACCGCAATCAGCGACAAAGCGCTGTTGATGGGATGGGTCTGCACCAGCAGGTTGATCGCCCCCGCCACGCAAATCGCGCCGAAAATGAGGAACAGAAAGAGATGCAGCATTTGAAAACCAGTTACCAGTTGCTAGTTGCCAGTAAAATCTTAAAACCAGTTGCCAGTTGTCGGTGAAACCTAGTTGCCAGTGAAATCCTGTTTTCAGCAGCCTGCTCTCAGTTGCCGCAAAAGCCTGGTCGCTACTGGCAACTGCCAACTGGCAACTGTTTCTAAGCCGTCCACGCCACCACCAGTGCGGTTATTACCAAATTTGCGATCGCCAATGGCAATAGGAATTTCCAGCCAAAAGCCATGAGTTGGTCATAACGGAAGCGGGGCAACGTGCCGCGCACCCAAATGTACAAGAACAGGAAACAAAATACCTTGAGCCCAAACCACACCAAAGGCAGCACGGCTTGCAACAAGGCGGGGCCGAACATGGGGCCGTGCCATCCGCCCAAAAATAAGATGGTCGCCAGACAAGCCACCGTCATCATGTTGGCGTATTCCGAGATGAAGAACATGGCAAACTTCATCGAGCTGTACTCGGTGTGATAGCCAGCCACCAATTCCGTTTCCGCTTCCGGCAGATCGAAAGGGATACGATTGGTTTCCGCATAAGCCGAACAAAGATAGATGAAAAAGGCGATGATCTGGCCCTGGAAAATATTCCACTTGGGGATGAAACCCCAGAACACGCCGCTCTGGGCATCGACAATGTCCTTCAGGCTGAAGCTGCCCGCCAGAATGAGCACGCCGATGAGAGACAGGCCGAGGGAAATTTCATAGCTGACCATCTGCGCGCTGGCCCGCAGTCCGCCCAGCAAGGAATACTTGTTGTTGGACGACCACCCGGCTAGGGCCACCCCGTAAACTCCCATGGAGGTGATGCCGAGAATGATCAACAGGCCGATGTTCACGTCGGCAATCTGCAGCGGGATTTGCTTTCCGAAAACGGTGATGGGATTGCCAAACGGAATGACAGCGATGGAAGTGATGGCAAAGACCATCGCAATAATGGGCGCGGCGATGTAAAGCGGCTTGTTGACGTGCGGCGGCGTCAGATCTTCTTTCAGGATGAACTTGAGACCGTCGGCCAGCGGTTGCAGCAGTCCGAAAGGGCCGACGCGAGTGGGTCCCCAGCGGTTCTGCATGTGGCCGACCACCTTGCGCTCGAGCCAGACGGTGTAGGCCACTGCCGTCAACAGCACGACCAGCGCGATCAAGGTTTTGATCACGGCGACGATCAGAAATGTTTGTATACTTAACAAGATAGTTTTTCGTAGTGGCGGTTCGGGTTGAGTATCAGTCTGCCCCCACTTCACTAGGTGCTGGAGCGTTTTTGTTTTCCATCACGGAATTGAGCGTGTGCGAGTAGCGCCCCAAAGTGCCGGAGCTGAATAAATCATCGTTCGCCGGGATGATCAGGTTCGGGTCATGCGCCGCGCCCGGGCCCGCTTCCCCAATGTCAGTATGCTGATCGTTGCCCGCCAGCAAATCCAAGCGCGAGACGTGGTAGCTGGGCACGAGGCGCTGAATTTCATCGAAAATCGCGACGGGATCGAACGGGCTCATCCTGGGTTCCAAGCCGTGAGCTTCCAGCCAAACCGAGTGACGATCGGCCTCGCCCGACTGAGCGCCGCGGGATTGGCCCATGTCGGCGTGAGTGCCGCCGCCGAAGGGAACCAGTTTGCGGACTTCAAACCCCATGGCGTCGGCAATGCGCACGATCATCTCAAAGTCGCTCTTGACGCCGGCCACTTCGCCAGCCTTCTTCACCAGTTGCAAGTCGCCGCAAGTGTTGGTAAAGGTGCCGGATTTCTCGTAGGCGTTGGCCGCGGGCAACACAATGTCGGCCATCAATGCGGTCTCGGTCAGGAACATGTCTTGCACGACGACGAAGCTGCCGGAAAAAGCAAACGGATCCAGGCCAAAGCGCGCGACGGGATTGGCGCCGACTACATACAGAGCTTTCAGCGTGCCCGCTTTGGCGGCGGCGGCCATGGCGGGAACGGTGAGGCCTGGGACGGTGGGGAGAGTGCCCCATTCCTGGGCGAAACGGCTGTCTGTGGTCAGAGGTTCGTATCCCGGCAGCAGGTCTGGGTAGAGCCCCATGTCCGCCGCGCCTCGGGAATTCGCATAGTCGGCGAGCGCGATAAACTTGGCTCCCGCGAACTTGCTATGGACCAACCGGGCAACGTCGGCACCGCGAATTTCAGAACTAAAGGCGACGACCAAGCCGGTTTCGGCGCGAAGCTTGTCGCGCAGAGCAAGCAGGCTCTCGCGAGTGGCTGACTGGTGCACCAAATGATCGAGTGCGGCGTCATCGCCAGCCAGGAACGCAACCGCGTGAGCTTCAGCGCCGGCAGGGATTTGCGCGAAACCCGCCGCCTGCCGCCGCAATTTGATGGGCTGCGAATTCACCACGTAGAGCTTGGCGCGGCGCAGGCGGACGTTGCTGCGAATCTGCCAGGCCAGCAGGGGATGTTGCTCGGTCGGGTTGTTGCCGATGAGCAGAATCGCCGGCGCGCTCAATACATCGCGCATGGACGCGGTCTGTCCGGACTTGCCGCGCAGCGCGGCCGCCAGGGCAGGGAAGTCCGCGGTGCGGTGGTGGTCAACGTTGTTGGTCCCCAGCACCATGCGGGCGAATTTCGAGAGCAGATAATTTTCTTCGTTGGTGGTGCGGGACGAGCCGACCACGCCGATGGCTTCGCCGCCGTGGGCAGTGCGAATCTCCGCAAAGTTTTTGCCCGCAAGTGCAAACGCTTCTTCCCAGGTTGCGGGACTGAGCTTGCCGTCTTTGCGGATGAGCGGTTGAGTCAGGCGCTCAGTGCTATGAGCGAAGTCGAAGGCGTAGCGTCCCTTGATGCAGAGAAAGTCGTTGTTGATGCCGCTCTTGTCGCGATTGTCGCCGCGAACAATTTCCATACCGGTATCAGAGCGGCGCACGCCCAAAGTTGTTTTGCAGCCGTCGGCGCAATGGGTGCAGGTGGTGCCGATGTGATTCATTTCCCAGGGGCGGGTCTTGTAGCGATAGGCGCCCGAGGTGAGCGCGCCGACCGGACAAATGTCGATGCACATGCCGCACTCTTCGCACTCCAGGTGGTCCTGCTTATTGGGAGCGATGACGGAAGAGACACCGCGGTTCTGCACGCCCAGCGCCCACACGTCCATGCCTTCACCGCAGACCCGCACGCAGCGGTAGCAGAGAATGCAGCGCGGCCGGTCGAAATACACCACAGGCGACCATTGCTGTTCGTCCTTGTGGTTCTTCGCCTCCATGAACTTGGATTCGGCAGCCCCGTAGGAGAAGGCCATGTCCTGCAGTTCGCACTCGCCGCCGGCATCGCAGACGGGACAGTCGAGGGGATGGTTGCCCAGCAGAAGTTCGACCATGGACTTACGCGCCTGCCGGACTTCATCGCTATCGGTGGCGACGACCATGCCCTCGCTGATGACCGTGGTGCAGGCGGTCTGGAGCTTGGGCATCTTCTCGATTTTCACCAGGCACATGCGGCAGGCGCCCTGCAGTGAAAGATTCGGATAGTAGCAAAAGGAAGGGACTTCGATGCCTACGCTCTTGCAGGCCTCAATGAGCAGCGTGCCCGCGGGAGCCGTGAGCTTTTTTCCGTCGACAGTGAGAGTCAAATCGGCCATTTTGTAATTTCGTAATCGGGTAATTTGGTAATTTAACTTCTTCGCTGTGACGATGCCCCGTCCCCAACATCGCAAACAAACGACTTACTCTTAGTCCTTCTCCAAGGCATTGCCGATCTTCGGAGTTTAGCCAGCCTTCGTGTGAGAGCGGCAACCCTTGTTTTCAATTACAAATTTATCCGATTCATAAATTATGCATTTCTACTCGTGCGTGCAGTCCGCTGCGATGCTGTAAACATGGCGCTGAGTTCGTGCGCCTCTTTCATCAGAGCCCCGAGCTTATTGAGCGGGACAATCCCGCAGTCTCCCAGCATTTCCAGCCAAAACACATTTTCATCCGCTTCCTCAACGACGATCCCAATCTTCGCCACCCATTCCGCCCGCGAGCGCGCGCGACAGGCGGCTCGGTAGTTAGCCGCCACCGCAGTTCCGCAGCGCAACAACTGTTTGCCCAGGACTTGCGCATCAGTCCGGTTGGGCAGCGTGCGAAAAACCCCCACGATGCGTACCGCAAAAGCCTTCGTCCGATCCCGAAGCTGTTCAGGCTGTGACGACATTCAGGCTCTCAAATTACAAAATTACCCAATTACCAAATTCCAATCACCCAATTCCTTAAGGTTTCTCAGACCATCACCGGTTCGGCGGCTTTCTCAAAGGGGCACGGCTTGCCATCCAAGTGGTCTTCAAACTCTTTGCGAAACTTTTTTACGAAGGCCATGGTCGGCATCGCAGCAGCATCGCCGAGCGGACAGAAGGTCTTGCCCAGCATGTTCTCGGCGAGGTAGTAAATGTTGTCGATATCCTTCTTCATTCCCGCGCCCGCGTGGAACCGGGTCAGTGTCTTTTTCAACCAGTCCGTGCCTTCGCGGCAGGGGATGCACCAGCCGCAACTTTCGTGCTGGTAAAACTTGATGGTGCGCAGCGCAAACTTCACCATGCAAGTGGTGTCGTCCAGCACCACTACTCCGCCGGAGCCAAGCATGGAGCCGGCTTTGGCGAGGGAATCGAAATCCATGGCCACGTCAATTTCGTCCGCCAACAATATGGGAGTCGATGAGCCGCCGGGAACCACGGCCTTCAGAGCGCGGCCGCCGGGAATTCCTCCGCCGACTTCGTAAATCATTTTCTTCAGGTTGTATCCCATGGGCAGTTCGTACACGCCTGGCCGGTTGAGATGGCCGGAGAGGCAGAACATGCGAGTGCCGCCATTTTTGGGTGTGCCGAGATTAGCGTACCAGTCGGGTCCGCCAAGAATGATGGGGGGAACGCTTGCCAAAGTCTCGGCGTTGTTGATGACGGTAGGGCCGCCCCACAATCCGACCACCGCAGGGAAGGGCGGGCGAATGCGCGGGATGCCGCGCTTGCCTTCGAGCGACTCCATGAGCGCCGATTCTTCGCCGACTTCGTAGGCGCCAGCGCCGCCGTGCCAGTAAATGTCGAGGTCGTAGCCGCTGCCAAAGATGTTCTTGCCCAGGAAGCCTCGGGCATAGGCATCCTTGAGTGCCCGTTGCATGATGACGGACAGATAGCGGTATTCGCCGCGAATGTAGATGTAGCCGGTGTGGGAACCAACGGCCAGGGCCGCGATCATCACGCCTTCAATGACTGAGTGGGGATCGTGCTCGAAGATGAGGCGATCTTTACAAGTGCCGGGCTCGCTCTCGTCGCCATTGCACAGAACGTACTTCGGCTTAGCCGATTGCTTGGGCACGAACGACCACTTCATCCCGGTGTTGAAACCGGCACCGCCGCGTCCCCGCAGCCCGGAATTCTTCACCAAAGTGATGATGTCGTCGGGCGTCATGGCCAGCGCTTTCTGAATGGCCTGGTAGCCATCCAGCGCCAGGTAGCGATCCAGATCGGTCGCACCCTGGCCGAAGCGCTTGGTCACTACGCGGATTTCGTCGGGATGGGAAACGAGAGAAGCCATTTTGTAATTTGGTAATCGGGTAATCGGGTAATTTGGTAATTTGAAAACCTGGTGCAACGGCTGAGTTTCAAATTACCAAATTACGAAATTACACAATCACAAAATTTCTCCTCCTTTCTTCTTGTAGTCGTCGAGAACCTCGTCCATCTTCTGCACCGTCAGGTTTTCATGGAAGTCGTAGTTGACCTGGATTGCCGGGGCCCAGCTGCAGGCGCCGATGCACTCCACTTCCTCGAGGGAGAACTCACCGTCGGGCGTAGTTTCTTTGTGGCCAATGCCCAGCTTGTGCTTGCAATGATCCAGCAGTTCTTCGCCGCCCTTCAACATGCAGGCGATGTTGGTGCAGACCTGGATGTTGTACTTGCCCCGCGGCTTGGTCACCAGCATGGAATAGTAGCTGATGACGTTGCGGACTTCGAGTTCGTTCAGGTCGAGCCGCTGCGCCAACTCCGCCACCACCTCGTCGCTCAAGTACCCGATTTCGTCCTGGGCATAGAGCAGGGTAGGCACCAGCGTCGAACGCCGGGTGGGGTAGTGCGTCAGCATGTCTGCAAAACGCGCCTCGAATTCGTCAGAAAAAAACATGAGAAAGATTTGGTAATTTTGTAATCGGGTAATTTAGTAATTTAAAAACCAACAAAAACCATTTGGTAATTGGGTAATTTAGTAATTTGGCAATTTGAAAATCAACACCCAAAACACTTTCGTTCGCTAGAGTCCTTTCGGTTTTGATCTTCAAATTACCCAATTACAAAATTACCCGATTACAAAATCCCTCCTACCGGTCTATGTCTCCCAAAACGATGTCGATACTGCCGATGGCGGCGACCACGTCGGCAATCAGCCGCCCTTCGCACATTTTCTTCAGGGTCGCCAGGTTCGCGAACGAAGGCGCCCGCATGTGTACCCGATAGGGCTTGGCAGTGCCATCGCTGACGATGTAGTAGCCCATTTCTCCACGCGGCGACTCCACCGCCTGGTAAACCTCTCCGGCGGGAACCGCAAAACCCTCGGTGACAATCTTGAAGTGGTAGATGAGCGCTTCCATCTGCGTCTTCATCTTCTCCCGATCGGGCAGAACGACTTTGGGCGCATCGGCCTTGATGGGACCCTCGGGCATTCCGTCGAGCGCTTGCTGCACCATGCCGATGGACTCGCGCAGTTCTTTCACGCGGCACATGTAGCGGGCGAAAACATCGCCCTCAGAGGCAATCGGCACATTGAACTTGAAATTTTCATATCCCGAGTACGGCATATCGCGGCGCAGATCGAAATCAATGCCACTGGCGCGAAGAGTGGGACCGCTCGCGCCGAGGGCAATCGCGTCTTCGGTCGATAGAGTGGCCACGCCCTTGGTGCGCATGGTCCAGATGGGGTTTTCGGTCAACAGATTTTCGTACTGGTCGATTCGCTCGGGGAAGCGGCGAGCAAAATCACGCGCCTTGTCGAAGAAGCCCAGCGGCGGCTCCAGCGCCAGCCCACCGATGCGGAAGTAGGACGTCATCATGCGCTGTCCGCTGACCATCTCGAACAGGCGCAGAATGTCTTCGCGCTCGCGGAAACAATAGAGAAAAACCGTCATCGCGCCAATGTCCATGGCGTGAGTGCCCAGCCACACCAAGTGCGAGTTGATCCGCGTCAGTTCGTTGAGCAGGACGCGCATCCACTGCGCCTTGGGCGGGATTTCCAGGCCCAACAACTTTTCGACTGCCAGGCAATAGGTCAGGTTGTTGGTGAGTGGACACAAATAATCGATGCGGTCGGTGAGCGGCACCACTTGCTGGTAGAACTTCGCCTCGCAGGTTTTTTCAATGCCGGTGTGCAGGTAGCCAATGTCGGGTTTGATCCGCAGGATGGTCTCGCCATCAATCTCGAGCAACAGCCGCAGCACCCCGTGGGTGGAGGGGTGTTGGGGTCCCATGTTCAGGATCATGGTGTTGTCCTGACCGGGATCGACGACGGGAGTGGCTGGGAATTGGTCCATGGCTCAGCGATAGCCCTCGACGGGGTAGTCTTTGCGCAAAGGGTGACCTTCCCAATCGTCGGGCATCATGATGCGTTGCAGGTTGGGATGCCCGGAGAAGCGCACGCCGAAAAGATCGAAAATCTCGCGCTCGTAAAAGTTCGCCGCCGGCCAGACCGAAGTGATGGACTCAATCACCGGGCTGGATCCCTCCAGCTTGGCCTTCAATCGGACGCGTTGCTTGTTGGGGATGGAGAGGAGGTGGTACACGACTTCAAATCTGGGTTCGGCGGGAAACCAGTCCACGCAAGTGATGTCGCACATGTAGTTGAAGGGACAATCCGGGGCCACACGGAGGATGGAGCAGGCCTCGCGAATGGAGCCTTTTTCGATCCACACGGTCAGCTCATCGCGGTCGAACTTGGCGGCTTGCACGGCGGCGGGGTTCCCGGCCAGCAGAGTGGCCAGCGCGGAGTGCGCCTTCAACTGCTCCAGGTCAGTGACAGCGGGCGCGAAGGGCATCTAGATGGTCCCTCGTCGCGTGCTGGTCTGGTTCCAATCGAGCACACCCTTTTTCCAGACGTAAAACAGCCCGACTAGAACGATCCCGATATACACCATCATTTCGTAGAAGCCGAACATCTTGAGTTGGCGCAGAATGACGGCCCAGGGATACAGGAACACGGCTTCCACGTCGAACAGGATAAACAGCATGGCCACCAGGTAGAACTTGACTGAGAAACGGCCGCGCGCGTCCCCCACCGGGGTCATGCCGCATTCGTAAGGAGACATTTTGGCCCGGGTGGGACGCCGGTAACCCACAAAGTACGACAGCACCACCATTCCGCCCGCCAACACGGCAGCGATCAACATGTGAAACAACAGCGGGAGGTACCGGACAATGTAATTTTCAGGCATGGGAGAGGAGCGCGCTGCAACATCCGAGTGAACTCAATAGCTTAGATTTCAGGTGCGGCCAAAGTCAAGCGAAACGCGCAATTTAACAGAGCCGTAAAACTTTTGCAGGGGCGCGAGGCTTGCGGTTTTCGGCGGCGCTTGCGAGAATCTCGAACAGCAGCCATAGCGGTGGTTGGGGCAGACCATGAAGTTGCAGATCAACGGCGAAGAAAAGGACTTTGCAGGGCCGCTTACGCTAGCGGTTCTGGTGCAGCAGTTGGGGCTGAAGCCGGACCGGGTTGCGGTGGAACTGAATCTTCAGATCGTGGCGCGCGAGCGTTGGCAGCAAACCGATTTGAAGGACGCGGACCAACTGGAAATCGTGCATTTTGTGGGCGGAGGCACTTCGTCATAATGAAAGGAACCGGATGAATCCAGGAGCAGTGCTGTTGCTGGGGTTTGGGATTGGAGTCGTCACAGGGTTGCGATCCATGACGGCGCCCGCCGTGGTGGCCTGGGCGGCGCACCTCGGTTGGATCCATCTGGCGGGGTCGAGCCTGGCCTTCATGGGTTCGATGGGGGCGCTCGGTGTCTTTACGGTCGCTGCACTCGCCGAATTCGTCACCGATCAACTTCCCCACACTCCCGCCCGTACCACCGCCTTCCCGCTTGCGGCCCGAATTGCGATCGGTTTGCTCACTGGCGCCTGCCTGGCCATAGCCGGGGGCGCGTCGCTTTGGATGGGAGGCCTCGTCGGAGCCTGCGGCGCAGTCGCCGGAGCATTCGGCGGCTATTACGCCCGCACCAGACTGGTTCACGCTCTCAACCTTCCCGATATTGCGATTGCCATCCCTGAAGATTTGATCGCAGTTGGACTGGGGCTGTTTTTCGTTACCAGATTCTGACGTTCTTCAATTGATGCCAAAAGGAAACCAAGGTGCGCGATTGACGACTCCGACGGAATACGACGCCATTATCATTGGCTCAGGGCAAGGAGGGACGCCTCTCTCCACTGCCCTGGCTCAGGCCGGGATGCATACGGCTCTAATCGAGCGGGAGCACGTGGGCGGAACTTGCGTGAATGAGGGGTGCACGCCGACGAAAACGATGGTGGCAAGCGCACGGGTCGCTTACCTCGCCCGCCGCGCTGCCGACTATGGGGTTCACACCTCGCCAATCACGATCGATCTCGGTAAGGTGCGGCAGCGAAAGCGCGATATCGTGAACAGCTTTCGCAACGGCAGCCAGGCGCGCATTGAGAAGACAGAGAATCTCGATCTGATCTTCGGCGCCGCCAGTTTTGCTGGCCCTAAGTTGGTGGCGGTCAACTTGAGGGACGGCGGGCAGCGTCTCGTGTCTGCCAAATATGTCTTTATTAATGCCGGGACGCGCGCCTCCCGCCCGCAGTTGAATGGGCTCGATCAGGTTTCGGTTCTGGACAACGTCTCCATCATGGAACTCGACATCGTTCCCGATCACCTGCTGGTGCTGGGAGGCGGCTACATCGGTCTGGAGTTTGGCCAGATGTTCCGGCGGTTTGGCAGTCGCGTAACCATTGTCCAGACTGGCCCGCAGCTACTCGCGCGGGAAGACCCCGATATTGTCGAGGAAGTGACCAACATCCTGCGGCAGGATGGGGTGGAGGTTTTGCTGAACGCGCGAGCGACTCACGTGAGCCAGATGGAAGGAAGCATTCGACTTGAGGTGGAGCAGCCAGGCCACTCGATGACTCTCGCCGGATCCCATCTGCTGGTCGCTACCGGGCGAGTGCCGAACTCGGACACGCTCCATCTGAAAGCGGCGGGGATTCATACCGACGAGCGCGGCTTCATCAAGGTGAACGACCGCCTTGAAACCAATGTTCCCGGCGTATATGCACTCGGTGATATCAAGGGTGGCCCGGCGTTCACGCACATCTCGTACGACGATTTTCGTATCGTCCGCTCCAATGTGCTGGACAAAAAGCCAGCCTCGACCAAGGATCGTCAGGTTCCCTACACCGTCTTTATTGACCCGCAGTTGGGTCGAGTGGGCATGACTCAAACTGAAGCCCGCAGCCAGAAGCGGAACATTCGCGTGGCCAAGCTGTCGATGAGTTCCGTAGCTCGCGCGCTGGAAATTGACGAAACCCGCGGTTTCATGAAGGCGATTGTGGATGCCGAAAGCAACCAGATCCTGGGTGCGGCAGTGCTTGGAATTGAGGGCGGCGAGATTATGTCGGCGATTCAGATTGCGATGATGGGCAAACTGCCCTACACCGCGTTGCGCGACGGAATCTTCGCCCATCCCACGCTGGCGGAATCGCTGAACAACCTATTTATGGCGATGGATGCAGCCCAGAAACGCTGAAGGACGTCTCGTTCATTTCCCGCAGCTCAGAATGGCGATCTGATCTTGTTTCACGCGCTGCAACTGGGGCTGGGAGCGCCCGATCTTTTCGTGAGCCCGCCCCCCCTGGCCCAACGACTGGCCCGCCACCCAACCCTAGCCGGCCTGCTATCTTGAATCCCATGGTTCTGAATTGTCAGGCATTGCTGTTCGGCATGGATGGGGTCTTAATTGATTCCACTCCCGCCGTGGTGCGGGTATGGCGGCAATGGGCGTTGGAGAGGGGCTTCGACCCGGATACTGTGGTTCACGTGGCACAAGGACGGCCCAGTCTCTCCACCATTCGCGATCTGCTTCCCCATGGCAACCACGAACTGGAAAATCGCGAGGTGGAGCGGCGCGAAATCGAAGACTTAGCCGGGATCGTGCCTCTGCCCGGAGCCGAGCGCCTGCTGCGCAGCCTGCCTCGGCAGCGCCGGGCCATCGTTACTTCCTGCCCTCGTCCCCTTGCCGAAGTGCGCATCGCCGCTGCGGGCCTGCCGGTACCCGACCTGTTCATCACCGCCAGCGACATTACCAACGGCAAGCCGCACCCGGAACCCTACCTCAAGGCGGCTGCCCGCTTGGGTTTTCCCTCGAACCATTGCATTGTGGTGGAAGACGTGCCAGCGGGGATTCGTGCGGGCAAGGCGGCGAAGGCCCGAGTGATCGGCTTCACCACCACTAGCCCGGTCGCTGAACTCACCGCCGCGGGCGCCGATTGGATCGGTCCCGGCTGCGCCAACCTCGCCCTGCTCGCTTCATCCGGCGCTGGCATGGATCTTGCCCTCGACTAAGCGTGTGTGGTGGCGTGGGCGAGGCGAGGTTCACTTGGTTGGGACCAGAGAAATGGGTGGATGGTGCCGGGAGGGGGACTTGAACCCCCACAGAGTTTTTGACTCCTGCGGATTTTAAGTCCGCTGCGTCTGCCAATTTCGCCATCCCGGCT
>JANYBT010000081.1 GCA_025360645.1 Acidobacteriaceae bacterium | reverse complement strand
TCGTTGACCCTCGCGGAGCTTTGGGCAAGTAGCGAAAGCGTCAGCCAGACCGGACCCGGCGCAGTTAAGTTCACGGTGCCGACTGTTGCGGACGGATTGGTCTTTGTCGCTGGTGGTAAGGTCGGCGACGCCCCAGGGCCGGCTGGAGGGACCGGGGTCAACTGCACTGCCTCGGCTTTGGTCAACACTAGCTTTTCGAATGTGTGCTTGGGACAGATGGTAGTGTACGGGCTGCTGAAGAGTCAGTAGTCTACTTTTAGGATATTTAGTTTCTTTGCGGGGGTCGCAGATCGTGTAAGCAGGCTCCCACTTTCCTGGAGGTCTTATGCGCGGTAGAGATTTGTTATGGGTATTTGTTGGTTGCATTGCGGTAATGGCAGCCGTCGACCAGGTTCGCGCCCAGTCCGTTACCGTATCCGACTTGGTAGTGTTCAGCACCGCCGCCTTCGGCAACCCTACTTCTACGCCCGCGCAAGGTCGCGATGGCAGCTTGTATGCGACGATTATTGGCAGTAACGCCTCGCCAGGTCAATTCTTCAAGTTTTCCTCGACTGGAACGACAAGACTCCTCTACACCCCGAGCGTAAGTTCGGCCTATGGGACCATTTCTGGCCTGACGTTGGGAACCGATGGAAACTTCTACGGTGTGGTGGAAAGCGCTGCCGTTTCGGGCGGCAGCCAGTACGGCAACCTCTTCAAGTTGACGCCCAAGGGAACCTTTACCATCCTTCACCTGTTCAACGGCAGCACAGATGGAGCATTCCCGCTGGGCGCACCGATCGAGGCGACCGATGGAAACCTCTACGGCAGCACCTTCGGGGGCACGGTGGGGCCCTCGACCATCTACAAGTACACCCGCGCTGGTCAGTTCAGCACCATATATGTCGTCCCAACGGCTCAAGGGATGTGGGCCAACTCCGTCCTCCAAGGCTCCGACGGGAACCTCTACATCACCTGCTTTGAGGGCGGCATTCAGAATAACGGCACGATACTAAAGGTCTCAACCTCTGGCCGGTTTCTCAGTTACTACGCTTTCACTGGAGGCAGTAATGGATCATTGCCGCTTGGCAGACTTGTTTCAGCATCAGACGGAAGTTATTACGGCACGACTTACCAGGGCGGGGGTGTAGGAGCGGGCTTCGGTGCTGCTTTTCGCCTTACCGCCTCCGGACAGCTCACCGTCTTACACGGGTTTACTAATCAGGGCCGTAACAGTCATTATCCCGTGGGACTAATTCAAGCGACGGACGGCTATCTCTACGGAGTAACTACGGCGGGGGGCCAAAATGGTGTCGGCACGCTCTATCGTTTGAGCACATCTGGCGCATACACAGACTTATATAACTTTTCGACTTCGGTCGGAAACAATGTACAGGGCCTCATGCAAGACACCAGTGGCCTGCTCTACGGCTCGGCCAACCAAGGCAGCACTAACGGTTACGGAGCCATGCTCAGCGTCAATCTCGGCCTCGGGCCCTTCGTTCGCGTGATCGAGCAATCCTCGTCCGCTGGCAAGACCATCGAAATCCTTGGCCAAGGTTTCACCGGCACGCAGTCGGTGACGGTCAACGGACTCGCCGCCAGCAGCTTTTCGGTGGTCAATGACACCTATCTGACGGCGGTCGTGCCCACCGGCGCCACCACCGGCACGGTCGTGGTGACCACTCCTACCGCCACCCTCGCCAGCAACCAGAACCTGATTATCCACTGAGGCGCGACTGCCTCCCTTTATTTGCGCGGGCGCTTATGACCAAGTAGGTCGTTTTGCGGGTCAGTGCTTGAGGTGCCGCCAGCGACTGCCAGATCACCCTCAGCTTCTCGATTCGAACCGAAGGTCAAACTTTGACCAAGATTTTCTCCGCTCATTGGCGATTCCGCGTGGGAGGACTTTCTTCGCAGGCCACCGATAGTGTTGGACTATCCGACCAGCCTGAATCTGAACATCGAGACGCCACCTGATTACCTCCAGAACATGATTGAGCTTGCACCGGATGGAGATGCAAATGGCAAACTTTTGACTGCGGATTCTAACCTCGGGCAACTCATCATTGATGGTGGTTCCGCGAACATGAGTTTTTGGACTCCTAAGGGTTGCTCCTCAGAGAAACTGACGATCAGTTCAGTAAACTTGACTTCCGTTCTATGAGACGCTGTGACACTCCGAGACTGTGCGAGAGTCCTTACCGATTCGGTGTTCGAGCCGCTTTCTGTGAGTGATTAACTTGCTGCGCTGTTTGCGCACCCATTTTTTCGACCAGCCACCCGGGCGTAAGCACCTCCCCGTGGTCTGCAACGCGCCTCTCGGCACCAATTCTGCCCAAACTCTGACCAAACGTTACTTCTGCTGACAGTCGCTCCTGGGCCGCGTCGGCGTTGTCCCGCTCCTGCCCTGCTTCCAGTTTTGCCATCGCATCACGAATGTCGGATTGCGAAACGATGGCATAGCGCTCAAAAACACTCCGTGTTTTCCAGCCGCCAATTTTCATGATGACTCCCTCGGCGACACCGGCACGTCGCAGGTTCCGTGCTGCTGTCCGGCGCAGATCGTGGAAGAGCAGGCCGGGCACACCTGCCGCATTGCAAACCTTCGTCCAAGCCCCCCGAAAATCTCGCACGGGCTTGCCGCCTTCGCGGGTGAACTCATGATCGTCCGGGGTTGTACCGTGCAGACATTGCGTCAATAGGGTCCTGACCAGCGGCGTGACGCTCACTTCCCGCCCTTCGTCATTCTTTGTAGTTCCCGGTTCCAGTCGGATCGTACCAGCCAACAGGTCGACTTGGCGGACATGCAAGGCTAGCAGCTCTTCGTGTCGCCAGCCATAGGTGTAGCCAACTTCAAACATCGCGCGGAGCCAAAGGCCGATCTTCCCGGTTTCGGCAGCAAGGCTGTCATGCTGCCTGGATTCGAGAAAGCCGGTTCGAATGTTGTATTCGCGGAGCATTGCGATGTAGGGCACGAGGTTGACCTTGGGTGGAGTCGACTGCCGCGCAAGGTTGAACATGCGCTTGAGTGCGGCCAGTTCTCGATTGATCGTGGCATTCTGAGCGCCTTCCTGCTGCCTGGAGTCGATATACTCAGCCACAAGCTGACTGGACGCTTCGCAGCTCTCAGTGTGCCAAAGAACGGCTTCAGATGCAGGTCCCAGCGGGCCTGTACATCGTCAATTGATTTCCGGCCGTTGATGCGGTATTCCCGAATCAGATCGTCCGCCAGTTCGGCGATTCGCACTCTTTCAAGTCTGAGACCGACGTAAGTGCCGGTGGCGATCGCTGCCAAGCGCCCCCGCAGCAGTCTCTCAGCTTCCTTCACTTTGGTGGTGTGAGCACTTTCCCGGATGGACTTCCCGTTGTGGTGATACTTGATCCACAGCACGGTGCTTGAGGCCATTCGGAAGATGCTGCCTGTTCCCTGTGGTCTCCTCATCGTTGCCCTCCCTTTTTCGCTTTCGCTTGGCGAGCCTGTCCGGCCTTGCGTGCCCGTTCGGTGCGTTGTTCGCTGGTGAGTCGGCTGGCGGCCGCCTTCCCCCCTTTTGACCCTAGTTTTGCGAGATACTTCCTCAATTCAACCTTTCCCATGGTCTCTCCTTTTCCAGCCGTCACCTTAGCGGCTTAGCTGAAGGATGCCCTCGTTGACTGGAGATGTCAAGGCAAACTCTGGGTGTTCACTGAGAAACTTGCTTATTGCGGTCAACCCATCCATCCAGATCCCGAAGATCCAGCAGCCACGGTGCATTGTCGTTACACTTGACAGTGCCTCTTCAGAGAAGCGGGGAGGTTGGACATCGACCCCACTCCCAAGTGCCCCGATGCTGTTGCCTATCTCCACGATAGCTGCCATGGATACGCTAGGGTCGGCGGCGAGCTTATGTGCTTTCTCCGCAAGCTTTGCAGCAAGCCGCCGAGTGGCTGCCTCGCGCAACATCCGGACGTAGTGGCCTATTGAGGGCCGGTCCGGAACGCCGTCTATAAGGCTCGTGAGGTAGGCAATGCCCTCGACCGACTCCAGTTCGTTGCGTCGCTCCAGTTTCTGCGCCAGCGTCACCGTGTCGATGGGGTGCAACGCGGACGCCAGATCACCCATGCGAAGGAAGATGACTTGATGGGAGATTAGCCGGAAGTCCCCGACTCGAAGATCCGCAGCCTCGGCATAGAATCGCTCGCAGATCAGGATGGCACCAAGAACGGTCTGTTCAACGCTGATGTCGTTCATAGTAAGGTCCCCAGTACTGGCCACGAATGGCCTCTGAAATACACCTTGGCGTGCCTAGAAGGCGTAATCTCAATGGACTAAACTGCCAAGGGAATTTTGTCCGTTACTTTAAGGGGGCCTACGCGTGCCGTTCGACCACGCCAAGTTCGTTAGCCAGGTGTTTAAAGACACCGGCTCGGAGAATCCACTGCGGAGCCTAGCTGACATTCACAAGCGAAGGCTCGTCGCCCTGCTGCAGTTGCAATTGCACCTCACAGAAAGCGGGACGCTTGAAGTGACGGAATCTTTTGAGGAGATTGCGGCCATAGCGGCCCAAGCTGTAGTCCTTGCGAATAGGATGCGCACTCAAGTGTTCGGCAAGCAGCTAATCGAATCTCTCGGCGCCGTGTTGGGACAAGTTCAGGTGCTCCCGCCGCTCCTGGAAGCGTTTGGGAGCCAGACCGCATGGCTCTTGAACCAAACAGGGAAACCAGGGCATAAGGACAAAATGTTAAGGAATTCCCTTCTGGTGATGGCGTCCGAGTTGGTTCGCGACATATTGGGAAGCTATTATGACGAGTACGTGGCGGAGGCGATCCAGTCGGTGTCTTGCCGGGTGGGGTCCCGGCCGCCGCCCTGAAGAAGATTTTTCGGGAGACGCGATACGGAAGAAGAGAAACCACCTTAAACGTGCGTACCCTGCCATGTATCGCAACCTGTTGACCCACAAGGTGTCTCAGTAGTGCTGCAGCCGAGAGTGCAGAATTCTCCCCGCTCCTGCAGCTCCGAGAACGCGACGCTGCCCTACAGGTGCGCGTTTAGCTCCTCCCATCTGTTCACCATTGGCACCGGTACCAGGATTCCGGATGGCGCGGACATCCGAGAACGGAAAATTGTGTTATGCATGGCTCGTCCGCGGCCCTAGTGCCCCGACAGCTGTAGTCCGCCGTTAATACTGCCCGTGCGCAAGACAAGTGAGCCGAGAGAAATTACCAAAGCGGGGACTGACCATGGGCCGAGCAGGGGTATGACCCTAAAGAGACACTACGGGCGTTCGGCTGGGCTGAGGGGTCTTTTGGAACCGAGTTGGGTTGTGGAGACAAGCTAGGTAAAGGGGTGAGTGCCAACTTAGCGCGCCTCAGTGTGCGCCAGTCTGGGAAAGTCTTTGAACTCCGGAGCCGATTCAGACAAGCCTCACCACCGACACCGGGCATTCGCAAAGAAACCTCTGGCCGTTAACTTTGCCATGCGATTCATTCTTTCCACGATTCGAGACTTGCGGGAAGTCCTTCAAATTTCAAAGGTAGTTGCAACGAGAAAACGTCGCATTAATTGCAACGGCTCTTACCCTTACCTTCGATGATGATGGTTTTGTCCTTGCCAACTCTGATCTTTTTGGCCCGTCCCAGATCGCTGATTTGTACATTCTGAAGCTTGATGCCCAGATCTTCAGTGATGGCTTTGCCGCCGGTGAGGATGGCGATGTGCTGTAGCATCGCCTTTCGATCGTCAACGAATCCGGACGCCTTTACGGCAGCGACGTTCATCGTGCCACGGAGCTTCTTAACGACAAGCGTAGCCAGGGCCCCGTCCTCGATATCCTCTGCGACAATCAGCAACGGTTTACCACTGGTGCCGATCTGTTCGAGCAGGGGCACCAAATCTTCGATCGACCTTATGGTCCTTTCATAGATGAGGATATAAGCGTCCTCGAAGGTAACCTCCATGCGTAGAGGGTCCGTGACAAAATGCGGCGAGAGATAGCCACAGTCGAACTTCGTCCCTTCCGCTATTTCGAGGTCAGACTCCATCGTCCTCGACTTTTCGACGGTGATGCCGAGGTGGTTGGTGAGGGAGGGAGATCCAAACTGCTCTTCGGTGGTGACATTGACGACCCTGGAACCCAGGGTGGCCTGCACAGCATCTTTCAACAGGTTAACGCTGGCGAGGCTCGCCTGCCGCGACTCTTCTCGGGGTACGATTTGGCTTGCCATGGCTTAGTGATCCTCCATTCAGTGCTCCACTCCGATACCTTCTATCGTGTCGGTGCACCTAGCTTTCCTCGCCTCGCCTTGCTTCCGACGCCCTGATCAGTTAGCTATTGGGGCCTTCCGCAAGGGTCGCTTCGGTCGTGGCCTCTTGATAGGCTTGGCGTCCTGCGTCGTAAACGTCGCGGACCTGCCGTTTCTGCTGGTTGACGGCATTGCGGCCGCGATCCACCCACTCCGAAGCCTGACCACGGACCCGACGGGCTTGTTTCCTCAATACATCGGCGCCATCTTCCGCGCGCGAGCGAAGCGCCGCGCGAGTTTCTTCGCCGGCCTTGGGCGCATACAGGACACCAACCAGGGAGCCAATCCCCAACCCCGCTAAAAGCCAGAGAAAACGATTGCCATTACTGCCTTCCATAACGCCTCCTCAGGGCTAAAGTCGCTTCTGCTTTTCGTTCTGACCCGTGCCTCAGCACTGCCCGCTCGTATTCGGGCCCAAACTTTTGCCGCAGGTCCGCAGTCTAGAACTGCGTTTTCGCGCGTTCAGCCAAGCGAGCACTCCGATGACCAGAACCGTTCCGGCGGCGAGGCCAATCAGCTTCGGATCTATCAGATTTATGTTTATCGAAAGCTTCCTGCAGCCACAATGTCCGGAAAACCGAGTCGATTGACGAACTTCCTTCAGCCTTCAGAACCCTATCAATTACGAGTATGCAACTTTAGCCGACGGAAAGCTGTGCAGAATTGCTCGTATTGAAAAATCAGTGCGTGGCATGTAACCGAATGCTCGGGAGGGCCGAGAGACCATTCGTGGGAGTTCCCCGCCTCCGTAACGATTCCGGTGCCAGTCGAGCGCCCTACACCGGTCAGAACCGTCCATGTTCGCACCTTAGGACATGAAAGAACGGGTATTGATTCTGGTATTTCCCACTTCAGTGTTCCGCTAGCCTTGGGTGGATCCGTTTTCAGACAGCGGAGATGCCGCAGCGATCGCAAAAAGTTATTTGACGTTCGCGACTGAATTTCCGACGCGAAGCTGGCCGCGGGGGCGGCAATAGCGGCGCAGGAACTGCGGCCATTGAAAAAGCTCGACAACACCGTCCGCCCCCACGGGCTCTCGGTTACCTCAGCCTCGCTGCTTCTGGATCACAACCCCTGCCAGCGGAAGAAACGAAAAGTGTCATTTGTCGTGCACCCCACGCTCCAAATTTGCTTGTTGAGATCAACGAGGGGCATCACCGATGGCGATGAACATCAGAGGGAAATTCCGGCAGAGGGAAGACACCTGCAACTCTGTCCGCCGGCATCAGTCTTTAGGCTGTTTACTTCTACGCGAGTAAATGCAGCAATTGGACGGGCTCTTCTTTGAGGGCGCATAGGAGACAAACTCGCCTCCACACCGAGTTGATCCCGCTACCGCGCTGCGCGCGGATTGCCCGCGCGTAGTTCGCCGAAGAACGGAGTGCCCTGCTGCTCCACACACTGAGCAGCGTAGAGATACAGAGCGGCCGACCAGGTCTGCCAATCCCGCCCGCTGGGCTGACCGGTCTGTGCTTTAATCCACTCGTTGAAACCCCACTCCGCCTCGTTTTCGTGCCACGGCTTTACCAGTTCGGTCAGCGCCAACAGCTTCCGCCGCGCCAGCCCTATCCGGCCTGCCGCTACGCATGCCGCCACATAGAATCCGCAGACAAACGGCCATACGCCCCCGTTGTGATACTCGCCGGGCCGGTTAAATCGCTCGTATCGCGGTCGCCAATCGGCATGATGAGGCAGAATATAAGGGAACAAACAGGGCGGCAAATCCACGGCCAACCCTCCGCTGGCCCGCATGGCCCCGCACTCGGCCTCAACCCATGCCACCAGGTTTCGCGCCCGATGAAGCGAAGCAATCCCAGTCAGGATCGCTAAGCTATTGCCCAGCAGGTCAAAACGATCGCTGTTAAAGATTTTGTAGGAGTAGAGGGCATAATAGGGTTTGGATGGCACGACAAGACCCTCGTGCTCATGGGGATTCTTCTCCTCACCACGCACCTCCAAACGGTTCATCAACTCCCGCAGGTGACCGGCGGGCTCGTGCTCGCCTAAAAGCAAAAGATACGCATAAACTAGCGTATTCACATAGAGCCCATAACCCACCACCCACTGCTCGTCACGCCAGTCGCTGGTCGGCAACTGGGAGACCATGACCATGTCGTCAGGGCTTTGGTACTGCATCCACTTCAAGGCTTTCTGCGCTGCCTCATGAAGGAACTCCGGCTGGTTGGTCGATTTCCTGTATAGCGCCAGGCCGAAGAGGAATAGCGGAGTCGTATCACTGGCGCCACGGTCCGCACGATCGTGGGCGAGTGATGGGATGTGGCCGCGCGGCGTCTGATTGGTTGCCAGCGCCACCAAGGTGCGCCGCAGCGCGTCCGCAAGCTCCTCGTTGCCGGTGGCCAGAAAGCCCAAGGCTGAAATCATCAGGTCCCGCGTGTAAGGTTCCGGGTATCCCCAACCGGCGGTTCGAGGAAGTCCTTGAAATGGCCCGCGCGCGTTATGGAGCAGGACGCGGAGGGCTGCCTCTTTGGCCTGAGCCACGGAGGCCAGCGACTTCTCGTCTATAAGCATGGCCACCTCGATGGTGTGCGGTACTCTCTATTGAATTCCCAATCGGTCGGATACGGTCTTCAGGAAACGCTTGGCTACCTGGCGATAGTCGAACAATTCGACCACCCGTTTTCGCCCAGCCGCGCCCATCCGCCGCCGCAGGCCGCTGTCCTGCATGAGTGTCAGGAGGTACTGCGCGATGTCGGGCACGCTGGCTCGGTATTCCGCTGTCCGCGGGTTTGGAAACACAATACGATGACTATCGTCGATCCCATGGCCTTCTCCGAATACGGACTCACTGATCTTCCGCTCCTCCGCTACTTTCGCCAGGAACGCCGTTTCACCATGGACCATCGTGTCGAGAAATGCCATCGCATTGATCGCAATCACAGGCTTTGCGCAGGCGTTAGCCTCCACCTGAATCATTCCGAAACCCTCGAGCCGCGACGGTGCAGCATAAATGTCGCAGGCAGCTAACAAGTAAGACATGAAATTGTGGGAGACCACGTTGGTAGTGTAGGTGACCTTCTTGTCGATGCTCAGATGCGCTGCCAGTTCGAGATCGATCAGGTTCTGTTGGACCGTGCGGGGCTGAGGCCAAACTTTGCAGACATATCTCCAGTCGGGCGCCTGGGCATCAATCAGGGCCAGCGCCTGCATGACCTCCTGGGCGCCCTTGGACGCCGCGTCGCCGCCAACGGTCAGGATCATGATCTGATCATCAGATACTCCCAGAGCCTCGCGGATCGATCGGACCTTCAGGTCATCGCGGCTGCACGGCGCGAAGCTGTCCGTGTCGCAACCTACCGGCAGCACCTCGATATTGTCTCCCCTGATGCCATCCCTGATGTATGTCTCCTTCACCCAGTTGGAGGTGACCAGAATCAGCGGCAGAGCGTTCAGCACCTCGTGGTGTGCCGCGATATAACCATCGGCCACGAGCCATGGGACGGTCTTCATACCAAACTGTTGCGGGTGTAGCACCAGGTGCGGAATATGGCCCCAGAACCCCACTCCGACCACCACATCCGGCTGGAACCAGCGATAGTACCATTCCTTTTCCAGGGGCGACTCGAAATGTACCGGGTGGACATCCGCGCCGATCTCGCGCAGGCCCCTGCAAAATAGCTGACCTTGCGTCGCCAGACCGGCCGCCGATGGTGGGTATTCGGTCAACACAAGCACTTTCACAATTGTTGCTCCCAGGGTGCCGCGCGCTTTACCGCGGCTTGTGCCGAGTCAAAGCACCAGAACCCTTCTTCTCGCGGAGTGCTCTGCGCTTCCCAACTCTCGGGCCCAAACCCGTAAAGATCCGTAATCAACCGGCGCTTTTCCAGCCAGACATCGTCTGTTAACACGTCGCGCAGATCGGCGTCGTCGCGAACCCGAGGCAAGTACGCCCGGCCCCCGTCTTCGTAAGCAAACAGCCACAATCGTCTTGTGTCGATACCACCCGACCGCCAAAGCTCAACCACGGTCTGGCAGCAGTCCTCATGTCGGAGGTGCCGGGTATACTCGCCCTTCGGGCCGTGGGTCAAAATCAGATCGTAGCTGGCTCCATTGAGTAGCCGTGAGATGGTCTCTTGCATCTGACCGACCGGAAGTGGCGCCTGATCGGGTCCGTCATCGAGATCCGCCATCTCGCCCTCCGCTCCCATTCGCTCTAAGATCCGGCGGAACTTTCGCGCGCGGTCCCGATCCCCTGCTCTGCATAAGGTCACGATGCGCCAAAGAAACTCGGGATGAGTCAAGATGTAGCCGCCGCACCAAAGCGTCTCGTCGTCCGGATGCGCTACGACAACGACGGCGCGGGGCCGAGGGTCGGACCGTGACTTGCCAAGCGGGACTGTCATGGAGTTCTCCGGATGTCGTTCAATCCGAGTCCGAAATTTCACAGCCGCCGCCGATATTACAATCAAAGTTCGTCGCGCGATTGATTGTACACTTCTGCGCTGTTCAAGGTTCAAGGACGCGCTCCGGCAGTTGCTATTGCTGATGCAAAAAAACGAATCTGCTCACTCTGAAATTACTCCTGATCCCCTCTGTTTAGACCAAGGGATAATGATGAGACATTCCTCCGGCTTTTGGTTCCGCGTGCAGCAACTTCTCGGGTGATTCCCGCAGCCATCCTTTCCACAGGCCACCGCGGCGGATTTGCGGACTCCTCCTCGGTACGAGCCGTGCGCCGAACCCGGCCCTCATTGGTTGTAGTCCTGGCGCCAGGACCTCAATCGTCTCTGGCGCTTCAGCCAGCTCTCAGAACTTTCGGTGAGGCACTCGCCGCGCAAGCGCCCGTTGAAATTTTCCAAGTATCCGCCCTCCATAGGTCGGCCGGGTGGATACAGCGCCGCCGAATTCCGTGTTCCTCCGCCCACCGGTCCGCCACTCCGGCTGGTGGGCTGTCGGTAGCGGGCGCAATTTAGGG
>JANYBT010000054.1 GCA_025360645.1 Acidobacteriaceae bacterium | reverse complement strand
AGATGCCGGTGCCGCTCGACTTCTCGCGGGAAGGTCTGCCCAATCGCGAGATCATCCTGGGCGTGGAGCTTGACGGCACGGCCCGGGCCTATCCGCAGTCAACCGTGTGGTCGGCGTGGCCGGTGCAGGACCGCGTAGGGGGCACCGCCATTGTGCTGGTCACGGGCCCGGATGGGAAATCGGTGCGGGTGTTCATGGCTGAGGTCAATGGCGCGGCGGCGGAGTTCTTCAAGAAGAGCGATGGGACGGAGTGGTCGCTGATGGATTCCACTACCGGCAGCCAATGGGACTTCCGCGGATGCGCTACCTCAGGGCCTGCAACGGGGCAATGCCTCGCGCAGGTGCCCTATCTGAAAGACTACTGGTTTGATTGGAAGAATTATCATCCGGCGACGAGTGTCTACCAACACTAGCTGGGCTGCTTCCCGCTGATTCCCCCGGAGTGTAGCGAAGCGAAATCCCCTCCGCTGACAGACCACAGCCCGTTACAGAATCCAGCCGCCGCCGACCACCACGTCTCCGTCGTAGAACACCGCTGCCTGGCCGGGAGTGATGGCGCGTTGAGGCTGGTCGAAGGTCACCAGCACTTCATCGGGACCGACCATCTGGAGCGTGGCCGCTGCCGGCGGATGGCGATGGCGGATTTTCGCTGACACCCGCATCGGATCGCGCAAGTCGCTCTCGCCAACCGAAATCAGGTTCACGCGATGGGCGCGAAGAGTGGTAGAAAAAAGTTCCTCGTCCTTGCCCACCACCACCTCGCCGGTTCCGCCCTTGATCTGAATCACGTAGAGCGGCGAGCCCGTGGCCACGCCCAGACCCTTACGCTGCCCGACGGTAAAATTGTGCACGCCGGTGTGTTCGCCGATCACCTCGCCGCTAGTGGTTACCAACTCGCCTGGAGTCTCAGGGAATTTCTCGCCCTGCTCGGCGAGATAAGCATCGAGGAAGCGCTTGTAGTCGCCGCCCGGAACGAAGCAAATTTCCTGCGAATCGGGCTTCTCGGCCAGCGCCAGACCATGCTGGCGGGCAAGTTCGCGGACCTCGGGCTTAAGCATGTCGCCCAAGGGAAACAGAGTTCGGCTGAGTTGTTCCTGGGTCAGGCCGAACAGGAAGTAGGTCTGGTCCTTGGAAGTGTCGGCCGGGCGCTTAAGAAGCCAACGGCCGCGGCGGTCGTCATAGGCGACTCGGGCATAGTGACCGGTGGCAAGCTGGTCGGCTCCAACTTGCTGTGCCACAATCAGAAGCTGGTCAAACTTCAAGTGATTGTTGCAGAGACTGCAAGGGATGGGCGTGCGTCCGGAGAGGTATTCCTGAACGAAGGGGCGGATCACGTCGCGCTCAAACCGCTCCTCGCGATTGACCACGTAATAGGGAATGCCGATGGTCTCCGCGACGCGGCGGGCGTCATACACATCGTCGAGCGAGCAACAGCGTCCGGCGACCTGCTCGGGCATGCCCTCGTGGCCGGAGAGCCGACGCTGGTTCCACAGTTGCATGGTCAGGCCGATGACGTTGTGGCCCTGGGCGCGCAGCATGGCCGCGACCGCGGAGGAATCGACTCCTCCCGACATAGCGACGGCGATGGTCTTGGGCTCAGGCATAAGTTGTTGCTAATTAGATGCTTGCAACTTGCGGCTATGCCGCAACCGATTCTTCGATATTAACCCCTTTACTGCTGGTTGGAGGCTAGTGGCGAGCCGCCTCGAGTTTCCGATAGACCGGGCTCAACTCCCGCAACCGGGCCACGGTTTGGGGCACGAGCGACAGTGCGAAGTCCACCTCGTCCATGGTGTTTTGCTTGCCCAGGCTGAAGCGGAGGCTGGCCCGCGCCCGATCTGGGCTCAGGCCCATGGCAGTGAGCACATGCGACGGCTCGATGGCGCCCGACGAACACGCCGCGCCGGTCGAGACGGCAAGGCCCTTCAGGTCGAGCGCGATCACGAGGGCCTCGCCCTCGATATGGTCGAAGTGAATGTTGGTGGTATTGGGTGTGCGCGGAGCGCCGGCGCTGTTGACACCGGTTTCGTCAATCGCCAGGAAAGCCTGCTCCAGGCGGTCGCGCATGGCGGCGAGCCTGCGGTCGTCGCTGCGCTCCAAACCGGTCCGCGCCAGTTCAGCAGCCTTGCCCAGAGCCACGATCCCAGGAACGTTTTCGGTTCCGGCGCGCCGCGAGCGCTCGTGGCTGCCGCCGTAGAACATCGCCTCCAACTTGGTACTGCGACGGACGTAGAGCGCGCCCACTCCCTGGGGAGCATGCAGCTTGTGGCCGGAAATGGAGAGCAAGTCCGCGCCCAGGCGAGTAACGTCGATCGGCACCTTCCCTGCCGCCTGCACGGCGTCGGTATGAAAGTAAACGTCGGCCTCAGCCGCAACCTGACCAATGGCCTCGATGGGCTGGAGCACGCCGGTTTCGTTGTTGGCCATCATCACGCTGATGAGCGCGGTGTTGGGACGGAGAGCACGCTTGATGTCATCGGGCGCCACCACGCCCTGGCCATCCACCGGAACCACCGTGACAGAGCAGCCGCGGGCTTCCAGGGCTTTGCAGGCATTGAGGACGGCATGGTGTTCGATTGATGTGGTGATGACATGGCTGCCGGAGGGAGCCACTCCGAACACGGCCAAGTTATCGGCTTCAGTGCCGCCGCTGGTGAACACGATTTCTGCGGCGCGGCATCCGAGCAACTCGGCCACCGACTCGCGCGCCCGCTCGACCGCCGCCCGCGTGTCTTGGCCATGGTGATGGATAGACGACGCGTTCCCGAAGTGCTCAGAGAAGTAGGGACGCATTGCCTCGAAGACTTCAGGAAGCACCGGGGTGGTGGCGTTGTTGTCGAAATAAACGCGAAGCATGATCTATCTCTATTGTACTGATGCCGACAAGGAGAAGAAGGCGCAGGAGCTGTTTTCGCCCGCTCCGCAGCTGCTTAGGAGCTCAGCGGGGCGGGGCAGGGCAACTCAGCTCGGATGGTGGTGGGCATGGGCGGCACCACGATGCTACGCGCTATCGTGCCACAAGGGCTGAGTCCATGGCAAGCGATTCCGTGGGTGATCCGCTTTACCGCTTCTCCATCGGAATGTACGGCGCGGGATAAACCGGCCCCAGGTAATCGGCGCGAGGGCGGATCAGGCGGTTGTCGTCGAGTTGCTCAATGATGTGAGCCGTCCAGCCGCTGATGCGCGACACGGCAAAGATCGGAGTGAACAGGTCCACGTCAATGCCCAGGGTGTGGTAAGTGGAGGCCGAATAGAAGTCGACGTTCGCGTTCAGCTTCTTGTCAGATTTCACAAACTCTTCGATTTTAAAAGAGAAATCAAACCACTTGGGATTTCCGCTGGAGTTGCCCAAGTCGCGCGACATCTTGCGGAGATGGGTGGCGCGCGGATCTTCGGTGTGATAGACGCGATGGCCGAAGCCTGGAATCTTCTTCTTCTGAGCCAACATGCCTTTGGCGTATTCAACCGGATCCGCGCCGGAAGCATCAATGGCCTCCAGAATCTTGAAGACGGCCTCATTAGCGCCACCGTGCAGTGGACCCTTGAGCGCTCCGATGGCCGAGGTCACAGCCGAGTGCATGTCAGACAGGGTGGCCGCCGTCACCCGGGCCGCAAAGGTGGAGGCATTCAGTTCGTGGTCGGCATGGAGAATGAGGGCAATATCCAGTGCGCGCTCAGCAGTATGGGAAGGCGCCTCGCCATTGAGCATGAGCAGGAAGTTGGCTGCATGAGACAGGGCTCGATCGGGCTCGACCACCGGCTTGTCTTTGCGAATGCGATCATAAGCCGCGACGATCATCGCGATTTGCGAGGTCAAGCGGATGGCCTTGTGCACGTTGGCGTCGTGGTCGTTCTTTTGAAATTCCGGATCGTAGAATGACAAAGCCGAAACCGCAGTGCGCAGCACGTCCATGGGCAGGGCATGCCGGGGCACCATGTGCAGCAGGTTGATGATGGAAGCGTCCAGTTTCCGCTCTTCCGCCATACGGTCGCGCAAATCTCGCAATTCGTGGGCATTCGGAAGGCGGCCGAACCACAGCAGATAGCAAGTTTCCTCGAAAGTGGAGTGGTCGGCCAGTTCGTGAATATCAATGCCGCGATAAGCCAGGATGCCTAGATCCCCGTCGATGTAACAGATGGAAGAGGTGGTAGCGACTACTCCCTCGAGACCCTTAGAAGCCGGCGCTGTGGTTGCGGTGGACATTTTTCCTCACAAAAACTGGGTTATGAAGTGATTGCCGCCCCGAGGGAAATCGCAGGAGCCACAACCTCTTTTTATACGCCAAATCGGGAGAACTTTCCACCCGAAGGGAGAGGTACCGTTTGGCTGGGCGCTGCTGGAGGGCGTATATTAAGGGTTGTTTAAACCTTCTTTTCAACGTCTGAAGCAACCACCACTTCTTCCAATATGGAGAAAACATGAAAAAACAAATAGGATCATTCGCCATTCTACTGGCATTCACCGCCTCGCTTGCCTTTGCCGACGAGGGTATGTGGCTCTACAATGCCTTCCCGAAAGACCGGGTCAAAGCAAAGTACGGGTATGAGCCGACGCAGGCTTGGCTGGATCACGTGCGCCAGTCGTCCGTACGATTCAACAACGGCGGATCTGGATCTTTTGTCTCGGCGGATGGCCTGGCTTTCACCAATCATCACGTGGGGGCGAACTGCATTCAGAAAGTGTCCACTGGCGGGCAGGACCACATCAAGACCGGGTTCTATGCCAAGACGGAAACCGACGAGGCGAAGTGTCCCGACCTGGAGCTCAACGTCTTGATGGGCATTGAGGACGTCACTGCCAAAGTCAACACTGCGGTGAAAACGGAGATGTCGGTGGCGGAACAGGGCCAGGCCCAGCGCGCGATCATGTCCGGAATCGAAAAAGAATGCACGACCGCTAGCGGCCAGCGCTGCGACGTCGTGTCGCTCTATTCCGGCTCGGTGTTTCACCTCTACAAGTACAAAAAGTATACCGACGTGCGCCTGGTCTTTGCGCCGGAATTCGATGCTGCGTTTTTTGGCGGCGACCCGGACAATTTCACCTATCCCCGGTACGACTTGGACATCACGTTCTTCCGCATCTATGAGAACGACAAGCCGGTCCACCTGGAGCATTTCTTGAAGTGGTCGCGTACCGGGGTAAAGGACGGCGACCTGATCTTTGTTTCCGGGCATCCGGGAAACACGGGGCGTCTGCGCACGGTAGCACAGTTGGAGTTTCTGCGTGATGTGGACTACCCCTCGCGGCTTGAAACTTACCAACATCGCATTGCATTGCTGAAGGACTTCAGCTCGCAAGGCGAAGAAAATGCCCGCATCGCCAAAGAAGAAATCTTCGGCTACGAAAATTCGTTCAAGGCGATTACCGGGTTCGAAGGCGGTTTGCGCGACCAGTCCCTGCTCGACAAAAAGAAAGCCGACGAAGACACGCTGCGCAAGGAATTCAAGGCCAAGAACCCTCAAGCCGCCGACCCGTGGGAAGAGATTGCGGGCGCCATGAAAACTTATCGCGCAACCTACAACAACCTCAGCTACCTCGAAAGAATGCGCGGCTACAATTCTGACCTAGCTGACACCGCGCGAATATTGGTGCGAGCGGCCGCAGAGAAAGCCAAACCAAATGAGCAGCGGATGCGCGAATTCCGCGATTCCGGCCTCTCCTCGCTGGAGCAGCAATTGTTTTCCACCGCGCCGGTCTACAAGAACCTCGAGACCCTGGTGCTAGCCGATTCTCTAAGCCAGATGCAGCAGGCGCTGGGTAACGACGACGCGAATGTGAAGCTATCGCTGAACGGCAAGTCACCAGCAGACGCGGCACGAGACTACATCGCCAACACCAAACTGGATGACGTGGCAGTACGCAAGCAATTGTACGAGGGGGGAGCGGCGGCGATCGCAGCCAGCTCCGATCCTCTCATTGTGCTGATGCGCAGCATCGATCCGGATGCCCGCGCGGCACGGAAACAATATGAAGACCAGGTAGATTCAATCGAGCGCCGCAATGGAGCGGCTATCGCCCGTGCCCGATTTGCGGTGAGCGGCTTCACTCAACCTCCCGATGCCACATTCACGCTGCGCCTGAGCTACGGTGCGATCAGGGGCTTCAAGGAAAATGGCAAGGAACTTTCTTACTTCACCACCATGGGCGGCGCCTTTCAACATGCAGCGGAGCACGACAACAAGCCCCCCTACCAACTACCCGCGAGCTGGGTGGCTTCGAAAGCGAAATTGAAGCTGGCCACCGCGCTGAACTATGTGTCCACTGCCGACATCATCGGCGGGAACTCGGGCAGTCCCACGGTGAACAAGGCAGGCGAAGTAGTGGGAATTATTTTTGACGGCAATATTCAGTCGCTACCCTGGAACTTTGTTTACGAAGACAAGATCGGTCGCGCGGTGCATGTGGATTCGCGGGGGATCATCGAAGCCCTACGCAACATCTATGGCGCCAATGCACTGGCCGACGAATTGACGGGAGCGAAAACCGGCGCAGCGACGAAGGGCAAGAAGGACTCGAAGGGAAAAAAGGAAGCAGCCATGGCCCACTAGCCTCTGAGTTCCAGCTCTGAATTCCAGACTCTGAATTCTAGATTCTGAATTCCAGGCCCGCTGAGGCGGGCCTTTTTATGCGCCTGGTCCGATCTCGCGCTCCTAGGCTGGCCAAATTCTGAGCGCAGTCTTGCTCAGAATTTGTTGGCGCATTTCTGCGCTGATGGGAAGCGCAAGGAAGTCATCGAGATTCTTCTTGATGTCAGGCACGCCCGGACCGGGCCAGTCGGTGCCAAACAGCGTCTTGGCGGCGATCTCTTCGAGGCGCGGGAAATACTTGAGCAGCGTCTTGGGCGGAATGCCGCTGATATCAAGAAACACGTTGGGATGGCGGCGGATCAGGAAAAATGCGGTCTGCATCCAGAGCGGACGGCCGCCGTGGGCCAGCAATATCTTCAGCTTGGGAAAATCCACCGCAACATCGTCAATGTAGATGGGATCCCCATACTTGTTGCGCGCGCCGGGGAAGATCGACGTGCCGGTGTGGAACATCACTGGGATAGCGTTGGCTTCTGCCGCGCGGTAGATGATCTCCAACTCTTTGACCCCATTCAGGTAGTCATTGGGAAACAAGAGCTGATGCGGAGGATGGATTTTGATCATCCGAATGCCGAGGCGGAGAATTTGCTCCACGTCCGCCAAGATATTGGAGGTATGCCGCGGGTGCAAACTGCCGCAGGAGATCAGGCGCTGCGGGTTATGCCTGGTGTAGTCGGCCACAAACTGGTTGACGCCAGAAGTGAACCCGATGACCTCAGGGGCCACGTAGTTGATGAGCACGGCGCGGTCAATGCCGCAGTGGTCCAGGTGTCGCAGGAAGGCCTGAGGCGACCGGCAGAATTCGACGATCTGATCGAAGTTCGGCCGATTCTTCTTCATCAGCTCAAGCGCGTGCGGCTTGAACATTTCGATGGGCTGGATGTGGATGTGGCAATCAGTGATCAAGCGATTCCCCGTTCCAACGAATGTGGTTAGTTTGCGGCAGCAAGCAGCGCGCGTTTGGTAAACACGCGGATCATCTCGCGACGATATTCGGGCGTCAAAGCCGACGTCGTGAGTGGCTTCGCTGTCTTTGCCGCCATGTCTCCCACAGCTTCTGCTAACGCTTCATCCAAAACATTGCCCAAGAGTGCCGCGGTTGCACCCGTGACCAGCAATGGCGCGGGATTGACTGCGGTCAGAGCGACTCGTGCATCGGCGATGTGACCATTTGCCCGCTTTAGAACCACGGCCACTCCGGCCAACGGATAATCAATCGAGCCGCGGACTCGCAGCTTGCGATAGACGCCCCGATAATCGGCAGATGCAGCGGGCAAGAACACTCGCGTCACCAGCTCGCCCGACTGCAACTTGCGGTAGGCCACGCCATCGCCGGTGTAGAACTCACCGAGCGCCACTCTGCGGATTGCGGCTGCGCTGACGATCTCGATGTCAGCATTCAGGCAGAGCAGCGCCGGAGGAGTGTCGCCCGAGAACGCCGCCCAACACTTGGTTCCGCCCGGCGCCACATGGCAGAGGTCGCCATCTTTCTTGATGCAGAAGCCGCATGACTTGCGCCACTGCAGCGACTGGTTGTACCACAAGCAGCGCGTATCAAGGCAGATGTTGCCACCGATCGTTCCCATGTTGCGCAGGACTGGCGACGCCACCGTGCCTGCCGCCTCACTCAATACGGAATAGTGCTGGCGCAGGTATGGCGAGCGCTCGATAGCGGTGAGAGAGGTGAGCGCGCCAATTTCAACGGCCCCATCTCGAAGAGGCGAAATTCCGTTGAGCACGCTGATGTGCCGAATGTCGACAACATACTGCGGCTCGAACAGCTTCTGTCGCATGGAGGGAACCAGGTCGGTGCCGCCGGCGAGAACACGAACATTGCCGGAGTGCTGCGCTAGCAGATCCACTGCCTCCCGAACCGTGCGGGGCCGCAACAATTTGAATTCGGGCAGGCTCAATCCGCACCTCCTGTTGCAACTTGGGCTTCTCTCCGCGCCGGATCGAGTGCGTGGCGTTCCGGGCCTTTGCCCTTGAAGCATAACGATCCGCCATGCTCACGGAAGGTTGTGGGCGCGGTGGGATCAACCCCTTCGGTCAAATTGATGTGCTTCTGCTTCTTCTTGGCGCGCAAAGCCGAGAGAACACGCTCTGGGGTAAAAGGAGACTCGCGCAGGCGGATTCCGACGGCATCATAAATCGCATTCGCAATCGCGGGAATGGTTGCGGCCAGAGAACCCTCGCTCGCTTCTTTCGCCCCAAAGGGCCCTTCCGGGTCCACACTCTCGACGATGATCGCCTCCACCACCGGCGACTCCACCGACGACGGGCTGCGATACTCCAGCAAGCCCGGATTCATCAGCAGGCCATCTTTCCATACCATCTCTTCGGTCAGGGCCTGGCCCATGCCCATCCAGACGGAGCCGATGATCTGGCCTTCGACCGAAGTTGGATTGAGGGCGCGGCCGCAATCGTGCGACGCCCAGACCTTGTGAACCGTAACTTCGCCGGTCTCCTCGTCCACGCTGACTTCGGCCACTTGCGCGGAGTAAGAGTAGGCGGGCGAGGGACCCACCCCCGCGCCTTTGTGCTTGCCGCCCCGAGCTTCCGGCGGTGGCGCATAGGAGCCCGTGCCGCTCAGAGCTCCGTGAAAATCAATGGCAGCGACTACTGCTTCCTCGAAGCTCAGCCTCGCCTTGGGTCCTTCGTCCTTGCGTTTCTGCTGCAGCGAACCACGCAGGATCTGGCCTTCCACTCGACCACTCACCGAGGCTTCCGCGTGCACAACGGTTGGCTGACTCCCATTGGCTGGAGTCGCCGCGACGGGAGCGCGTTTGTTGACCACCACATCGTCGCGGAAGATCAAATCGTCCAGTGTGCAGTCCATTTTGCGGGCGGCTGCGGTGGCAATCTGCTTCTTCACATCCTGGGCGGCCCGGAGCGTGGCGTTGCCATTCATGAAAGTTACGCGGCTGGAGTAGGATCCGATATCGATGGGCGTGAGATCGGTGTCGGCGGCAATCACCTTCACACGCGCCATGGAGCAGCCGAGCACTTCCGCGGCGATCTGTGCCACCATGGTGTCGGAGCCTTGCCCGATGTCGGAGGCTCCGGTGTAAACTACAATGCCTCCATCCCGATCGATCTTGATGTTGACGGTCGAGTGCGGCATATCCGAACGAATAATGGAATTCGCCGCGCCGCTGACATAGTGGCTGCATGCGATGCCCAGTCCCCGGCTCTTGGGCAACTTGCCCTTGCGCTCGTTCCATTGGGACCGGGTCACGACCTGAGCAATGCACTCCGGCAGCCCGTAGCTCTGCACCCGCAAGCCGTTCACGGTGATACACGGCGCCTTGAGCAAATTCCGGCGGCGAATCTCCGCCGAGTCCATCTTCAATTGCAGCGCGATCTCGTCAAGCTGCGACTCAAACGCGAAGCGAACGTTGACAGTGCCATGTCCGCGCATCGCGCCGCACACCGGCTTATTGGTCAGTACGCGGTATCCGTCATACTGAATGTTGGGGATATCGTAGAGCGCGCCGAGCAGAGCGCCAGAGTAGAGAATCGTGACCACGCCGTACGAGCAATACGCGCCGCCGTCCTGAATCACGCGCGCTTTCACCGCGGTAATGCTGCCGTCGTTCTTGACGCCCGTTTTCAGATCCACGATGGTGCGTGGACGTCCGCGATGCGCCAGAAACACTTCCTCGCGGGTGTAAGTGATCTTCACCGGCTTCTGGGCCGCTCGCGCTGCCACCGCCGCAATGATTTCCAGCGGGATGACTTCGCTCTTTCCGCCGAAACCACCTCCCACCAGCGGCTTGATCACCCGGATCTGCGACATCGGCATTTCCAGAACCAGCGACAGCTTGTGCTGCAGGTAATAAGGCACCTGCGTGGACGACCAGACAGTCAGGCGGCCCGGCTTGCCGGTTTGGGAATCGATCTCAAACGACGCCAGCGTGGAATGCGGCTCCATGGCGGCGTGGGTCACTTCCTGGGCGATAAAACGTGCCTCGGCCACGTAGTCCGCTTCGGTAAAAGCTTTATCCGGGTCGCCAAAAACGTGGTGATAGTCCTTCTCGATGTTCTGCGGCTTGTTGTCGTGGATGAAGTCGCTCTGTGCTTTCATCGACTCCTCAGGATCAAAGTAAGCTGGCAGCACTTCATATTCCACGTCAATCAATTCCAGAGCCTGTTCGGCAATGAACTCGGTTTCAGCAGCCACGCAAGCCACGTTGTCGCCCACATAGCGGACTTTGTCCAGGGCCATGGCGCGTTCGTCGTGTCCAACGGGCAGAATGCCGTACGGATTGGGCGCATCTTTTCCTGTTACCACTGCGACCACGCCGGGGAGCTTCGCCGCGCGACTCGTGTCCACTCTGACGATGCGTGCATGCGGATGTGGGGAATGCAGGATCTTGCCGTAGAGCATCCCCGCCACGCTCAGATCGTCCGTGTATTTGCCGGCGCCTGTGGTCTTGCCCGCCGCATCCACCATGGCGATCGGTTTGCCGATAATTGAGAAATCAGACATTTATTGGGCGACCCCGCTTCCTCTTCTCTCCGCGTCGATGGCGCTCTTGATGGCTTGATACATCTGCTCGTACCCGGTGCAGCGGCACAGGTTTCCGCTGAGCGCGGCGCGGATGTCCGCGTCCGTGGGTTCATCATTTTCAGCAATCAGGTGCTTCACCGTCATCATGAAGCCGGGGGTGCAGAAGCCGCACTGCGAGCCACCCCAATCGCCATAGGCTTTCTGGATGGCGGCCAGACTTCCATGTTCGCTCACGCCTTCGACCGTGGTGATCTCCTGGCCTTCGCAACTCGCCGCCAACAGCGCACACGACAACATGGGAATACCATCCACCAGCACCGTGCAAGCGCCGCACGACGATTCATCGCAGCCACGCTTAGAGCCGGTCAGGTCCAGATCCTGGCGCAGCACGTCAAGCAATAGTTTGCTGGACTCGATGGCCAGTTCGTACGTGCGTCCGTTCACGCGAAGTTCGATGAGTTCTTTTTTCATAACGTCAAGTTTGGGTTGAGAGCCATCAAGTTACAGTTGGTTCACACCTTATCGCTCGTGCCTCAATAAATCGGTACCGCCGCATCAACGGCTCGCGACCAGTGATCAATGCCGCCGCGCATGGACTGTACGTTTTCAAACCCTTGTTGCCGCAACCAATGGGTCACGCTCAACGAGCGAACACCGTGATGGCACATCACAACGATGTGGCTCTCCGGATCCAGTTCCTGATGCGCCCGTGTGGGGACGTCCCCCATGGGCAGGTGTTTACTGCCGTCGATACGGGCCGTCTGCCATTCCCACGGCTCCCGCACGTCTACCAGCGTAAATGCGTCGCCGCTGTCTAGCATCGCTTTCACTTCTTCGACATTGATTTCAAAGTCCATCATTCCCACGAGCATCAGCGTCCAACTTAACTAATAACCAAACTCCGTCGCAGCGGCGTATGCGTGTTGCTTCACGGCCAGATCTGCCACCCGACAGGCTCCCAACTGGTTCACATAGTCGTCGCGACCATTCACACCCTGCACCCATCGCTGCCGCCATGCATCGCTGTCCTGTTTAGATTTGGTCTGCTCATGATATTGGCGGAAGAATGCGTCGTCGCGCTTGTAGTAGCCCTGAACCGGCGAGGGATGCGCTCCCATCGGACATTCCACCACCGCGCTGACCAGGAATCCAGGGATGACGGTTCGGTTAGGATCGCTGGCAATCACTTCAGCCTCCACGATCTCTTCCGCCACCACGATAACCCGCTTCGCCGCTCGCACTGCCTCGATCATCACTCCAAAGTTGCCCCAGCAATGCGCGTTGCCGTCGCGGTCGGCGCGCTGCACGTGGGCAATCGCAACATCGGGAACCAACGCCTTCACCGCGTGCAGTCTCTCCCCGCTAAAGGGCGATGCAAACTCGACAAAGAAGGGATTGTCGCGTGCAATATCACTACCCAGCGCTGTCCGGGTCGGCAGGAAGGGTACGCCCATCGCCGCCGCTTGCAAGGCCAGCGCCACAGAGAAATTCGTCAGGTTGGTGACCTTGAGTCCGTCCTTCTCCACCGCGCGACGGAAGTTATAGGCCGAACCCATCATCACGTTGCCCACCCAGGCGGCAATCACGCGTTCCACGCAACCAGCCTGAATGATCTGGTCAAACAAAATGTCAGAAATTGGCCCAATCAGCGTGAGCCCCCGCCTTTTCTGCCGGATGATTTCGTGCCCCGCAGCAAATGGGATCATCTGCTCCATCTGCAAGCCCAGCGCAACCGAGGCGCCATCGGGCACTAGGTCGGCAATCGCTTCGCGCATGGAGAGGTCTTTAGACATGGCTATCTTCCCTTCCATACTGGCGGCCGCTTGTCCATAAACGCGCGGATGCCCTCTCGTGCGTCTTCCGTCTGCATCAGATCTTCCAAATACGTCTTCTCGGCGCGGGCCAGGCCTTTATCGAAGTGAATGGCATCCCACGCGTAGAACGCCTTCTTGGTGATGGCCAGCGCTGTGGGGCTGAGCGCATTCAACCGCTCCAGAATCTCGCCGACCGCGGCATCCAGCTCGTCTGGCTTCACTGCGCGAGTCGCCAATCCAATCTCCGCAGCTTCCCCGCCGCGGATAGTGCGGCCGGTAAAGATAAGTTCCGCAGCCTGCTTCTGGCCAACCAACGCGGACAGTGCAGCGCATGCCACAGGCGGATAACATCCGAGCTTGATTTCCGGAAAACCCCAAGATGCGTCCTCTGCTGTGATGACAATATCGCACACCATCGCCAGTTCTGCGCCACCGCCCAGGCAGTGCCCATGAACCGCGGCGATTGTCACCTTGCGGCTTGCGACCAAAGCGCGGATGACCGCATGGAACTTCTCCAGCATGCCCGCCACTTTGTCAGGAGTGTGGGCGGGAACGTCCACGCCAGCGGAAAATACCTTCCCTGCGCCGCTAATCACGACGGCAGCAATATCCGCTCGGCTCTCGTACTCAGCCAACGAGCGAGCCACCTCTTCCATCATGGCCACGTCAATCACATTCAGCGGCGCATGGTCGAGTGTGACGCGAGCGACGCCGGCTAGTGTCTCAGCCCTGATCCGCGATGGCTTGACTGTTTGCGTCATGCTAGCTGGTCCAGAACCCGTCTTTGTCGTACTCGCGAATGGCCTGCAACTCCTCAGCGGTCGGCTCGGGCGTGACCCCAATATTCTCACCGCTATTCAGCTTCCACCCGGTCGCTGCGAGAACCTCATCCACTTCAATCCCAGGGTGCACCGACGCCAAGTAAGCCTCGCCTGTCTCGCCAAATCGCAGAACGGCTTTGGTCGTGATCACCGCCGATGGCCCGCCGCGCGGCAATCCCGCTCGCTGCCGCCATCCCGTACCTTCCCCGTTTCCGGGACTGGTAATATATCCCACGCGCTCCGGCAGGCGCTCCCTGCTGTGCTCCAGCAAAACGACGAAACGCTGCGCCAGCGACGCAATATCGCACGCCCCGCCTGAACCCGGCAGCCGGACCAGGCCCTTCGTCCCTCGCACCTCCGTCGAATTCAAATTGCCAAAGCGATCCACTTCCGCAGCACCCAGAAATCCCAAATGCACTCTTCCCGACTGCAATAAGCTCATCACTCCCAGCATATCGAGGCACTGCGTCGCCCCCAGGATGTTCGGCGGATCGGCCATGGTGTAGATCAATTCGGCGGCTGGCGTCGAACGAATCACGCCGTTTTCGAACAAGCCAATGGCATGGGGTGCGTGCGTTTTCTTCGCCACCACGAAAGCAATCAACGGCAGCCGCATGCCCACAAACACCAGCTCCCCGTCGCGGATCTCGCGCGCTGCCGCCGCCACCATCAGCTCGCTGAGGGTATAAGAGACTGTGGCCGGACTCGATATCGGGACCGTAGCACTCATGAGGTTGTTCAGGTCTCGCCTGGAGGCACAAAGCCCATCCAATGCTTTCTCCTGTGTCTCAGTGTTTCCGAGGTGAGATCTCGTGGAGCTAGATGTTGACTGCCGACTTCCTGGGCTCGCCGATGGTGCTCAACGGATCGCGCGCCCCTTCCTTCTGCAGAATCCAACTCTTTTCGTTGGCGATAATATCCAGCAGCAACGTCTTATCCGCTGCGGTCGGAGTGTACTCGGTGAAGTGCTGCTCATAAGCCTTGTCGTCCAAAGACTCCCCGGTTTCACAGTGGAACTTCAGCCCCGACCAGCGCCCGATGCTGCGATTGAACTTGATGTGCGGAGTGTAGAGCCGCGGTAGCCCGGGTTTGAGGAATGAATTCAATCGCTCTACCAACCCTGACACTTCTTTCTGGTATAGATGACGGTTGTAGTCGTTCAAGTCATCCAGATCAGCCTTCTCTGTGTTCTGCGGCTCGTCGTATCGGCCCTTGATGCCCCACACGTATGCCCAGTGTGCCGACGAAGAATGGTCCGTGCCAAACAGATCATAGGAACTAGAGATCCATTTGTTCAAGTACTTCTGCAATAGCCATTGCGGAATCACACCTGCCTCCACAACGCGCCGCAACCCATCATTGCCGGTCCCCATGTGGAACGCTTCTTCGCGAAGCATGTACGAAGTCGATCGGCCCAGCGGTGCAAATGAGGAGTACTTCAGCATCTGCAATTGGAACTTGCCGTCGCGATCCACAAAGTCGGTGTAGGTGAAGAAGTCGAGCCAGTTGTCCACATCTACATTGAAGGTGCCCAGGAGCCGCTTGTTTTCAAACGCGCGACGCTCCAGCATCTTCTGGGCCTCGACCTTGCCCGACGCGCCAAAAAAGTCCACCAACAGGGCGCACATCTGCCAGCCGTGCCGCATTTCTTCGATCATGACGCGAGTAAGCGCGCGGCGGTCCCATTCCGTGGGCGCGGTCACAAACAGATTGCGCTGCTGCTCGACCGAGGCAAACTCCGTATCGCCCTGATAGACGATCATGTTCATCAAAGCGTCGCGCATCTGCTGAGTCGGTACTTGCCGCAGGTTCTCCCACTTGTTGCGCCCTTTGTAGGCGCCGAATTGGATTTCATCCGTGTCAATCGCGCCATAAAGCGTGTCGAAGTGAAACGCCTCGATGTCCTCAGTGTTGACGCCCACTTCCTTGCGCCAATCGTTGAACAAACCTTCCCACTCGCTAAAGCTTCCGATTTTTGCAACTCTTCCTGGCATAAGTCCTCGTCTGATTTCGGCATTGGCCGGCAAAATGCCAGCTCTATAAGTTCAACCAAATTGTTTTCAGCTCGGTGTAGTGTTCGATGGCGTGCATTCCCATTTCGCGCCCAAATCCCGATTGCTTGTATCCGCCGAATGGCAGTGCTGCATCCATTAGGCCGTAGGTGTTGATCCATACCGTTCCCGCCCGCAGTTGCCGCGAGATGGTGTGGGCTTTCTTGATGTCGCGGGTCCAGACCGCAGCGGCCAGCCCATAGGGATTTTTGTTGGCCTCGGCCACCACTTGATCCATGTCATCAAAGGTGAGCACGGAAAGCACAGGCCCGAAAATTTCTTCCTGTGCAATGGTCATCTCATTGGTCACGCCGCCGAAGATCGTGGGCTCCAGGAAAAACCCGTGGCCATCCCCCACCGCCACGCGACTGCCTCCGGTGATTAGCTTCGCTCCGTCTTTTTTCCCCGCTTCGATATACCCCAGAACCGTCTCCATCTGTTCCTGGCTGACGATTGCGCCCATGCGAGTTTTCGGGTCCAGCGGATCGCCGGGCTGCAACTTCTTTGCCCGGCCCACCAGCTTCTCCATGAACTCGTCGTGCGCCTTGGACTCGACAAACAGGCGCGACCCCGCATTGCAAACTTCGCCCTTCCCATAGAAGATTCCGGTAATGGCGCCCTTCACGGCGTTGTCGATGTCGGAATCGGCGAAAACAATATTCGGCGATTTTCCGCCCAGTTCCAAGGTGATGCGCTTCAGCGAATCGGCAGCCGAGCGCATGATCTCCTTGCCTACCGCAGTCGATCCAGTAAAAGCGATCTTGTCGATTCCAGCATGAGTGACGATTGCCTTCCCCACTTGCGGCCCACCAGTGAGGATGTTTAACACGCCCGCCGGAAAACCTGCCTCAATCGCCAACTCGCCGAATCGCAGCGCGGTCAGTGGAGTTTGCTCCGCCGGCTTCATTACGATGGTATTGCCGCACGCCAACGCGGGTCCCAACTTCCAGGAGGCCAGCAGCAGCGGGAAATTCCACGGGATGATCAGGCCCACCACGCCCACCGGTTCGCGCAGCGTGTAAGTGAATGCCGTCTCAAACGTGTTGACGGTCTCGCCGTGGATCTTGGTCGCCCAACCCGCAAAGTAGCGCAGGACGTCAATCACCATCGGCATGTCGACGTAACGCGACTCGAAGATGGGCTTGCCATTGTCGATCGTTTCCAACTCGGCGAACTCGTCGATGTTCTTCTCAATCAAGTCGGCAAGCTTCCATATCAAACGGCCGCGCTCGCTGGCCGACATCTTTCGCCAAGCGCCAGCGCGGTCTTCAAAGGCCTTCCGAGCCGCAGCAACCGCGTTGTCCACATCCGCGTGCGAGGCCTCGCTGATCTCCGTCAACACTTCGCCCGTCGCCGGATTGACGGTGTCAAACTTCTTCGCGCCTTCAACCCACTGCCCGTCAATCAGCAGTCTGCCGGCGGAAACCTTCGCTTTCGTTGCAGTCAGCATTTTCTCTTTCTTTCCCACTGGAGGCACCGAGCACACGACACTGTCCTGCAGTCCTTGGCTGTGTCTCCGTGCCCCTGTGGTCGATGTTGGCTATTTCGCGGTGAACACTGCCGGACGCTTCTCCACATAAGCGTTCAGGCCTTCTTTGGCGTCGTCGCTTTGAAACAGCAACTGCTGGTTCTCGCGCTCCACCGCCAGAGCCGACTCCATTGGAATCTCCCATCCCGTCTGCACCGCGCGCTTGATTCGCCCCACTGCCTTGGCTGCCTTGTTGGGCGGAGTGAACTGTCGCGCGTACTCCATGATGTTCTCCATGAAACCGTCCCGCTCAAAGATGTCATTGATGATGCCCAGCTCTTTGGCTTCCTCAAACGAGAACGTGTTCCCGGTCACCATCAGCTCAATGGCCTTGCTCTTGCCCACCATACGCGAAAGCCGCTGGGTTCCGCCCGTCCCCGGCAGCACGCCCAGGTTCACTTCCGGCAGCCCAATCTTGCCCGCATCTTTACGAGCAATGCGGATGTCCGCCGCCATCGCTATTTCGAGTCCGCCCCCTACGCAGTGCCCGTTCAACGCAGCAATTACTAGCTTGGGAGTGTGTTCCAGCCGCAGCAGCATTTCGTTGGCGTGCAGGCAAAAGTAGTACTTGAACGTCGGATCCACGCTCTGCAACATGCGAATATTGGCGCCTGCCGAAAAGAACTTGTCGCCATTCCCGGTCAGCACGATGACGTACACGCCATTGTCCATTCGCGCTTTCAGGATGCATTCGTCGAGCTGGCGGTTCATCTCGTAGGTGTAAGTGTTGGCCGGCGGATCGCACATTTCGATGACCGCAACTCCGGCATCCGTGCGGTAGTTCACCAGTGTTTTAGTCGCTTCGCCGGTGGCCGGCTGAGTGGTGGTAGCCATAGTGGTGCTCCTTTGATCTTGAATAAAAGTATTGGATTGCCCACATCCCCAAAATCGATTTTACTTCGTGCTGCTTCGCTTTCGTAGCTGCTTGGACCCGATCCCAGTCAGAAAGGTGTCTCCCATTTGTCGCGCCAAGTCCACAGCGCCGCCGTCCACCCGCGGCTTGTACCAGGTGTAGATCCAGTTCATCATGCCGAACAGGCTCATCACCGCGATGCGCGACGAAAACTCCAGCCCCTTCTCTTGTTTCAATTCGTCCATCAAGGAAACGCAAATCCGATAGTACCCGCGCTTCAGTGCAGCGATCTCCGTGCCAAATCCGTTCTCCAGCACATCATCCTCGTGAGACAGCACCTTCATCGCTTTCTGATTGGCAAGGAAGTATTCCAGGTGGTTCAGAATGAAGATACGAATGCGCCCCTCCGCGTCCGTCTCACTGGCCAGCCGCACTTTCAGCTGTTGCACAATGGTGGTGAAGGTGTGCTTCTGGATCAGGTACAGCAGCCGTTCTTTTGATTCGAAGTAGTAGTACAGCCCGGCTAGCGACATGCCAGTGGCGCGGGAAAGATCTCGCATCGAGGCCCCCGCATAGCCCTTCGCGCACAACACGCTGGTGGCATGGTCCAGAATTTCCGACTGACGCCGATCAAAGCGGGTCTCCACCGACTTTTTGAGGCGGCTGGCACGGGCGGAGGCCTTCACGGCAGAGGGAGCGAGCATATGGTCGAACGTTCGTTCTAATTATACGGGCTCGCTCCGTCGATGACAACTCATCTGACGGTCCCAGCTCGGACCACCCCACTCACTGCGGCGCCGAGGCCGCGTCCCGCTCCACCAGCAGGATGCGCTTGATCCGGTTGCGCTCGAACACTTGCGGCGTTCCCCCAATGCGGATGTGGACCTCAGTCGACCCCACACTCTCCAAGTCTCCGCTGAGCAGGGTTCCATCGCGGAATTCAAGAGTATCGTGGGCCGAGGCGCCCAGTTCGTAGCTGACGCTGCCGCCGGATGCGTCGTTGGCGGCAATTTCCAGCGGAAAATGCCCGCTATTGAACCCTTCTTTGCGAAACTCCAAGTCGTGCTTCCCCACTCCGACCTCGACTATTTTAGGAGTAGTGCCCAGGACCGTACCGTCCACCAGGAGCAGCGCTCCCTGCGGTACAGAGTTTACCGTCATCGAAACCTGCCGCGGTGGCGCCGCCGCGCGCAATTCGACCGGCACTGTGGCTGGAATGATCTCCAATGACGCTGGAGCACCGGACGTGGTCACTGTAGTCTGAAACTTCACCGTCCCGCCCGATGGCACGTCAGTGAGTTGAATGTGGCCTTGGCCGATGCGGGCCTTGTTCTTGTCGAAAATGTAAAGGTCGAAACTCAACACCGTGAGCTTCTTGCCCCATCGGTTCTCTGCGATGGTGTCGATGGCGTAAGTGCGAGCGTTCCCGATAGCGCCGATCTCTCTGAACTTGCCGAAAGTAAGCTGGACGACCGGCGCGCCTGAGGCCGGCCAAATCACGACTTGGGCAGGCTGGTCTTTGGCAGCGGCAGGGAGTGCCGCCCCAAGCAGCACGACACACATAACACGTCGGATCTGAATCATAGGTCGTTTGCCTCCCAAGACCGTTCCAGACTTCACACCGGTTTAGCGGGGGGTACTCTCGCGCTCCACCAGCATCATCTTCTTGATCTGGTTGCGCTCATAAGTCTGCTCTTTTCCATCCACGCGCACAACCACAGTGACCATTGTCAGCGAGACGACGTCGCCCAGAAGGACGGTTCCGTTGCGCAGTTCGACGACATCTTGCGAGAGTCCTCCCAATTCAATCGAAATTGTGCCCCCGGAAAGTTCGTCGGGTGCAATTTCCAGGGGAGTGCTGTTGGGGGCATAGCCTTCCTTTTGCAATCCCAATGTGTGCACTCCCACTGTCAGCTTCACGATCACCGGAGTAAAACCAACTTCGTTGTCGTCCACTTGCACCTTGGCCCAGGAAGGCACAGAGACTATTCTTAGTGGGACGGTCTTCACCAGCATGTCCTTATTCGCGGAGATGACGAGTCCTATCGGAATTCCGACAGATTCGAACTGAAACTGTTCCTTCGCCGACTGTCCTGGGTTCAAGTCGGAGACCCTGAGCTGTCCCTCTCCAATCCGCACATTGTCCTTCCCCATCAGATAAACCGTTAGCCCGGCGTGCGGAATCTGCTTTTCGGTCAAGTTCTGGATCGTGACTGTAGACAGAAATGTGCTCTTCCCCGCCAACACTGCTACCTGTTGGAACTTCGCAAACGTCAATTTGAGCGCAGGCTGCTCGGTGGGCCAGGTCACTGTGATGGTGGCTTCCGACTTGGCTAAGGCAGTCGCTGAAAACACAGCGATCAGGAGAAGCACCTTCAAGCAACGCAAGAAATTCATGGACTATGTATTCCCCTGCACATTCGTCTGGCGGCTCGTTGACCGCTCTCTGCCGGACCATTCTCTCGACCTACTGTTTTGGCCCCTGATCGACGGGCGCATCCGGTTTGTCCGTGGCCACCGGCATCTTCTGCTTGTCCGTGGAATCCACCGAGAACAGCAGGAAGCGATCGAAGCTGTGGCGGCGATGGAAGCGGCGCCTGCGGAAGTCTATATACAGGTCGGCATTCTTGGGAAGCCACAACTCTTCGTTCTTCGCCGCGAACAGCACCGGCCCGTAGTCCACCGACTGATGTTCGGTGAGCAGTTGGATCTTCCTGATGGGCGACACCAATTCTGACTCGACATGAACGATTTGAAAATTCTCCGCCGCGATCCAGGCCCGGCCCTTCAAGTCGGCTGCATAGGTGTCATTACCCACCCGGTAGTTGTGGATGCGATTGGTGCGGTCGTCCCGCTGCCGGAAATATACCAGCCAGGTCGCTTGGTTCTTCCACTGTCCCAGCCCCTCGCAGGTCATCTGAAAGTTGTCGCGCATGACAGGATGGAACACCAGTGCCAGGGCCGGGAATCCGCGGGTCGCGATCTGTTCTGGAAAGTCGGCCAGACCGCCGTGAGCGGCGCGAAACTCGTCCACTCCCAGGTACCCTTTCGACTCCGAAATCTCTACCGAATAGTCGAACTGCCGGGTCTCGTGGGTAATGGGATGGCCCAACTCGTCCACATTTTCGTGCACTACTTGCTCCATCGCGGCAAACTTGGCGACGTTGTCAACCAACTCTTTGATCCTCTTCCCGGCCTGATCAATCACGCGGTCGTAAGGACAGGTCACATCCGCCGCCACCTGCGGCTTAGCATCATCAATGCCCGCCGGCTCCCAGGTTTTGGCTGCCAGTCGGATCTCGTCGGAATCGTTCGCTACTTCGATGGTGTCCACGGAATACGTGGTGGTGGGCACAATGCGTCCAGCTTTGACGCTGTCTGCTGCATGGCGCTCGATTTGCACGATGTAATTCCGCACTTGGGTCACGGCGGCACTGTTTGGGTTGTGTTGCAAATAACTCTTCAGCGCCTGAATCGCCTCTTGATCGTGCCCCAGATGGGCCTGCGCCTGGCCCAACACCAGGTAGGCGTCGTCGCCAGCTCCCTTGCCTTTGTCGACAGCCAGTTGCGCATATTCGCGGGCGTGCTCGTAGTCCTTCAATCGCAGGCAGGAATCCGAGAGCAGGTAGTACGCATTCCAGAATTCATCGTCAACCAACACGGCCTGTTCCAGAACTGTTCTGGATCCGGTGTAGTTCTTCTCCACAAAACGCAGTTTTCCCAGCTGGGTCAGCGCCTGTACGTTATGGGGATCAATGGTTGCGGCCTTCTCAAAATATTTCTGGGCGTTCTCGTTTTCCTTACGCTGCATGTACAAATAGCCCAGCAGAAAACTAATTTCCGAATTCGAAGGTTCCATCTTTTCTGCCGACTCTAGCTGCTTCTGCGCCTGCTTCAGATCGCCGGCCTTCAAGAACGTTACGCCACGCTGGGTTTGCTTCCGTACTTTGGAGGGCATTTGTGCGCTCAGCGCCGCATTTAAGTTCACCGCCGCAGGATCCGGCTTGAGCACGATCTCCAACGCATAGTTCGACACCGCCGTGGCCACCGTCATTCCCTGATGCGCCGTCAGGTAACCAAACGCGTTTACCTCAACGTCGTATTTACCAATAGTCACCCCCACGATCTCAGTCTCCGACCGGTCGGTTGTCGTCGAATAGTAGATGGAGCGGTCGCTGAGATTCATGACCCTGACCACCGACTGCCGGTCCAGCCGCTTATTATTTTCCCCGAGCACCGTCAGTCGCAGAATGGCACCCGGCGTCTCATAGAGCGCGCCACCGTTCGCCGATCCCGGTTGATTAAAACCGTCCTGGCCGAGAACCGGGAGCGAAATCACAAAACAGAGCATGACTGCGAGGATAGTAAATCGCTGCGAGGAGTTCATACAGCCTCCGTGGAGAACGATGTTGCGGGGGACACTTGAAGTGTTTCACTTCCACCTGCCGCGGTCAAACCACCCGACGGACTTGTCGCCAACATTCCCATCCTGTGTTAAGAAATGTCGTCACAACAAAACTAGGGCTTTGCGGACAGCGGCTGCCAGAGCTCTATCTCATTCCCATCCAGGTCATGGATCCAGGCAAAGCGACCATAGGATTCATCCATTCGTTTGGCGTCAATCTTTACTCCCTCTTGTTTTAAGCGGTCGAGCAAAGCATCCAGATCGTCCAGGCTGTAGTTAATCATGGACGGTGCGTGGCTGGGATCGAAATAGTCACTGGAAGTGGGGAAAATAGTCCAAACTGTAACCTGTTCCTTTTGCGGGTTGTCGTGTTCGCGCCACGGAAGCATCACCCCTTCGCCTTTGTCGGCGAGTCCAAGATGCTTCGAATACCATTCGCGCATCTGACCACGATTAGCGGATTTGAAGAAGATACCGCCGATTCCAAGGATCCGCCCGCGCTGCTCCATTTTGACAGGCGGCTTCGACTCTTCAGGTTGCGGAGATTGCACTTTCTGTCCTCCTTTCGAGCACGCCGAGTTGAGCAACATCGACATCAGCAACAGCGAGCTGAGCGCAATTGTGCTCCAGGGTATTCCTTGCATCTGTGGATTATACAAGCTTCGATTCGACGAGCCGTTGCGTAAAGGACCGCTTGCGGGTTCGGCGACGCCGCGCGAACGCGAACCTCAAATAGCGAAGAAGAAAGCACGTCATTTTTTTCTGAGATCACACCCTCTAGCCGACGCCTAGCTCTTCAGGGCAGCCATCAAACGCTCGATCTCGTTTTTCTCTGCTCCGGTCAGCGGCAGCAGCGGCAGTCGGGCAGGACCGCCGTAGTAACCGTTCAGGTCCATGGCGTGCTTCACGCCCGGAATCCCCAACTCGCCCAGCACTCGGGGCACGGCTTGGGTCACGCGCTCCTGTTTCTCGCGCGCCAGACCAGTATCGCCGTCTTTCCACGCGGCATAAATTTCATAGCAGGCCGTCGGAGCACAGTCGGCGAACGCCAGGATTGCGCCCACCGCACCGCGATCGAGCGAAGCCTGCAGTTGATGGGCGGCGCCCACCATCACTTGAAATCCCACTTCTTTTTGGCGCGTCTTCACGCCACCTACAACGCTGACGGAAGCGGAGGATGGCTTAGGTGGCTGCCCTCCCGTGGACCACGACCCGGCGGCCGCTGCGATCGACACTAGCTCCCCGCCTCCGTTCGATCCCCCCGTCGCTGGTTTCAGCATGCGGGGTGTCACTGCGTCGAAGGCCTCGGTCACGGTTGCGGCACGCTTCACGCTGCGTGTCCGTGCAACCAGCTTCTCGACTTTGTCCAGACTCCCGCTCGATTCCTTGATCGCCACAATGTTGGGATGTTGCGCCAGCTCAATCACAACCTCCGCTGGAATGTCATAGCCTGTCGCTTGGGGGAAGTTGTAAATGACCACCGGCAGCCCGGAGCGATCCGCCACCGTTCGATAAAACGCCAGGATGTTCGCCGGGTGCATCTGCTTCTTGTAGTAGTGAGGCGTCCGCACCATGGCCAGATCGTAGCCCACTTCCGCTGCGTACTCGGTCAGGCGTAGCGTCTCCACGGCTGACTCAACGCCGGTGCCGGCGATCATCACCTTGTGCGGTGCGGCCGCCTCCATCGCACACTTCAGCACCGCTCGCCGCTCATCGTCAGAAAGCAGAATGGCTTCCCCAGTCGAGCCCAGCACCACAATGCCCGCTACAGGCGTCTTCGAGTAGCGCTCCACATTGGCTTCGATTTTCTTGTAATACACGCTGCCGTCGGGATAGAACGGCGTGGTGATGGGAGGAAAAATACCAGAAAGAAGCATCCGAACACTCCAGGCGCCAGCAACCAACCACCAGCACACTTAATCCTAATCCTTTATCAACGGTCATCTACTAACGGTCATCGCGAGCGTGGCGAGAGATATGCATTCCACCGCGAACCCTCCAAACCGTTAACGGCTCGCTGCCACTCTCTCCGCCTGTAACTGCTGCAATGCCTGCACCCGCACTTGACCACGCCGCAATGCTGCAATGCCCTCGGCCGCAGCCCGCGCTGCCGATAGAGTCGTAATCGTAGTGATCCGCGCCGTCACCGCCGCCCGGCGGATCGCTTTCTCGTCAAAATATGGGTCAGGCCCGTGTGGCGTATTGATGATCAGGTGTATCCTCTCGCCCTTAATCAAATCTACGACGTTCGGCCGCCCTTCCTTCACTTTGTACACGCGCTCCACCGCCATGCCCGACTCTTCTAGCACGTCGGCCGTCCCAGCAGTTGCGACAATCTTGAACCCCATCTCGACGAAGCGCGCCGCCACTTCCGACACATGCGCCTTGTCGTTGTCGTGCACGCTGATGAATACCGTGCCCTTCACCGGCAGCTTCTGTCCCGCACTGATCTGCGCTTTCGCGAACGCCTCGCCAAAATTGTCGGCCACGCCCATCACTTCGCCCGTGGATTTCATCTCCGGCCCTAGCACCGTATCTACGCCCGGAAACTTCGACCACGGAAATACCGGCGACTTCACGTAGTAGTTGCTGCCCGTATCCAGGTCGGTCCCGCGCTCAATGTTTTCCGGCAAAAATTCCCGCAGCTTGCGACCGGTCATCAAACGCGCCGCGATCTTGGCTAGTGGCACTCCGGTCGCTTTCGAAACGTAAGGCACGGTGCGCGAGGCCCGCGGATTCACTTCCAACACATACACCGTTGTACCGTCAATACCGCCATCCTTCGCGCCCGCTCGTGGAATCGCAAACTGAATGTTCATCAGACCCACCACTTCGAGGGCCCGCGCCAGCTTAAACGTGTACTCTCGCATACGTTGAAGCAGCGGCTCCGCAATATCGACGGCAGGCAACACGCAAGACGAGTCCCCGGAATGAATTCCCGCCTCCTCGATATGCTGCATAATCCCGCCAATCACCACATCTTCGCCGTCGGACAGCGCATCCACATCCACTTCCACAGCGTCTTCAAGAAACTTGTCGATCAGCACCGGACGATCTTGCGAGTACTCCACCGCCTCTTTCATGTAGCGAATGATCGTCTCCTCGTCGAAGGCAATCACCATCGCCCGCCCGCCCAACACATACGACGGACGAACCAACACCGGGAACCCGATCAGGTTCGCCGCTACCACTGCTTCCTCCACTGACGTCACCATCGCCCCTGGTGCTTGCGGAATCTCCAGCTCTTCCAGCAGCTTCCCAAAGCGCTTGCGGTCCTCAGCCAGATCAATGCATTCCGGCGAAGTTCCGATGATGTTCACGCCCGCAGCTTTCAGTGGCAACGACAGGTTCAACGGAGTTTGCCCGCCGAACTGTACGATCACACCCACCGCCGCCCCACCCGAAGCCTCGTGCTCGCAAATCGCAAACACGTCCTCCAGCGTCAGCGGCTCAAAGTACAGCCGGTCGCTGGTGTCGTAGTCTGTGGAGACCGTCTCCGGATTGCAGTTGACCATGACCGTCTCGAAGCCGTCCTCCCGCAGAGCAAACGCCGCGTGACAGCAGCAGTAATCGAACTCAATTCCCTGTCCGATTCGATTGGGCCCGCTGCCCAGAATGATGACCTTCTTCTTGGGGGTGGGTGCGGCTTCGTCTTCTTCTTCGTAAGTCGAATAAAGATACGGAGTAAAGCTCTCAAACTCTGCGGCGCAAGTGTCCACCCGCTTGTACACCGGCGCGACGCCATGCTTCTTGCGCAGGTGCCGCACTTGCTCCTGCCCGCCCTTTCCGTCCAGCCGCCACGTCGTGGCCAAACGGCTGTCGGAGAATCCCATGCGCTTGGCTTCGCGCAGCAATTCGGTCGAAACCGTGTCCATGGGATGTTTTTCCAACTCCATCTGCATGTCGTTGATTTCTTTCAACTGGTACAGGAACCACGGATCAATCGACGTCATCTTTGCCAGTTGCTTCACCGTGTATCCCTGGCGCAGCGCATAGCGGACATACATCAACCGTTCTGGATGCGGTGTCACCAGTCGTTGCGTCAGAATGCGCGGCTCGATTTTCTCCGACCCCAGTTTTTTTCCCGTATCGAGCGCGCGCACTGCCTTGAGCAGTGACTCTTTGAAGGTGCGCCCAATCGCCATCACTTCGCCTACCGACTTCATCTGCGGCCCCAGGCTCTCATCGGCCCCAGGAAATTTCTCGAACTGCCACTTGGGGATCTTCACCACCACATAATCGAGCGACGGCTCAAAACATGCCGGCGTCTTCTGCGTGATGTCGTTCGTGATCTCGTCCAGCGTGTAGCCCACCGCCAGCTTGGCGGCAATCTTCGCAATTGGGAATCCAGTCGCCTTCGATGCCAGCGCCGACGAACGCGAAACCCTTGGGTTCATCTCAATCACTACCATCCGCCCGGTGCTCGGATTCACCCCAAACTGAATATTCGATCCGCCCGTCTCGACTCCGATTTCGCGAATCACCGCCAGCGACGCATCGCGCATCGCCTGATACTCCCGGTCCGTTAGCGTCTGCGCCGGCGCCACCGTGATCGAGTCCCCGGTGTGCACACCCATGGGATCGAAGTTCTCAATCGAGCAGATGATGATGACGTTGTCTTTGCTGTCGCGCATTACCTCCAATTCGTACTCTTTCCATCCCAGCACCGATTCTTCGATCAGGCACTCATGCACCGGCGAAAGGTCGAGCCCGCGCGCCAGCACATCCAGCAACTCTTCGCGGTTGTAGGCCAGGCCGCCGCCGGTTCCGCCCAGCGTAAATGACGGACGGATAATCACTGGAAACCCGATCTTGCCGGCAAACTCCAGGCCGTCTTTCAGGTTGTTCACCAACGCCGATTTGGGCACGTCGAGCCCGATCTTCTGCATCGCGTCTTTGAAAAACAGCCGGTCTTCCGCCTTTTTGATGGCCGCGATCTGCGCTCCGATGAGCTGCACGTTGTACTTCTCCAGCACTCCCCCGTCAGAAAGTTCTATCGCCAGGTTGAGCGCGGTCTGGCCGCCCACCGTAGGCAGCACAGCGAAGCCCGCGTTGGGCGACATCTCTCGCTCCACCCGAATAATTTCTTCCAAATACTCGAGCGTCAGCGGCTCAATGTAGGTGCGGTCCGCCGACTCCGGATCGGTCATGATGGTCGCCGGGTTGGAGTTCGCCAGCACCACTTCATAACCTTCGGCCTTGAGCGCCTTGCAAGCCTGGGTCCCCGAGTAGTCAAACTCCGCCGACTGCCCAATGATGATGGGCCCGGAGCCGAGAATCAGAATCTTCGAAATGTCTGTGCGTTTGGGCATTTGACCAGTATCAATTCGTTCTTCGCTCCCGCAAACTTACATTGCCGAGCAGCGCCCTTCATTCCGGCCGCCGCGGCGATTCAAAGGGGCGCGCTTTCAAGTTCGACCACTAACTTTTCCACTCCTCCATCAGCTTCACAAAATCCTTGAACAAATAATGCGAGTCGTGCGGTCCCGGCGCCGCTTCCGGGTGATATTGCACGGTGAACAGCGGCAAATTCCTGTGCCGCATGCCTTCCAGCGTCTGGTCGTTCAAGTCGATGTGCGTCAACTCCACTTCGCTCTGCGGCAGCGAGTCCGGATCCACCGCGAAATTGTGGTTGTGCGCAGTGATCTCCACCCTGCCCGTACTCAACTGCTTCACCGGATGGTTCCCGCCGTGGTGCCCAAACTTCAGTTTGAATGTCTTCCCGCCAAGCGCAATCCCGGTGAGCTGATGTCCCAGACAGATCCCAAAGATTGGCTGTCTCCCCATCAGACGGCGGATGTTCTCCACCGCATAAGTGCATGGCTCCGGATCGCCCGGCCCGTTCGAGAGGAACACCCCGTCCGGTTTCAGCGAGAGCACATCTTCCGCAGTGGTCTCCGCTGGAACTACCGTCACCCGGCAACCCTCGCCTCGCAGCTTGCGCAAAATGTTCTGCTTGATTCCGAAATCGTAGGCCACCACGTGGAAGCGCGGCGGCTCGTCTTTCACTCCCACCACCGCCACCGGCTCGTGCGAGCGCTCCCCAACTTCCCACACATACGAACGCTTGGTGCTGACCACCTTTGCCAGATCCATCCCGTCCATCTTGGGTAACGAGCGCGCCTTCGCGACCAGCTTGTCACTCTCACTCTCGATCGTCGAGACCACCCCGCGCATAACCCCGTTGTCGCGCAGGTGCCGAACCAGCGCGCGCGTGTCAATCTCCGCCAACACCGGAACCTTGAATTGTTCCAGGTATTCCTCCGCCACTTGCTGCGACCGCCAGTTGGAACTCACTTTCGAGAACTCGCGCACAATCAAGCCCTCGATGTAAGGACGCGTGGCCTCATTGTCTTCTGGAGTCGTGCCGTAGTTGCCAATCTGCGGGTTGGTCAGGACAACAATCTGTCCTGCGTAGGAAGGGTCGGTGAAGATTTCCTGGTAGCCAGTGATGGAAGTATTAAAAACGACTTCCCCGTAGCATTCGCCTTTGGCGCCGTAGCCTTTGCCGCGGAAGATGCGCCCATCTTCCAACGCAAGGATTGCTTGCATTGCTGCTCCAGGGAGTGGATTTGATAAAGTTTAGCAGGGATGCAGCTCGCAGCCAACGCGATTCGCTCCCTCCGCCTGTGCAAATCTTCCCTCCCGTCGCCGCGAACCGAATGCAATCAAAATACGAAAGGAATAAACCGGGTGGTGCGCTGCATGTAACCCAGATAGGCGAACCCCAGCGAGGTCCCCAGCGCATGTTCCTCCACTCGCACCCGGTACGCATAGGTCGCCCCGCCCATCGCTACCAGAATTAGTGCACTCAGCCAGTTTGTCAGTCCAAGCCCCACGCCCAAGTACATCAACATCCCGCCTGTGTAGGAAGGATTCATTTGTAAATGCCCTCCTGAATCACCGTTTGCTCCGCCTGCACCTTCACGTTGCCGGTGAAATATTTTCCCAGAAGCCGCCAACAATACCGCCGCAGCAGCGATCCCCCCAGCAGCGGCGCCATCCCCACTCCGAATGAGATTTTCTGGCCGTCCAGCAAAACAAACCGCGCCCATGAAGCCACCGTGAACGCTGCCGGGAAAGCGATCCATCCCACCAGCATGATCAACTGCATCGACCCTTGGTCGGTTTTTTCTCCCTTGGCAGGGCGTGACCGGGCCATCAGTAGGAATTCCGGAACGAACGCAAACAGAAATACCGCCCAGAAGATCCACGCATAGGGCGAGCTGTACGCCAAAATTTGGATGTGTTGCATTTCGGATGGCCTCCCCAAGACCCCGCACTCGGAGTTGCGGACCCTACCGCAAGCGGCCCAGCTTTTCTACCGGCCAGTAGCCAAACACCGCCTTGCCGTAGATGAAACTCTGGTTCACCGGCCCAAAGTCGCGGCTATCGTTCGACATGGTGCGGTGATCGCCCAATACAAAATAGCTCTCCAATGGCACCACCACTTCCTGGAACGACTGCGAGTCGGCATATTCCGCGGGTACGTAGTCTTCTTCAAGCGCCTTGCCATTCACAAAAACCTGTCCGTCGTCAATCCGAATATGGTCTCCAGCTAGACCGATCACCCGCTTGATGTAGCTCTTCGATGGGTCGCGCGGATAGTGGAACACCACGATGTCGTCGCGCTCAATCGGCTCCAGATGATAGACAAATTTATTGACGAAGATCCGCTCCTGGTCATCGAGCGAGGGCATCATGCTCGTGCCCTCCACTTTCACCGGTTGGTAAATGAAAATGATGATGAACGCGGAAATCGCGAGCGAGATCACCAGATCGCGCAACCATACCCCCAGCAGGAAGCCCCCAGGCTTCGCATTCAGCGATTGGTTTCCATTCTGCTGCGGAACCGCGGAATCGGACATAGCCATTATTGTATATGGATTGCTCGCTCGCCCCGTGTGTTTGCCCGAGCTTGCCCGCGTGACTTGCTCCGGCCTGGCACGCGCTCCCCTCCCCTACACAGGCTTGCCAAACTTTAGGTAGAATAGCTGCTGGGAGTGAGGAACTTTCTTATGTGCAAACGCGGTCTCGTGCTGTCCGTTGTGGTGGCGTTGGTCATGCTGGTGTCGGGGCCCTGGTCCCTTTCGCAGGACGAGGGTCAGGTCCCAGCCTTCAATGCCGGGCCTCCGCCAAAAGGAACGAAGCTCCCCGCTATTTTGACCAAAGACCAGCTGTGGGGTCCCGACGCGCAAAATCCGTTCCAGACCCACGCCTACGAACTGGCGGCCAAGATTCCTAATGTGCTGCACCAGCAGCCTTGCTATTGCTACTGCGACCGCATGGGACACAACAGCTTGCACAGCTGCTTTGAGAACACTCACGGGGCTCAATGCGCCACCTGCTTGAAAGAGCTCTATTACGCCTACGCGCAAACCAAACAGGGCAAAACCGCGCGCCAGGTGCGTCAGGGTATCATCAAGGGCGACTGGAAACAGGTAAATCTGGAAACTTCGGCGACCCTGAACTAATCTGTGCAAATGGACGTGCGACTGCCAAACATTCCGGTCGGATCCGGCGAATTGAAGTCGCGATGAGCTGGAGAGAGTCGTGAAGTTCAACTTCACCTCGCAGATGTTTAAAAGGAGCCCCTACGAAAAGCACACGAGTCTTGCAAATGTCTCAGAAGGCCGACGGCAAAAAGTCCGCCGGGGGCGATCCCAACTCTGCACAAGCCGTGCAAAACTACGAGGCCGGCTTGCGTGCGCTCTCCGAGCACAAGTTCGAGAGGGCTCGCACTTACCTCGACAAGGTCCTGGGCGCCGCCAACAAAGAACTCTGTGATCGCGCTTCAATTTATCTCCAGATCTGCGACCAGCACCTGGAGCAACCGGCCAGCCAGTTCAAGTCTCCTGAGGAGCATTTCGACTACGCGATCTCTCTGCTGAATATCGGCGACTACGTTAACGCGCGAGAGCATCTGGAAAAATTACTGAAGCAGCATCCCAATCGCGACTACGTATTATTTGGCCTGGCGGCCCTGGACTGCTTGACCGGCCATCTGGAACCCGCTCTGCAGCGTCTCGGAGAAGCCATCCGCATCAATCCTGCGATTCGTTTCCAGGCCCGCAACGATTCGGATTTTCAGAAGCTCACCGAAGATCCTCGCTTCACCGAATTGCTCTATCCGGATCCTGGTCCGAATGCGCACGACGTCTATCCCAACAGCCGCTACTGAGTGTTGCCATGAACCCGGCGAACTCAGCTATTAGCAGAGGGCTGCGCGTGGTCGCCATCGGCGGCGGCACCGGCCTCTCTACGCTCTTAAAGGGCCTGAAGTGGTATGTCCGCTCTCCCGCTGCTCCTCTTGCTGGTTCGTCTCCTTGGATCTCCGAACTCTCCGGCATCGTAACCGTCAGCGACGACGGTGGCTCCAGCGGCCGCCTCCGCAAAGAGTTGAATATGCTTCCTCCCGGCGATGTCCGCAACTGCATCGTCGCCCTCTCCGAGGACGAGGCTCTGCTCTCCCGCCTCTTCCAACATCGTTTCCAGAAGGGCGATGGACTTGAAGGCCACAGCTTCGGCAATTTGTTTCTTGCCGCGCTCACCTCCATCACCGGCGACTTCGCCGAAGCCGTGCGCTTGTCCGCCGAAATTCTCTCCACCCGCGGCCACATCTTCCCCGCCACCACCTCCAACGTCGAACTCGAAGCCCTCCTGCAAGATGGCTCGCGAGTTCGCGGCGAAACGAACATCACTGCCGGCAAGGTCGGTATCCGCGAGTTGTTTCTGGTTCCACCCGACGCCGAGCCCCTGCCCCAAACCCTTCAAGCCATCGCCCAGGCCGACCTCATCACCATCGGACCCGGCTCTCTCTTCACCAGCCTCATCCCCAACTTGTTAGTCCGAGGCGTCAAACAGGCGATTGCCGACTCCGCCGCCACCAAAGTCTTCGTCTGTAACTTGATGACGCAGGCCAATGAAAGCCTCGGCCTTTCCGCCGCCGATCACATCCTGGCCTTGAACCAACACGCCCACTCCCAGATTTGGGATTACGCTCTCCTCAACTCAACCCCCGTTTCCCCGGAAATGAAAGCCAAGTACGCCCTCGAAGGCGCCGCCCAAATCGAAAACGACCTGGAACGCGTCCAAGCCTTGGGCGTGCGTCCTGTCTTAGGCGATTACCTCGGCGACGGCCCAGTCGCCCGCCACGATACCGCGCGAGTCTCCATCGACCTGATGCAACTCGCCACCCGCGTCACCACCGAAGCCTGACCGCCACACGGTCTTCCGAAAAGAAACAATGCAAGCCGTCATCCCTTCAGGCCAGCGCTGGGCCTGCTTCCCTCTCCCGGCTCCTGCTCCACCCACGTCCCATTTTGGGCTCCCATTCTGGGACGCGGCCCATCCCATCGCACTGAGGTAACCCCTGCCGTTCGCAACGTACTGCCTGCATCTCGCTCAAAACAAGGGGGCTACAAACCGCTCCAGCGCGAGACGAACATTTGGCGAAAGAGTTGCTTCTCACTCTGTGGTTCATGTCCCCAAGCACGAACTTTAGGAGAGGAACATTAGTCATGGTTAATCTGGACGAGATCAAAGTCACCGCTCGCGATCGACAAGTCCTCAGTCTGTTGACCCAGGGCTGCTCGAACAAAGACATCGCTGGGCAACTAAACATCAGTCCCCGCACCGTGAAACAGCATCTGCGCAGCCTGTTCTTGCGCGCTGGCATCACCGAAGGCCGTAAGCGCGTCCGCCTGGCTACCGCCATGTTCGAGAAGGAGCACAATGAACACGCAACCGCGTAACCATCTCACTCCCCGGGAAGTTCAGGTCGCCTCTCTGGTCTGGCAGGGCCACACCAATCGCGACATTGCGAAACACATTGGCACCACCGAGCAAGTGATTAAGAACTACCTGCGCACCACTTTCGATAAGCTGGGAGTCTGGAGCCGCCTCGAACTCGCGCTATACATCGCCAGCCACGGGGGCGAACAATGGCAGATGCAACTGCACTCCGCGGAGAAGGCGCAGTAAATCGGCTAGCCGCTAGGTAGCTTATGCCGGAGGTGTCAATGTGCTCTCGAACTGGAGAGGCGAGCGCTTGTCCTTCTGAGGGAATGGAGGAAGGAAGGGAAGAACCCAATTTCTGAACGACTCTATCGTCTTGAGCGAAGCGAAGGATGTATCTCCTTAGCGCTGCGTTTTGCCGGTAACAGCGGGGGCATGCACGCCTCAACCGAAGGCAGACAGAGCGAAAGCCTTGGACGCAATTGAATCAAATGAACAAGCATCCGCTGCGCTACGTTATTGAATTCATGGAGCGGGAGACCGGGATCGAACCGGCGACATCCAGCTTGGGAAGCTGGCGTTCTACCGCTGAACTACTCCCGCCCAACAGTCGCAAGATTACCACTTTTGGTGTGAGGGAACAATGTCTTCGCTCTAGCGAATTGCCACGGCGCGCTTTTGTGTAAAGATGGCCTTAGGCGCTTCGCATTCGAGCGGTAGGACTTCCGCAGGGGGGTGGGGTCGCGTATGCTAACGAAGCGCATCAATACCTAGGGAGTTTCAAGATGACCTCATCAATCAATCGAAGGCGGTTCCTGCAGGCGGGAGTAATCGGAAGCATTGGGGTGGCGGTCTCGCCAGCGCTCCGTGGGGATACACGTGGTGTGGGATCGATACCCGCGACCGTCGCTGAGTTTGAACTGGATGAAGTGACAATCGGCAAACTGCAAGAGGGGATGGAGTCTGGGAAGTACACTGCAACCTCGCTCACGCAGAAATACTTGACTCGGATCCACGCAATTGACAAACAAGGGCCGGCAATCAACGCTGTGATTGAAGTGAACCCAGATGCGTTGGAGATTGCGGCGAGCCTAGATCGTGAACGAAAAACGAAGGGACCGCGTGGGCCACTGCACGGGATTCCCGTGCTGATCAAAGACAACATCGATACCGCGGACCGGATGGGCACGACCGCTGGCTCGCTGGCGCTGGTGGGCGCAAAGCCGGCGAAGGACTCTTTTGTCGCGCAAAAGTTGCGCGCGGCGGGCGCGGTGATTCTAGGCAAAACAAATTTGAGCGAGTGGGCGAACATCCGATCGAGCCACTCAACCAGCGGATGGAGCGGGCGGGGCGGGTTGACGCGGAATCCGTATGCTCTGGACCGCAATCCGTGCGGATCGAGTTCGGGCTCGGGTGCGGCAGTCTCAGCGAATCTCTGCGTGGTAGCGGTGGGGACAGAAACGGATGGGTCGGTGGTGTGTCCCTCCTCGGCGAACGGCATTGTTGGCATCAAGCCGACCGTGGGACTGATCAGCCGGACCGGCATCATTCCGATCTCACACAGCCAGGATACCGCCGGGCCCATGGCTCGCACGGTGAGAGATGCGGCAATTCTGCTGAACGCGTTGGCGGGTGGGGATGGCGAAGACGCCGTAACGACCTCGGCGAGGCCAGTCTTGGATTACACGAATTTCCTTGATCCGAATGGCTTGCGAGGGGCGCGGATTGGGGTGGTGCGCAAGTACTTTGGATTCAGCGACAGCGTGGATGCAATGTTCGAGAGCGTGATTGCCAGCATGAAGAAAGCTGGCGCCGAAATAGTGGATCCCGCGGACATTGAGACGATTGGAAAATTCGACGATACCGAGATGACAGTTTTCTTATACGAGTTAAAAGCGGGGTTGCGGAAGTACTTGGCGCGGCTGGGACCGTCGTCTCCGGTGAAAACGCTCCAGGAAATTATCGAGTTCAACGAGCACCACCGCGACCGTGAGATGCAGTATTTTGGCCAGGACATTTTCCTGAAGTCGGAAGCCAAGGGCGGACTGGAAGAGAAAGAATATTTGGATGCGCTGGCAAAGAACCGTCAGTTAGCACGGGTCGAAGGCATCGACGCAGTGATGGACAAGCACAAACTGGGTGCTCTGTTCGCGCCGACCGCGGGGCCGGCATGGGTGACGGACTTGATCGACGGCGACCACGCGGCGGGCGGGAGTTCGAGTGCGCCGGCGGTGGCGGGCTATCCCAACATCAACGTGACAGCTGGATTTCTTTGGGGTCTGCCGGTGGGTGCATCTTTCTTCGGGCGGGCGTGGAGCGAGCCGGGCCTGCTGAAGATTGCCTATGGGTTTGAGCAGGTGATGAAGGCGAGGCGGACGCCGCGCTTTTTGGCGACGGCGGTATTGTAGAACTTAGTCTGATACTTTCATACGGAGTGGGCCATGGGATTGTTTTCCAAGAAAGAGGCGGCGCCTGCCACAGGCGAGAGTGTACCGGTGGCAGTGCCGACGATGACCAATGCCGCCATCGCAGCGGTATATTACGGGACGCCGCAGGGTGGAGACCTCTATGACTTTGTGAGAGTGCGTTCAAACCTGGTGTTGTTTGGGATGCTCGATGTAGCCGGACGGCACGAGGAAAACGCCGGAATTGTTTCGGCGGCACAACAGACGTTTCGGCAAGCCGGGGCGCAACTGTTTGCCGAAGAGGACGTCAATGAGGCAGAGGCGATGATTGAGTTGTCGCTACGACTCAATCGCAGCGTGATGGAGGCGGCGAACGGGGTAAGGTCTTGTCCAGCATTCGTGGGATGCTACAACGAGACGATCGGCACCTTGACTTACAGCAACGCGGGACACACGCCGGCGCTGCTCCGGGACCAAAGCGGAGAGGTGACGCGAATGCCGGCGACAGGCCTTCCCTTCGGGCTTTTTTCGCACGTCACGCACGACGCGGTGACCGCAGCCCTGCCGCCGGGAGCAGCGCTGGCATTGGTGTCGCGGGGAGTGACGGAGGGGCGGTGCAATGACGAGGAGTCGTCGGAATTCGGTCTGGAACGGGTCGAGGAGATTCTGAAAGCGGCGAACATTTCAAGCGCAGAACAACTGGCGACCACGATCTTGGCTGGAGTGGAGCACTTCATGTGCGTCCCTCCGGCTCTCAACGACGTGACCGCGCTCGTGTTGCTGCGAGAGGGGTAGGCAACGCCGGAGAACGGAGAGTCGCCCTACTCGAGCATCTCGCCCTGGAACAGCTTCTGCCCCGCGGTAGCCGTGTAAAACGCTCATACGGTTAGAACTGCAATCAACAGCGGCACGATCAGCGCGGTGAGCGCATACCAGCGGGAAAAATCAAAGGTCAGTGACACGTTCAACAGACACATCTGGACATCAATCAACCCCTTGCATTGAGGAAATTCCAGACGGCAGTCTATAGGATTGCGGCGAAAAGAAAAACTTGCGGGGGCGGGTTACCAAACCACCGCCGCGCGGGCTTGGAAGGTTACACTCTTTGAGCCAGCTCCAGCTTCACGGGCACCTTTTCGACAATCTCAATTCCGAAACCTTCCAGCGCTGCCACCCGCCGGGGATGGTTGGTCAAGAGTCGGATCTTCTTCAGCCCCAGGTCGGAGAGGATCTGCGCCCCTATTCCGATCTCGCGCTGGGTCTTGCGTTCGCTCTCCGGCAAGGAAGGCAGCTGCCGCTCGCGATGGAAAGTCAAAAACGATTGCTCGGCGATCTTCTCCACGGTAAAGCTCCGAGCATTCTGGTGCAGGTAAATCAGAGCACCCCTGCCTTCGCGGGCGATCGCCTGGAGTGACGCCTGCAGAGTGGGGTGGCAATCGCAGGCGGTCGCTGCAAACACATCGCCCATCAGACAATGAGCGTGCATGCGCACCAGTACCGGACCTGCCGCATCATGAATGTCCCCGCGCAGCAAGGCCAGATGCGACTCGCCGCCATCCACGTCGCTCTCATACGCGATCAGCCGGAACTCGCCGAACTGGGTGTCCACCAGGGCTTCGCCCGCGCGATGGACATAGCGCTCGTTCTGCATGCGGTAGCGAATCATCTCTGCCACGGTCAGCATTTTCAATTGGTGTTGCCGGCAAAACTCTGAGAGATCGGGCACCCGGGCCATGGTCCCGTCTTCGCGCATAATTTCGCAAATCACCCCAGCCGGAATCATGCCCGCCAGCCGCGCCAGATCCACCGAAGCCTCGGTCTGCCCCGCCCGCACCAGCACGCCGCCCTTGCGCGCTCGAAGCGGAAACATATGGCCGGGCCGGGCCAGGTCGGACGGTCGGGTTTCCGGCGCGATCGCCACTTGGATGGTTCGCGCGCGATCATACGCGGAAATCCCCGTGGTCACCCCGTCTCGCGCGTCAATCGCCTCGCAGAACGCGGTTCCGAACTGCGACGTGTTTTCGGTGGTCATCGGCCCCAGCCGCAAGTGGTCGAGCCGCTCCTCGGTCATGGCCAGGCATACTAGGCCGCGCCCGTATTTCGCCATGAAGTTGATGGACTCGGGCGTGACTTTTTCCGCCGCCTGCATGAGGTCGCCTTCGTTCTCGCGATCCTCGTCATCCACCAGGACAATCAACCGCCCGGCGCGGATCTCCTCGATCGCCGTCGGGACATCGGTAAACAAATTTTCGCTCGCCATACGTCTTGCCTATATTCCTGTCTTCTGGCTTGCAACTCGTATTGTCTTATCACAAGCTGGGCAATTTGAGTTGCCCAGTAGAGTCGCGGATCGTGGCCGGGAGCCCTCTAGCCTACTCTCTCGACAAATGCTCGGACAAGTTTGCCCACTTCCTCCGCTTGCTCGAAGGGCGCGTAGTGTCCGGCACGCGAGATCACTTTCAGGTCCGCCCCGGCGATGGCCTGCCGCATCAGTTCCGCATCGCCTATCGGCGTGAGCGGGTCTTCCTCGCCCACTAGCACAAGGGTGGGCACATGGATGGTTTTTAGCGTCGCCACCGAGTCCGAGCGCTGTGCCATGCCTTGCAGCACCTGGCTGACATCCGCCGCCGACATCTTCTGCATCATGCGATGCGCCGCGTCCACCAGGTCTGGACGGGTTCGGTGCGTCGTCTGCCCCATAAGCTTGGGCAGCATGCTCTGGAAATACGGCTCCGTTCCCTGCTCCAGCACATTCGCAGCCGCGGTCAGACGCCCGGCCCGGCCCTCCGCAGTGTCCGCCTGCGCCTTGGTATCCGCCAGGATGAGCCCCGCCACGCGCTCGCGGTACCGCCGCCAGAACTCCCACAACACATATCCGCCAATTGACACGCCGACAAATATCGCCCTTCCCACTCCAGCATCGTCGAGCACGCGAGCCAGATCCTCGGAGTGCTTCTCCATCGTCGCCGGCCCCTCGCCAACCTCACTGTCTCCGTGTCCCCGCAAGTCCGGCAGAATCAACCGATAGTTCTGCGAGAGCGCGTCCGCCACCGGCTTCCAGAATTCGCGGTGTACTGGGACCGGATGCAACAGAACCACCGGTTTGCCCTCACCGAGCGCTTCATAGACGACTTCGGCGTCCGCGCTTCGAATTTTTGGCATAGCTGGGATTTAATCACAAGTGCGGGGATGGCGCAGGGTTGGCCTATTGCAGGTCGCCTACGCCCAGTTGCGAAAGAACAATGATTGGCGCGCGATTGGTTCTGTGCGTTCGGTCAGGCCCGCCAATTGTTTTTCGCTCAGAGGAGTAAAGTCGCGAGCCAGCTTCACGTTTTCTTCAAGCTGCGCAAGGTTGTCGCAGCCAATGATTACCGTGCTCACGGGTAGAGAGAGAGTGAAGTACATGGCTTCCTTCATCGCCAGCACGCCCGGCTTCGGCGCCGGCTGGTTCCATCCGGTGTCTTTGCTCTTCTCCGGGTGCCACGACTCCAGAATGCGTCCGCGGGCGGGGATCTTCATCCCGATGATGCCCATTTTCTTGCCCACAGCCATCGGCAGCAGTTGCTCCATAAAGCTGCGATGGTGTTTGTCGGCCGCGTTCACCGCCATGAGGATTTGGTCAAAGTCGAAACGCCTCAGGCACTCCATCAACACTTCCGGATCCGAGTGTCCGGTGACGCCGAGGTAGCGGACCATCTTCTGCTCGCGCGCCTGCACCAGCGCTTCCAACGCGCCGCCCTTGGCGAAAATCTGTTCGACTTCCTCCTTGCGGTCAATGTGGTGCAGTTGCCATGCGTCTAGATGATCGGTGTTCAGCAACTTGAGGGACTCTTCCAGCAACTTGAGTGAGCCATCGCGGGTGCGATCATGGGTCTTGCCGGCCAAGTACACCTGATTGCGGCGGCGCTTCATGACCTGGCCGATGTAGCGCTGGCTCCAGCGTTCTGAGCCCCCGTATTGCGCAGCGGTGTCAATGTAGTTCACGCCGAGGTCGAGAGCCCGCTCCACCAAGGGCACGGCGACAGCATCGTTGTTGGGCTGCTCGATAGAGGCCTGGCCGCCGAGGCTGAAGATACCTACGCGATGACCGGTGCGTCCGAGGTTGCGAGTGGGCATGGCATCTGCCGTGACCGGGTTGAACGGCAGCGATGGGAGGGCATGGGCGGTATCACCGATGAACCCGCTGGCCATAACTCCGGCCGTGACCGCACCAGTGGTCTTCAAGAAATCGCGCCGCGAGGAAGAGGAAGACTTAGGCTGTGATTTTTCCACGGTTACACCTCTCGTATGAGAACTATCCTAGTCCTGCGGCGGCTACGAGTTCAACCCGACGGGGGAATCGCTCTGCCACGCTGTCGAAGTGAACGGCACAGAAAGAAAGGGACGGTCAGCTTGACCCGTCCCTTTCGAGCCTCGCGACTCGGGTTCGACCACCTGGCAGCCTAGTTCACGTCGAACTGTTCCTGGTGCAATGCCGGATCGGATTTCACAATGATGCTCCGGCCCAAGAGTTCTTCCATTTCGATCAGCAGCTTGGCGTTGTTGTTCTTCAGCGTCTTCGCCACTTCCGGGTTCACTCGCAGCATCACGTCAGGATTCTGCAGGTGCTTGGCGACTTTGCGCACCTCGACATAAATGTCGTTGCAAACCGTGGTGACCGACTTCACGAATCCGGTGGACTCGCAGTAGGGGCACGGGGAGCCGATGGTCCGCTCCAGCGACTGTTTCACACGCTTCCGTGTAATCGCCACCAAACCGAAATCGTTAAACTGCAGGACCTTGGAGGGCGCACGGTCGTTGCGAAGAGCTTCTTCCAGCGCCTGCATGACCTTCTGGCGATTGCGGCGCTCGTCCATGTCAATGAAGTCGATGACGATGATGCCGCCCAAGTCGCGGAGGCGAATCTGGCGAACGATTTCCTTGATCGCATCCACGTTGGTCTTGACGATGGTGTCTTCCAGCCGGGTGGTCTTACCCACGTACTTGCCGGTGTTGACGTCAATCGCGACCAGAGCTTCGGTCTGATTGATGACAATGTAACCGCCGCTCTTCAGCCACACTTTCGACTTCAGCGCCTTGTTGATTTCCTCGGAGAGACCGAACTGCTCGTACAGCGGAGTCTCCTTGGTGTAGAGCTTAACGCGCCGCACCAAGGCGGGCTGGAAGCGGTTAGCGAAGCGCAGAATGCGCTCGTACTCCTGTTCGGTATCCACCCAAATCACGGAGAAGTCTGAAGTCACCTGATCGCGCAGCACGCGCTCGACCACGTTGAGATCGTGATAAATCAGAGCCGGGGCCTTATTGGAATCCGCGCGGCCTTTGATTTCGTTCCACAGATTCTTGAGGAAGCGAATGTCGGCCCGAAGCTCGTCTTCGGAGCATCCTGAGGCGGCGGTGCGAACAATGAAGCCACCGTGCCCGTTCTCCCGCTCGCTTTGGATGATGCGCTTCAGGCGTTGCCGCTCCTCTTCGGAAGCAATTTTGCGCGACACTCCGGTATGATTCACCGTCGGCATGTAAACCAGGAAGCGTCCCGGAAGAGCGATGTGGCTGGTGATGCGCGCACCCTTCTTGCCAATCGGCTCTTTGGCAATCTGGACCAGAATTTCCTGGCCTTCTTTGAGCAGGTCGCTGATTTGCGGAATCACGGTGTTCTCGCGCTTGCGGGTAAAGCGACGACCGCCCCGGCGCCCGCGGCGACGGTCGGTTTCAGACTGCTGTTCACGTTGCGGGTCGCCCACAGGGGAAACCCTGCCGTCGGAGTTGGTGTCATCAGCGGGATGAACCGCCCCGCCCGACGCCATTAGTGCCTCGGCTTCCGCCTGCGCTTCGTCCAGATCGAGATCGTCTCCCTCGTCCTCTTCAGCGCCCTCGGCTTCGATCCCCAACAGCGTTTCGTGTTCTTCGTGAGCTGCTCCAGTGGTATCAGCGGCAAATACGCTGCGCCGGGTCTGGCCAAATTCGTTGGCCGCGCTGGTTTCTTCTTCCATCTCCTCGAAGGTGGCATCTTCTTCGAGGTCTTCCACGTAAGCGGCCAAGTCCGCCTCTTCTTCGTCGATTTCCTCGTTTACTACCGCGCCGTGCAGGCGATGATGTTGATCGTCCGACGGTTCCTGGTGAGGCTCGGGTTCGGCGTTGTGCTCTGCCTCAACCGTCGCGTGGGCAGGTTCGGCATGGACGTCGGTGGCGAGATCGTCACTAGGCTCGTGACTGTGCTGGTGACTAGGCTGGTGTTCCTCGTCCGCCGCGACGGCTTCCGGCTCGACGTGGGTCTCTGGCTCTTCCTTCAACTCCAAGTTGTCGTTTCTAGCCCAAACCACACTGGGCTCAGCGATTTCGGCATGAGCTTCTTCGGGCTCCGCGTGCCAGCCCTTCCACTCAGGCTCCTGCGATGCAAAGGTCGCCTGGGTCGGGAGGACTTCGGAGTGAACGGGCTCGTGCTGGGGCACCTCAGTTACTGCAGCCTCGGCCTGACTCACGGCCGGAGGGGCGATGGTTTTGGCAACTCCCCGATATTTTGAGATGGATTCGCCGGGAAGGAGCATGGGCTCGTAGCCTGCGGGAGGGCCGTATTCTTCGCTGAATGCACGCGAAGGGCGTGCAGTCATTGGTGGCGGGATCGAGGCCGGGGCGGCGGCGAGGGGCTCCGCCGGACGTCGCTCGCCACGATCACTTCGTTCAGTTCGGTCGCTTCGTTCACTTCGATCATCGCGGCGTCCGCGACGGCGGCGGCCACGGAAACCCCGACCTTCGCGGCCACCCCGACCGCCATTCCCTGTCGCGGCAAATTGTTCGCCGGAGGAGCCTTGCCCGCCCGATGCCTCTGTCCCTTCGTCGCCTTGGGTATCTTCTGCCGGTGGCGCGGCAGAACGCATTTCCGCGCGGGGCGCTCGAGTTTCAAACACTCTCGGTTCTTGCTGTCTCGGTTCAGGAGCGGATTTGACTGGGACGGGTGTATCCAGGTCCTCGTCGTGCTGCTCCAGGTCCATGAAATCGGAAACGTAAAGGAAGGCGTCGCGCTCCAGCCCGATGTCCACGAAAGCGGACTGCATACCGGGGAGCACGCGGGTGACTCTGCCTTTGTAAATGGACCCAGCGAGGGTGTATTCGTTCTCGCGTTCCAGGTAAATTTCTGCGAGTAAATCGTCCTCCACCAGACCCACCTTGGTTTCGTGAGGTGTGGTGGATACAAACAACTCTCTATTCATACAAGCTCCGGTGCTGCCGTTCTGCGGCAGCAAATTCACCGGAAGACTGAGGGGAACAATGCGGCAGGAGTGGCGTGAACAACGAGCGCGGCAGCCGTTAGGCTAGCCCTTTGGCCCGGAGGTTTACCCCGGAACCGTAACTGCGTAAACATCATGCAATTCTTGCGCACGTTTCTGCGTGGAACCAGGTTTGTGACCGCTCTCTCTGACTCTTGAGGGGGCCGTTACCCTTCTGGCTCAACTTCCACTTCAATCCTGGCCGGCGTTCCCGATCGTCTTCGCCGGTGTCTGCCCTTCTTTGTCCGCGAGGGCGGTCGTAATCAATTTTCGGTAGTAATCAATTTTCTTGAAGCGCCACCTACGGTAGCGCGATTGTCCCCAACCTTCAACTCAATTCACAAACCGGCGCATGCGGATGTTCATCACCAAACCCAAGGCCAAAAACATGAACAGAACTGAAGACCCGCCGTAACTCATCAGCGGGAGGGGTATTCCGGTAACCGGCATAAACCCGACCACCATGCCAACGTTGACCAGGATATGAAAGCCAAGCACAGCCACCACACCCATCACGACGAATGCTCCAGCGCGGTCAGGTGCCGTCTGCGCATTCTGCGTCAATCGCATCAGCACCATGAAGTATAGCAGCAAAAGGGTCAACGCACCCACAAGCCCATGTTCCTCGGCAAACGCCGCGAAAATGAAGTCGGTTTGCGGAACCGGCAGAAACATCAGGTGGGTCTGCGAGCCTTCACTGCTGCCCCAGATCCCGCCCGCTCCCACCGCGATCAGCGACTGGTTCACTTGGTATCCGGAGCCCCGCCGGTCAGCGTCCGGATTCAGGAAGCTGGTCAGCCGCTCTTTCTGGTACGGCTTTAAGACTTTGACCCATGCGACGGGAAGCAACAGTCCCACGAACAACAAAACCGTGAGCATCTGTTTCCAGCGCAAACCGCCGAGGAAGAGGCCCATTGCGGCAATAGGAAGATAGGTTAGCGCGGTCCCCAAGTCCGGTTGCACTAGTACCATGAGCATCGGGGCTCCGACCATCAACCCCGCTTTCAGGAAATCCGGCCACGAAAGTTCCTTCTGTTGGAGGTCGGCAAAATATTTGGCCACCGCGAGGATCAGAATCAGCTTGACCCACTCTGACGGTTGAAAGTGCTGTCCACCCGGCATCTTGATCCAGCGCCTCGCCCCCAAATACTTCTGGCCGAACACGAGCACTGCCAGCAGCGAACCCACCGACATTAGATACATCCAGCGCACCCGCTCCAGCAGAACCTGGTAATTGGCCAAACTCAGCAAAAACATGGCGCATATGCCGCCAACAATCCAATACACCTGCTTCAGATGGGCGCCGGCAAACTTCGTGTGCGATGTAGCGCTGCGAATCTCAATGATCCCAAGCAGACAGATGGCCAGCACGAGCGCCAACAGCCACCAGTCGAAATCGCGAAATGAAATACTGCGCGTCAAAGTAGTCTTGCCACCTCAGTGCAACCCTGGGGCGGCAGCCGCTGGCGGCGCCATGCGTCGCACCAAAGGAATGTGGAATCGTGCGCCCTTGAGGCCGGGAGTTTCGCCGTCATGAGCGGGCGGTTGGTTCCACAGGCCTGCCATCTCGACGGGTTGTCCGGCTTGGGCAAGCTTGGTCGGCAGGCGGCGCTGTTTCTCCACGTACGCCTTCACCACCTGAGCTGCAATGCGGGCTGCAAACTGTCCGTGCTCTCCGCCCTCAAATAGCACGGCGACGACGATTTCCGGGTTGCGGCGCGGGGTCACACCCACGAACCAGGCATTGTCTTTGTACTTGGCACTAGTCAGGATTTTTCGTGCATCGTTGCTGACGGTCTGTGCACTGCCCGTCTTGCCGGCGAAATCAATTCCTTGCAAGTGGGCGCTATTCGCCGTGCCAAGCGGGGAAGGCACGTTGGCCATCGCGTTCGTGATGATCTCCCAATTTTTAGGATCAATCGGCACTCGGACCACATTGCTCGAGTCTTGCGCCGGAATCATGTTGTCAGGCAGTTCCCGGGCCAGCAGCACATGCGGACGATGCATCACTCCACCGCTCGCGATCCCGCCGATCGCCCGCGCCAGTTGAACGGGCGTAACTGCCACGGCACCCTGGCCAATGCCCACCGAGATGGTTTCTCCCGCGTACCACTTCTGGTTGAAGTTGCGGATCTTCCACTCCTCTGACGGCATCAAGCCGCTGGCTTCTTGCGGCAAGTCGATGTGCGTTTTCTGTCCCAACCCGAAGGCCGTCGCATATTGGGCAATGCGCCCGATCCCCAACCGCTCCGCCAGAGTGTAAAAGAACACGTCGCAGGATTGGTAAATACCTCGGCTGATCTCGACTACGCCGTGCGAACTGTGCTGCGCCGCAATCCAGCACTTGAAGAAGCGCCCGTAAAACGTTCCGCCGCCGTGGCACACCACTTTCAGGTCTTGGGCAATACCTTCTTGCAGTCCCGCCGTCGCCATGATGATCTTAAACACCGAGCCGGGAGCGAGTTGCGCCTGGATGGCTTTGTTCAGCAGGGGGTGGTTCTCGTCGGTAGTGAGTTTTGTCCACTCGTCGCGCGTGATGTGCACGGCAAAGTCATTGGGATCGAAGGTCGGGCGGCTCACCATGGCGAGGATTTCGCCGTTGCGTGGATCCATGGCAACGATCGCTCCATTCTTCCCATCAAGTGCCTCTTCCGCAGCAATTTGCAGGTCAAGGTCAATGCTTAACTTGAGCTGTTTACCGGGTGTCGCAGGGGTCTCATCGAGGTGTCCCACTTCTCTGCCGCGGCTGTTCACAATGGCCCGCCGCGAGCCGTTTTGTCCCATCAAAATCTGGTTGTATTGCTTCTCGACTCCGGAAACACCCACTACGTCGCCCGGGTTGTAGTTCTCGAACTGGGGCTGGTTGAGCATGTTGTCGGTGACTTGGCCGACGTAGCCGATCAAGTGCGCCATGAACCCGCTCTTGGGATAAAGGCGTCGGTGCGCCATGATCACGTCCAGGGCGGGGAGTTCGTTGCGGTGCGAGTCAATGAACGCCAGTTCATCAGGGGTGATGTCGTCTTTGATGAAGATGGGCTCATAGGTGGGCAAGCCGTCGAAGCGACGGATGCGTTCGCGCAGATCGTCGGGATTCAGGTGCAAGCCCTGAGCAATTAGGTCCGCGTCGCCGATCAGGTCCCGTGCCGAGTCCCGCAATATCAGTGCTGAAAACGAAGGGTAGTTGTCCACGATGACGCGGCCTTCGCGGTCAAGCAGCTTGCCACGGGGAGCGAGGATGGGCACATTGCGGATGCGGTTCTTTTCGGCCAAGCCGGCGTACAGATTGCTCTGCACCACTTGCAGCCGCCACAACCCATAGGCCAGCACCAGGAAAATGAACAGGAGTCCATATTGAATCGCGGTCAGCCTGAAGGAAGATACTTTGTCATCCCGGTCGAGCATGAATTCAGCAAGTCCTTGATTTTCAGGGGGCGGGGACTTGTGTGAGCGCCCATGCGCCAGCCTGGAAGTTGACTGTATTGTATGCCGAAGGGAGAGAATGCCGCTTTCTGCAACTCGAAGCAGGCAGCGGGCAGATGTTGGCGTTCGTCGTTCGTCGGTGGTCGTTAGGCGATCCATTCGGCGATCGGCGAATCAGGCGGCGCAATGACTGACAGCATGACGAGCGATGGAGCAGAGCGGATGTCGCCTACAATGAAGGTGGTGAGGGTCACCTCATCGTCACAAACTATTTCACCCTTGGAGCGATTATGCCCGAGCACGACCTGCGCTATCCCATTGGCAAATTTTCTTTTGAGGGCGTCCTAACAGACGAAGCGCGCCAGAAGCATTTAAGCGAGATTGAGAACCTTCCAACCCGGCTGCGCGCTGCCGTCAGTAGTCTGAACGAAGCGCAACTGGACACGCCCCATCGTCCCGAAGGCTGGACCGTACGTCAGGTGGCGCATCACCTGCCCGACAGCCACATGAACGCTTACATCCGGTTCAAGCTGGCGCTCACAGAAGAAGAACCAACCATCAAGCCGTACGAAGAAGGACGTTGGGCTGAGCTCGAAGAAGCGCGCACCGCTCCGATTGAAATTTCCCTGAGCCTCATCGACGCTTTGCATCACCGCTGGAGCCTGATGCTTCGCAACATCGATTCCAACGAATGGAAGCACACGTTTCGGCACCCTGCACTCGGCATCGTCAGCCTGGAAAAGAATCTGGCCTTGTACTCATGGCACAACCGGCATCACGTCGCCCACATCACCAGCTTGCGCGAACGCATGGGCTGGTAAACTGCTCATTCTTCAACCAGACAGTATTTCCTAGCAGGAGCCTTATGTCCACAATTCGCCTGATCCCTGTGCTCGCTCTCACGCTCTGTGCCGGATTGATGGCGCAAACAAAGCCGCGCGCACGCGACCTTGGGGTGCCTTTTGATGGCAAACCCGGCCCGTTCAATGCCATCACCGATGTGAAGGGCGTGGAGGTGGGTCACACTACGCTGATTTCGGGCGAGGGGAAACCGGGCGTGGTCGCGGGAGTAGTCCGCACCGGAGTGACCGCCGTGCTACCGCGTGGGAAAGACCCCACTGATCAGGTTTTTGCGGGATGGTTCACCCTGAACGGCAACGGCGAGATGACGGGAACGACGGCGGTGGAGGACCTTGGCTTCCTGGACGGCCCGGTGATGATCACCAACACCCACAGCGTCGGAGTGGTGCGGGATGCAGTGATCCAATGGCGGGTAAAGAAAGCTCCCGCCGATGAGGAAGGCTACTTCTGGTCGTTGCCGGTAGTGGCGGAGACCTGGGACGGTGACCTGAACGACGCCAACGGCTTCCACGTCAAGCCGGAACATGCTATCCACGCCATCGAAAGCGCGCACGGAGGCGCGGTGGAGGAGGGGAACGTCGGTGGCGGGACGGGTATGATTTGCAACGAATTCAAGGGCGGCATTGGGACGTCGTCGCGCGTGCTGGATGCCAAGTTCGGCGGCTACACCGTGGGTGTGCTGGTGCAATGCAATTACGGATGGCGGAACCAGTTGCGCATCGCCGGCGTGCCGGTGGGCCGCGAAATTACCGACCACACGGTCCGCAATGACGATGTCGGCTCCATTATTGTGGTGGTCGCCACCGATGCTCCGCTGATTCCTACGCAATTGAAGCGTGTGGCTCGGCGAGTTGCGCTGGGATTGGGTCGCAACGGAAGCTTTTCGGGTGACGGTTCCGGCGACATCTTCATCGCATTCTCGACCGCCAATCCTGGGGCAGGCCTAACCAAGGGCGTGCGCGAACTCAAGATGCTTCCCAACGAGCAATTGAACCCGGTCTTTCTGGCAACCGTGCAAGCTACCGAAGAAGCAGTGATCAACGCCATGGTAGCGGCGGAGACGATGACTGGCGTCAATGGCCGCACCGTCATCGCCCTGCCGCATGACCGCCTGCGCGAGGTACTGAAGAAGTACAACCGACTGGAGAAGTAGTTAGCGGGAGTGCGGCAAGATTCGGGCGCGGGGTGCGGGCCAATGGACGAGTGACTGGCCGCCGCACATGGCTACGGCCGATAGAATTACGCGGCGCCTTCAGGTAGAAGCAATATCGCCGCGGCTTACACCACAGCCTGATCCGTGATCTCCAGCCCGCGATCAATGATGGCGAAGGCTTCGCGGATCTGCTCCTGGTTGATGCACAGCGGAGGATTGGTGTAGAACGCGTTCCAGCGCACCAGGGTGAAGAGACCGTTCTCGCGAAAGAATTTTCCCAACGCCGCCATTTCCGGCGCGGTACCGTTGAATGGCGCCATGGGTTCACGGGTCGCGCGGTTACGCACCAGCTCTACAATCCCGAACAAGCCGATGCTTCGCACCGCTCCCACCGACGGATGTTTCGCTTGCAACTCCGCCATCAACGACTTCATCACCGCGCCCATCTGGCGTGCGTTTTCAATTAGATTGTCTTCCTCATACACCCGAATCGTGGCTAGCGCAGCGGCGCATCCCATGGGATGACTGTTGTAGGTCAAGCCGCCGTAGAACACTTTATCGTTGAAGTGCTGAGCGATGTGATGCCGCATCCCGACCGCACCCAGCGGCAGATAGCTGCTGGTCAGTCCCTTGGCCATGCAGATCATGTCGGGTACAACCTTCCAATGATCAATGGCGAACCACTCGCCGGTGCGGCCAAAGCCCGACATCACTTCGTCGGCAACCATCAGAATGCCATATTTGGTGCACAACTCACGGACGCCCTGCATGTAGCCGTCAGGCGGGACCAGAATGCCATTGGTGCCGGTGACCGTCTCCAGAAAAAACGCGGCGATGGTGTGCGGCCCTTCGAGCTGAATAATCTCTTCAATCATGGCCAGAGACGACTCGGCGGATTCCCATCCGCGCTCAATGCCGTGGTAAGGATCGAGCACGCGCACCACGCCGGGAATGCCGGGCTCAGCCGCCCAGCGCCGCGGGTCGCCCGTCAGACTGATGCTCCCCGCCGTCGCGCCATGATAGGAGCGGTAACGCGCCATGACCTTGTGTCGCCCGGTAAAAAAGCGCGCAATTTTGATTGCGTTCTCGTTGGCTTCCGCGCCGCCGTTGGTGAAGAAGAAAGTGTCGATGTCGCCCGGCGTGATTTCCGCTAGCTTGGCACCTAGGCGCGCCCGCGGCTCAGTCGCCATGAAAGGATTGGCATAGGCCAAGGTGGCCGCCTGCTCGCTGATCGCCTGCACTACGCGCGGATCAGCGTGGCCGATGTTGACACTCATCAGTTGACTGTTGAAATCAATGAAGCGCTTGCCTTCCGGCGTCCAGAAATAGATGCCCTTCGCGCGCGCCACTGGAATGGGATCGACCTTCGACTGCGCCGACCATTCGAACAAGGTGTGTTTCTTGGTGAGCGAAACGATTTCCTCACCGGTCATGGGCCGGACATCTGTCGAAGTTGTCATTGATTGCCTCATCGAGATCCAGAAATATATTTACCTCAGTCGAGCCTTGGGTCAGAACTTGCGCGAGTGTTCCCTGGACCAGCGCTCGACGACAACTTTCTTTTCCGTATAAAACTCCACAGCGTCGCGTCCCTGTCCATGCATGATTCCGAAGAAGCTGTCTTTCCAGCCACTGAAAGGAAAATATGCCATGGGAGCGGCTACACCAATGTTGATGCCAATATTGCCCGCCGGCGCATCGTAGCGGAAGCGGCGCGCCGCCGACCCGCTAGAGGTAAACAGCGACGCCTGGTTCCCGAATGCGCTGCGATGCAGGAAGTCCATCGCCTCGTCCAAGTCATTGGCGTGCACCAAGCTCAGGACTGGCCCGAAGATTTCCGTGTCCACCAACTCACTCGAACTGGGAACGTTGTCGAGAATTGTCGGCCTGACGAAATTGCCGCGCTCATACTGCGACACACTCGCGTTTCTGCCGTCGATCACAACCCTAGCGCCTTGCTTCTGTCCCAAGCCAATCAGGTTTTCAATGCGATCTTTGCTCTGGTGCGAAATGACCGGCCCCATCTGCACGCCTTCCTCGAGGCCATTGCCGACGCGCAGGTTGGCCGCCGCATCCGTGATGGAATCGCGAAAGGTTTGTTGCGCCTCGCCCACCGTGACTGCGACCGACACGGCCAGACATCGCTGTCCGGCGCACCCAAACGCGCTGTCGCTAATGATTTGCGTCGCCATTGGCATGTCGGCATCCGGCAGCACAATGACATGGTTCTTGGCTCCGCCCTGGCACTGCGCCCGCTTTCCGTTGGCACCCGCTCTGGCGTAAACGTAACGAGCCACCGGGGTCGAACCGACAAAGCTGATGGCCCGCACGCGGGGATCATCGAGCAGCGTGTTCACTACCGTTTTCCCGCCATTCACAAGATTGACCACGCCTTTCGGCAGACCGGTCTTTTCCAGAAGCTCAAACGCAAGCTTCATGGTCAAAGGCACGCGCTCGGAGGGTTTGATCACTAGCGTATTGCCGCAAGCAATCGCATACGGCAGAAACCAGAACGGAATCATCCCGGGAAAGTTGAATGGAGTAATCGCAGCGACAACTCCGAGCGGCTGACGGATCATTATCTCGTCAATGCCGCGCGCGACATCTTCCAGGTTGTAGCCCTGCATCATCATCGGGATGCCGCACGCCACCTCTACGTTTTCGATGGCCCGCCGCATTTCGCCTTTTCCCTCGGCAAAGGTCTTGCCATTTTCCTGCGTGATGGTGCGGGCAAAGTCGTCAATATGATGTTCCAGAAGTTGCTTGAGCTTGAACAGGGGCTGAATGCGGTCTTCTGCTGGAGTGCGCCGCCACTCGGGAAACGCAGCTTCCGCAGCAGCGATGGCGCGCATGGCCTCGGCGACATCACTTAGCGGCGTCTGAGCAATGACCTCTGCGGTAGCCGGATTGGCGACGTCAAGCCACTCGCTCGCTGTCGCCTCGCGCCACTCGCCGTTCACGTAGTTCGGAACTTTCATCTATACCGCCTGGACCGCAAGGTTGCCCTTCTTCTCCGCAACGTTCGACAATCCGCCTTCGAGGACATCCAGCGCCTCGTCCATCTGCGCATCCGTGATCACTAGCGGCATTAGCAATCGAAGCACGTTTCCGTACGAGCCCGCAGTGATGGTCACCAGCCCGTGCTCGTAGCAGTACTGTGACAATTGCCTGGTCTGTTCCTCCGCGGGCTGACGGCTGACGCGGGACTGCACCAACTCAAACGCCTGCATCGCGCCGAGGCCGCGCACGTCGCCGACCAGATCCCATCTCGCCTGCCACTGCGAGGCCCGTATGCGGAACCGCTCTCCCAGCTCATTGGCCCGCGCAGATAAGTCTTCCGCCTCGATCATATCGAGCACTGCCAGCGCAGCCTCGCAGGCAAGCGGGTTGCCGCTAAAGGTCCCACCCAGGCCGCCTACTCCCGGGGCATCCATCACTTCCGCGCGCCCCGTCACTGCAGCCATGGGCAAGCCCCCGGTGAGCGATTTTGCCATTGTGATCAAGTCAGGTTCCAGGCCGACGCGCTCACAGGCAAACATGGCGCCAGTTCGCGCAAATCCCGTCTGCACTTCGTCAGCGATGAGCAGAATGCCGTGCCTATCGCAAATCTCACGCAGGATGGGAAAGAACTCCGCTGGAGGAGTTACGAATCCTCCCTCGCCCAAAATCGGCTCTACAATTACGCAGGCGACCGCCTCTGCCGCCACCACGCGCTTGAAGGTGTCTTCCAGATGGCGCGCACACAACATGTCGCACGAGGGATATTTCAGCGAATAGGAACAGCGGTAGCAATATGCGAAGGGAATGCGGTAGACCTCGCCTGGAAACGGCTCGAAGCCGGATTTGTAAGGGTGGGTTTTGCTCGTGGCGGCCATCGCCATGTAGGTGCGGCCGTGGAACGCATCTTCAAACGCAATCACCGCCGGACGATGGGTGTAGCAGCGAGCAATCTTGATGGCATTCTCCACCGCTTCGGCTCCCGTATTCACGAGAAGAGTCTTCTTGGCAAACTTCCCCGGCGTCATCGCGTTCAAGCGTTCCGCCACGGCCACATAGCTCTCATACGGCAGGACGTTAAAACTGGTGTGGAGAAAACGATCGAGCTGCTTCCGCACTGCATCGACGACCGTGGGCGCCCGATGGCCCGTATTCAGGCAGCCAATGCCTCCCGCAAAATCAATCAGCCGGTTGCCATCCACATCTTCGACGACCGCCCCTTCGGCTTTTGCAATGAACACAGGCGTAGCATGAAACGCGCCCCGCACGATTGCCGCATTGCGCCGCCGCATTAACTCCTGCGAACGCGGGCCCGGAATTGCGGTACGCAGTTGTATCGTAGCCATATCAGTACCATCCAATGGGAGCTTCGTTCAGGTTGATGTACACTTGCTTGGTTTCGAGATAGTCCTCAATGCCCCACGGTCCCAGCTCACGCCCGAAGCCGGATTGCTTGTACCCACCCCAGGGAGCCTCCACGTAGGTCGGTTGCATGTGATTGACCCAGACAATTCCCGCGCGTATCGCTTTAACAGCGCGCATCGCTTTGTAGATGTCGCGAGTCCACACCGCCGCGGCCAGCCCATAAGGAGAGTCGTTGGCAATCCTGATGGCGTCTCTTTCGTCTTCGAACGGAATCACCGTAGCAACTGGCCCGAAGATTTCTTCTCGTGCGATCCGCGCACTGTTATCGACGTCGTAGAAGATGGTAGGCTGAACGTAGTAGCCCCTGTTGAATTCCATTGCGCGCCCGCCTCCCGATGCCACCTTGGCTTCCGTCTTACCGAGCTCAAGGTAAGAGCACACACGGTCGAATTGCGCTTTACTGACCAGCGGCCCCATCTTGGTGGCGCGATCCAGCGGCGCACCGAGTTTGATCATCTTCGCCTTCTCAGCCATCGCATCCACAAACTTCTTGTAAATGGACTTCTGCACCAGGATCCGGCTGCCCGCGGAACAGACCTCGCCCTGGTTGATGAACACACCGAACAGCGCGCCATCAATCGCCGCTTCAAAATCGGCATCCGCAAAAAAGATGTTTGGTGACTTGCCTCCAAGTTCAAGGGTGACGCGCTTCACCGTGTCCGCCGCCTGCTTCACGATGATCTTGCCCACTGCCGCACTGCCGGTGAACGCGATCTTGTTCACGTCGGCGTGCTGCACCAGGGGCGCTCCACATGTCTCGCCAAATCCGACGATGACGTTGACCACGCCGGGTGGCAGCCCCACATCGGTAAACCATGCCGCCATTTCTAATGCGGTGATCGGCGTCTGCTCGGCTGGCTTCAGAATGCATGTGCACCCCGCCGCCAGCGCCGGCGCAAGTTTCCACGCCGCCATCATCAGCGGATAATTCCACGGGATGATCTGCCCCGCCACGCCGACCGGCTCCTTCAGCGTCAAGCTCATGGCATTGTCGGGGACCGGGTTCACATAGCCCACCACTTTGGTCGCCATGCCCCCGTAATATTCAAAGCAGGTTGCCGTATCGTTGATGTCGAACTCCGCTTCGACAATCGGCTTGCCGGTGTTGCGGCATTCCAACTCGGCCAGCATTGGAGCGTTTTGCCGCAGCTTTTCCGCCAAGCGAAACAGCACGCGGCCACGTTCCTGTGCAGTCGAACTGGCCCACGGGCCTTGTTCGAAAGCAGCCTTGGCGGCGGCCACCGCGCGGTTCACGTCTTCGGGGCCAGAGTCGGGGGCGAGCGCCATCACCTCTTCGGTTGAGGGATCGATCACCTCGAGCGTTTTTCCTGAAGCGCTGCTGACGAACTCGCCGTTAATGTAGTTCTGATAAGTGCGTACTTTCGTCTTCACTCCGTCTGCCATACCACCTCCTAAAAGAGCGCGATGCAGGGATGGGCGTCCGGGCGCGCGTCTGGCTACACTCCGGTTGCAATTGTCAACGCCGCCTTCCGGCGACCATAAACAAAGAAGAAAAACGCCGCCAGCCCAATGAACAATACCGTCCCACCCACCATCCAAATCTCATAGGACCACAGCGAGGTAATCTGCTGCGCTGGGAAAAACACCAGTGCGATACCCAGAGTGGTCGTCACCAGACCGCTAACGCCCGCCGCGAACAGGGTTCTCCGACTGTAGTGGCCCAGGGAGACAGGTTCGTTCCATGCAATCTTCAATAGCGCTCCAAACATGTAGAGGAACGGCACCAACTGCAGCACCACCGCCAGCGAGAGCAATTTCTGAAACGTTTCCTGCACTCCGCCGCCACCCAGCGCATTCAACACCACCAGCAGCGCCGACACCACCATCTGGACGATGAGCGCGGCATAGGGGGTCGCATAGCGTGGGTGTATCTTCCCCAGCCATACTGGCATGTAGGAATCTAGGCCTGCCACGAACGGAATTCGCGCGGAGCCTCCCATCCATGCCGACCCAATGCCCGCGATGGACAAACTCAGCAAAAGCGCAAACGGCGCAACGATCCACAACACTCCGACCTCGCCGGCCATGTGACTCACCGCCTGCACAATGCCCTGCAGCACGCTGATGTCCTTCTTCCCCACCGCCACGAGCAGGGTCAGTGTCGCGCCCACATACAGAACTCCTGATATCACTCCGCCCCAGGCCACTGCTCCCGGAAGGGTCCGTCTCGGCTCCTGAATTTCATCGCCCATGATGGACGCGAGCTCCAGTCCCACCAACCCAAAGCAAATCACGCCAAACGAATTCAACACAAAACGAGGGTCCGCCGGAATATGAAACTCGGCAGCGGATAAGGTTGTGCCAAAACGTAACCAGTCCACCCCCCCCAGTCCAATCAGGACCGCAGCGGCGATGAAAGTCCCGACCGCACCCAGGTTATTGATCCACTTGCCCACCCCGAGCCCGACAATGTTGACCGCAGTCAACAGAGCCAGCAGAATGAGCGCCGACCCCAGCGCGAATACTTTATTGTCCGCTAGCGCCTGATGCCCGGGGCCGAACACGAACACCGACACACCCGCGAAGTAGAGCATCACCGTTGGCACGTACAGCATGTTGTTGGTCCAGTAGCACCAGCCGGAAAGAAATCCATGAAAGTCGCCGAACACCTCCTTGGCCCACAGATAGACGCCGCCTTCCCCCGGATAGCGATGGGCCAGTTCAATCACGGCAATTCCCTGCGGCCAGAAAAACAGAAGCAGCGAGATGATCCACAGCCACACCGTCACCCCGCCGTTGGCCGCAATGGAGGGCACCACGTTCAGATTGAACACCGCCACCACAAACAGCAGCACCAGGTCGCGGCGTCCAAGAACGCGCTTCAAGTGCTGCCGGCTTGGATCGGTAGCTGACAAGAGATGCTCCTACGGAAGCTTTCCACACTTCCATCGTGTAGCGGGCCAGAGCGCCAACATCAAGTTATGCGCTGTCATCCTGTCGGCAGGACGATTTGTCCTACCGCGCGACCACCATGCGCGCCTGCTGTGATGTGGCCAGGGCCGCTGCGATGTCGTCAAACGCTGCTAGATGCTTGTCGATGTCCGCCTCGTTGTGCTGCACCGAGATGGTCCACTGCTCATCCCACCAGTAGGGTTGCGGCATCACTCCCCGGTTGACCATCGCGAACCAGTAGTGCCGCCACAAATCGATGTCGATGGCGGCCCAGTCGCGGTAGTTCACGATTTCCTTGGGATAGAACATGAGAGCGCCATTCGCCCCCGCGCTAGCTATATACGCCTGCAAGCCAACCTTCGCCACTGTTTTGCGGTATCCCTCAGTGAGTTTTTTACTGAGCTTGTCCACAAGAGCGTAATTCTCGCGAGTAAGCACTTCGCGGAAGGTTGCAAGGCCTGCCGCCATCGAAACCGGATTCGTGTTGTAGGTTCCGCCGTGGAAGACCTTGTGTTGCGAGATCAGGTCCATCACTGCCCGGCTGGCGCCAAAGGCCGCCAGGGGCAACCCCCCGCCAATCGATTTTGCCAGGCAAATCATGTCGGGCTTGACGTTGAAGTATTCTGAAGCTCCGCCCCATCCGAGTTTTGCACCAGTCTTTACCTCGTCGAAAATCAAAAGCGCCCCATTTTTGGTACAAACATCGCGCAGCCCTTGCAGAAAGCCTGGTTGCGGCATGAGCAAGCCGACGTTCATCATGATCGGTTCTAAAATGATCGCCGCAATTTGCCCGGGATTCTGCTGGAATCGCAACTCCACGCTCGCCAAGTGATTGAAACTCGCGACCACGACGTTGTCGATGCTCGCTTTCGGCACACCCAGCCCGCCGGGCACTGCCGTCGGCGCGTTCACATCGCCAAAATCTGGCTCGTGTGGTTTCACGCTGACCAGCGCGGCATCATGCAATCCGTGATAACCGCCCTCAAATTTCAGGATCTTGTCCCGCCCGGTCGCTGCTCGCGCAAGACGAATGGCATGCATCGTGGCTTCCGTCCCGCTGTTGCCAAACCGTACCATCTCCACTGGGAAGCGGGCGCAGATTTCTTCCGCCAGTTCCCACTCCATATTGTGTGGCATGCCGAACATGGTGCCCAGGCTCAGCCGCTTCTCGACCGCCTTCATCACCGCGGGATGGCAGTGCCCCGCCATGATCGCGCCGAAGCACAGGTTGTGATCAATGTATTCGTTGCCATCCAGATCACGAAACTTGCTGCCCTGCGCATCTTGTACAAAGATCGGATACGGATCGTAAGCGCGGTAATTGCTGGCCACGCCCAAGGGAATACGCTTCAGGTTTTTCTTATGCGCCTCCGCCGACTTCGGCGTGCGCCTGGTAAACTCGGCGATTTCTTTGTCTAATTCCGGGTACATCGAGACTCTCCAAAGTGCTCAAGCCGCGGGCGGCCATTAGGATGTTCCCCGGCGGCCGCAACCGCCCGGGACGTGTAGCGTTTCTAAAACGCGAACTTCAAAGCGAATTGAATATTGCGTGGTTCGCGAGTGTGTTTGACGCGACCAAAATCGGCTCCATCGCTGATGTTACCGTCTGGGTTCAGAAACTGCGCATGGTTAAAAATATTGAAGAACTCCGCTCGAAACTCGAAATGCTTCGTCTCACCCCAAGGCATTATCTTTTGCACTGAAAAATCAAAATTTGATATTCCCGCCCCACAGCAGATGGTGCGGGGCGAATTGCCCAACAGCTGCAGTGGCGTTGAAGTCGCTGATTGCGTGGGCAACGCGAACGAATTCGGATCAAAAGCGTAAAGGCCGTGCGATCGAGGGTCCTGCTTGTGGAAGGGCGCAATCAGGTCAGGCTTGCCCGGCAACTCAAAATCAAAACTGTTTTGGAGTTCGGAATCGTTACTCGATTTAATGCTGATTGGGAAACCGCTTTGGAGGCTTGTAATGCCCGATACGGCCCATCCATTCAGCACTTTCCCTTTGGCTCCCTGATATTGAGGTACGGGGAGTGCCCACAGGTAGCTGATGACTAACCGCTGACGGGCGTCGAACAGAGAAAGCGACCGATTGCAGCGTTTGCAGATCGGCCTCAGACTATTCTCGAAGCTGGAGGCGTCGTCGATGGACTTGCTGAACGTATACGCCAGCTCAAACTGTAAGCCCCGGCTCAATCTCTTTTCCAGGGACGCCTGTAATGAGTTGTAGTTGGAGTTGCCGATAGTGTCCTGGGCGAAAATACTGGAGAAGACGGGCACGCCGTCGGAAGGACAGCCAACCCCCGTAGAGGGCTCGCATCTTGGGGAACTGTACGGACGCAAGCCGACCAGGGTGATGGGAGTCGCGTTGGGCCCGGTCACTGTTGCCTGCGAGCCGTAGGGCAAGTGCAATGTCACACCGGCAGGAATCTCCCCCGCCGGAATACTGAAAGCGTTGTCTGACGCGAAGGGGCCACACTTGATGCTCGTATCCCCGGTCAGAGTAGAGATGTTTTGCAGATCAAGGCAGGTTTGCGCGTTTCCGTAATTCAAGTCATGGGTAGCCAGCAACCGGTGGCCTTGGGAGCCCACATACCCCACTGAGAGCACCATGTCTTTGGAGATCTCGCGCTGGATCCCGAAGTTGTACTGGTTGGTGGTTTGCGCCCGCAACTTCGGCTGCAATTCGCCGAACAACAAAATGGGACGAAAAATGGACCAGTCAATTGAGGATCCGCGCAGCGTATTGCGAATCCCGCCCGGAACTCCCGCAAACGGATTTGGACTGACTCCTCCATTTTGGCTCACAAACGGAGTGTTGAACAAACCCTGAGAAAGCAACGAGCTGCCGCCGAATGGAGGCTCACCTTGGAACTGCTCCAACACTAGCTGCTCGATGGGATTGTAGAACACCCCAAAACCTGCCCGGATCGTCGTCTTTCCATCTTTCCAAGGATCCCAGGCAATTCCGATGCGGGGGGCCCAGGCGTTGTAGTAACTCTGAGTCAGTCCTCTGGGAACGCCGGTGTCTCCTGGCACGACCAGGCCGACCGGAAATACTGCTGCGGAGTCTGAGGTCGGGTCGCTACAGTTCGGATTGCTATAGCCGAGCGTACCCAGACTGGCCGCACTGAGCTGACAAGGAAAGACCTTCGTCGATTGCCCTGGGCGGAAGGTCTGGTAACGCAGGCCCTTGTCGTAAATGGGCTGGTTGAACTCCCAACGGAGTCCATAGTTCAGAGTCAGATTCGGACGAATCTTCCAACTGTCTTGAGCAAATAGATAGATGGAGTTGCCGCGTACGTCTTCGGTTTGGGTGGAGCCCTGCAGGTAAGAATCGGGAAGGCCCAGTAGGTAGTTGGCAAATATATTCCCGGTGTCGTTCGGCCCTCCCCCCGAAAACGTGTAATCTCCGTTCGGATCGAAGAACAAGGTTTGAAGGAATCGCTGATTCCTAAAGTCTACGCCCACCTTGGCAGTGTGATTACCGAATACCTTGGTCAGATTATCGCTGAACTGATAAGTATTTCCGGTCTGCGGCAACTCGCCTTCATAGTCATTGCCGATCGTGAAACCCCCATTGAGGCTAATAAACGGCACGCCTTCGTGGTTCGCCCCCAGGTTTGGAGTAATTCCGAGGTTCGGGCTCGGGGTGACACCGGGTATCGAAACGTCCGGAGTTCCCGTAAAGCAGAACTGTGAGACAGCTGAACTGCAAGAGTTTGTAACCAGATTGGTTCGTTGCGGATGCAGGAAAGTGCCCTGCGCTTCCCGGAAATAGGTAACCCGGAATTCGTTCACTGTACTAGAAGTTAGCGTCCAGGTATGCGACAGGTTGGCCTGCTGCGCGCGGAAAGCATTGTTGTTGCCGAATCCCGGCAGAAGGTTAGGCGTCGCCGCTTGAAATCGGGTGAACGGCTGTGCGTCCGAAGAGTCGTTGAAGTAATAATAGAAGCTCAGGTTCTGCTTGTCGTTGATTCGGTGGTCTAGTTTCAATGTGAACTGGTCGGCGTGGGAATTTTCGTTCGGAATCGCGCGGAACGTGTGATCCGTGTTTGCCAGGTTGGTGCAAGTCGAATCTGCATTTGGGCATGGTACATAGCGATTCAGGATGTCGGCGGCCACGGGATCAAAGCAGCCGGTCGGAATCACGCTGGTGGGAAAGGACGAGGTGCCACATCCTGGTCGTTCGGCCAAGATAGTCGCCACCGTGCTGGTGGTGATCCCTCCCGTGAAGGGCGTTGCCGAAAAATCTCCCGTCCTCTCCGCCGCGGTCGGAACGTTCACCAGATCCGACGAGATCCCATGCACCACTCTTCGTCCCTCATAGGACGTGAAGAAGAACGTCCGGTCTTTCTTGATCGGTCCTCCAAACGTTCCGCCAAACTGATTTTGCTTATCATCCGGGCGCCGCAAGTCCAAGTAGCCTTTGGCGTTAAACAGCTGGTTCCGCAGAAATTCATAGGCGCTGCCGTGCCAGCCGTTTGTGCCCGACTTGGTGACCACATTGATCACCGCGCCTGAGTTGCGCCCGTACTCGGCATCAAAGGTATTGGAAAGCACCCGAAATTCCTCAATGCTATCGGGCGTGGGCTGAATGGCCGGAGCGTTGACGAACAAATCGTTGCCGTCTCCGCCGTTGACGTTGAAGCTATTGGACCGCCCCCGGCCTCCGTTCACCGAGACCGCACCGGCCTGATTGCTGCCATAGAAGAGATCGGATCCTCCCACGCCTTGCACACCCGGCTGCAATTGCAGCAGTTGATAGGTATCGCGGGAGTTGAGCGGCAGTTTCGAGACCTGCTGCGAATCCATCACTGCGCCCAGTTGTGTGCTCGTGGTATCCACGAGCGGCGCCTCTGAAGTCACTTCCACCAGTTCCTGGGCCCCGCCCACCTGAAGGTTCTCGTTCAGAGTGACCACCGCATTGAGTTCCACGGTGACCCCCTTGCGCACCGTCTTCTTGAATCCTCCCATTTCGAACTCCACAGAGTAGACTCCAGCGGGGGCATCCAGGAACACGTAATCGCCGCTGCTGTTGGTCTGGACGCTATGGGCCACTCCCGTCGCCTCGTTCGTCAAGATCACCTTTACGCCCGCCACCAGCGCGCCGCTGGGGTCCCCGACACGCCCGACGATTCGCCCACCAGTACTCTGGGCCCGCGCGGCAAAGGGGACGACCAGCAGAAGCAAGAATCCCAACAGGGCGGCGTTCGCCCGGCGAGAGGTGGAAAGCGTCATGGTGCCTCCGTACTACTGGGGAATGTGAGCCAGGCTGTTTTAGGTCTTGCGCCCAAATCAAACCTTGCTATAATCGCGCAAGGTTAGTGAACTTGCCCCGGTATTGTCAAGTGGAAAAGCAGCGAAGCTGGATATGGACCACGGAGATGTTGATTTGAGCGCTAAGCCAACTGCCGGAAAAGCCTACCTCAAAATCGGAGACGTGGCCCGCGCGGTGGGCATTTCCGCCTCTGCCATCCGCACTTGGGAAGCCCTCGGCCTCGCTCGCCCGCACCGCACCGAAAGCCAGTACCGCCTGTATTCTGATCGCGACGTTCAGTTGCTGCGGCGTGCCCGCTATTTGCGAAAGGTGCGCGGACTCAATGCCCCCGCCATCGTCGAGTTGCTCAGGCGCGAAAGAAAAATCAAGCCGGTCCCCGATCGAGCCACCGCGGCCATCGGTCCCCACCTGCGTCGATTGCGCGCTCAGCGCGGCTTGGGTTTGGCGGAGGTCGCGTCGGCGGTTGCGGTGACCGCCGGTTTTCTCAGTTCCCTCGAACGTTCGCAAATGAGCGCTTCGGTCGCCACTCTCCGCCGCATTGCTCGCTACTACCGCACCAATATCCTGGAGTTCTTCGAGGCCTCTGACTTTAATAGCCGCCTGGTGAAGCCGGCCAGCCGCAAAGTGCTCGAAGCCGGGCCCGGAGTGCGCATGGAGCTTCTCGCCTGGGGCAAGACGGCGATGGAGCCGCATTTGTTTCGCGTGGCCCCAGGCAAGGGCAGCGGCGAATCCTACAATCACGAGGGCGAAGAGTTTCTGTATCTTCTTCGAGGGCAACTGCACATCGCACTCAACGAAGAAGAGTACTTGCTGAAGTCGGGTGACAGTTTCTATTTCGAGAGTTCCACTCCACACAGTTGGAAGAACCCAGGTAAATCGGAAACCTGGGTCCTGTGGATCAACACGCCGCCCACATTCTGATTGGGCGACCGGACAAGGGGCTATATTATGACTCACATTCGCGCTTGTTTTTTCGCATTCTTCGCTTTGCTCTTGGCGCTTCCCGCGCAGGCTGCCACCCCTCCGGCCGACACTATCCTTCTGCACGCCCGAATTTACACGGTGAATCCTCAGCAAAAGTGGGCCGAGGCCCTAGCCATTCGCGATCACAAGATTGTTTTGGTCGGCAACGATCAGCAGATGGATGCGCTGCGTGGTCCCAAGACCCAGGTCATCGACGCACGCCATCACCTCGTACTGCCTGGATTCGCGGACTGCCATATCCACTTCATGGAAGGCTCGCTCGGCCTGACCCACGTCGTTCTCAACGAGGCTGGGACGATCGAGGAAATTCAAAAGCGCGTGAAGGCTTATGCCGAATCTCATCCCCAGGAACTCTGGATCACAGGCATGGGGTGGACCTACCCCACCTTCGGTGCTGCGGCGCTACCCGACAAGAAATATCTTGACGCCGTGGTTGCCGACCGCCCGGTGTATTTGGAGGCCTTTGATGGTCACAGCGCCTGGGCGAACAGCAAAGCCCTTGCCCTTGCAGGCATTGATAGCAACACTCCTGACCCTCCCAACGGACAAATTGTCCGGGATGCCGCCGGCAACGCCACCGGAGCCTTGAAAGAGTCCGCCAGTGATTTGGTCGCAGGATTCGTCCCAAAGCCCACTCGCGAGCAGCGCCTCGCCGCGCTTCGCCTGGGCCTTCACACCGCTAATCAGTATGGCCTTGTCCGCGTGCACAGCGCGGGGGGCGACCATCCTTACCTCGATCTCTATGACGAACTACGCAAGCGCGGCGAACTCACGGTGCGCATGTACGTTGCCTACTTCCTCGATCCACCTGAACTCACCTCCCCCAACCTCGCCACGATAGAGAGCATCCGCCGCACCTACCATGACGACTGGATCTCCGGCGGCGCGGTCAAGACCATGCTTGACGGCGTGATCGAATCTCATACCGCCGCCATGCTATCTCCCTACAGCGACGATCCCACTCAGAGCGGCAAGTTGTTCTGGGACGACGCAAAGTACAAGCAGGCCATCGCCGAGCTCGACCGCCGCGGTCTTCAGATTTTCACCCATGCCATCGGCGACAAAGCTGTCCGTCTTGCGCTCGACGCTTATCAAAACGCCGCTGAGGTCAACCGCAGCAAAGATGCCCGTCCGCGCATCGAGCACATCGAGACCGTCTCAGCCTCTGACATTTCCCGCTTCGGCAAGTTGGGTGTAATCGGCAGCTTTCAACCGCTGCATGCCACGCCCGACGAAGACACTCTCGACATCTGGGCCCGCAATGTCGGTTCCGAGCGTGCCCAGCGCGCTTGGGTGTGGCGCAGCATTCAAAATGGCGGCGGCCGCCTGGCTTTCGGCAGCGACTGGCCTGTGGTCACGCTCAATCCGTGGCCGGGCGTGCAAATGGCCATGACCCGCCAGACCGCCGATAGCAAACCTGCTGACGGCTTCCTTCCCCAGCAGCGCCTCAGCCTCGAAGACACCATCCACGCCTACACGTTGGGTGCGGCCATTGCCGGACGCACCGAAGCCACCGAAGGTTCGCTGGAAACGGGAAAACTTGCCGACCTCATCGTGATCTCGCAAGATCTGTTCCAGATTGAGCCCACGCAGGTTTCCAAGACCGAAGTGTTGCTCACCATGGTGGATGGGAAGGTAGTGTACGAGTCGCCCAACTGGATGACCGCTGCCAGCACCATTGCCCGGGAGAAAAAATAATGTCGCGACAGGTCCTAACCCTAGCTCTGGTGTGCCTCCTCCTTCTCTGCGGGTCGTGTCAGAAGAAGACGCCATCTCTTAATCTGCTGGTCTGGGAGGGCTACGCCGATTCTTCTTTCGTGAAGGCCTTTGAAGAGCAGAACCACTGCAAGGTCACCGCTTCCTACATGGGGTCCAGTGACGAACTGGTCGCCAAACTGCGCGGCGGCAGTGCGGGCAACTACGATGTCATTTCCCCCTCCAGCGACGTCGCAACTTCCATCGCCAAAGCTGGTCTGGCCGAGCCTCTCGATCTCACCAAGCTTCCCTCCTACGCGCAACTCTCGCCGCAGCTCACCGCATTGCCGCTGGTTCGCGTGGACGGCAAGGTTTATGGCGTCCCGTTCATGTGGGGCCCCGATCCCTTGATCTATGTCACCACAGCGTTTCCGCAACCACCCGACAGTTGGAACGTCCTCTGGGATCCGAAGCTGCAAGGCAAAATCTCCGTATGGGACGACCTCTCCACCGTGTACTTGGCTGCCCAAATTCTGGGCTACGACAAACCCGAACCCGGACATCTGTACAACCTGACCGATGCGGAACTGACTGCGGTGAAGAACAAGCTCATTGAGCTCAAGCCCAACATCCGCAAGATGTGGTCCACCGGCGGCGAGCTCACCAACCTCTTCCAGAATCACGAAGTCGTCGCCGCCATGGGATGGCCGCTTATGACCAATCAATTGCGCAAGGCCGGATTCCCAGTGGGCGAGACCATCCCCAAGGAAAACACCACAGGCTGGATCGATCACCTGATGATCACCGCAGGCAGCGAGAACAAAGACCTCGCCTACAAATTTCTCGAGTACATGATTCAGGCGCAGACTCAGAAGAAAGCGACCGATGTCACCGGCTACACTCCGGCTAACCCGCAGGCGGCGCAGTTCATGACTCCCGAAGAGAGGAAGAATCTTCACCTCGACGACGTGGACAACTACCAGAAACGCCTCTATTTCTGGCAAGACGTTCCTCGCCGCTCCAAGTACAACGAAATCTGGAACGAAGTGAAGGCAGCTCAGTGATAAGGGCAGCTTCCCCTGGGCCGCTTCTGCGCCCTCTCTTGAAGTGTTTTCCCGACCGGCAGCAAAACAGCGAACAAACAAGGCCCCCCTTCTCACTGCCCTGTATGCGGACCAGCTAGTCGAGGATCATCTTTCCCAATACTTCTTTCAACAGTTTTGCGGCGACAGTGGCGGTCAATTGCGAGGAGTCCTGAGCGGGATTGAACTCGACGATATCGGCGCCGGCAATGTGGCCCGTGATGGCCTGGAGATGCGCCAGAGCCTCGCGGACAGACATCCCCCCCGGTTCGCGATGAGAAATGCCGGGAACGAACGCGGGATCGAGCACATCCATGTCGAAGGAAATGTACACCGACCCGTCCACCTTCATCTTGTCGAGTGCGGGGAGATGCCTCATTTCAATGACTTCGACGCCGAACTTAGCGGCTTGTTCACGCTGGTGCCCATTGATGGTTCGTATCCCGACCTGAATTAAGCGCTTGGCGCAACCCTCCTCCATAATGCGGGCGAAGGGGCAGGCATGCGACAACCGGTTCCCTTCCAGTTCATCGTAGAGGTCGGGATGGGCATCGAAATGAATGATGGTGAGCCCGGGAATTCGCTTGCCAAAGGCTCGCACTACGGGCAGCGTGATGGAGTGGTCGCCGCCCAGGCAAACCGGGCGCAGCCCGCGATCCAACAATTCCCCAACTTTGTCCTCAATGACGGTGAAAGCCTGCTGAAAGTGGAACTTCAGATCCCCGGCATCAAGGTAGGCCCCAGCGGCTCCCAGATCCACGCCGGTTTCGGTCCACATGTTCCCAGAGTCAGAGCGGAACGCCACCCGAATAATCGGCGGGGCTCCCGCAGAACCACGCAGCCACGAGGAATTTGCGTCGAAAGGAATGCCCAGAATCACAGGCTTGCCCAGATCGTTAATGCCAGAATGAGGTTGGGACGTCATAGAAGAACCGCTCTGATCATCTGCTGAAAATCTTACAACCAACTGTGCTGCGTCGTCAGTGACGGAGCGCGGCTCAAATCCAGCACACCGGGCCGTGAATCCGATATTCTAGAACTTCTTATGGTGACCCGTTCCTCCAAAAGCACTCCTGACCGCTCCGCTAGCGAACTTCTGGAATCACCCAGCCCTGAGCGCGATCGCATCTTCTTGCAATACCGCCACTGGGGATACCTGGGGGCCGACCTCGATCCGCTCGGGTTCCTGAAACCAGATCCCCATCCCGATCTGCCAACCGACGGCGAGTTTGCCGCAGAGGCGCGCCGCTTCTACTGCGGAACCATTGGCGCGGAATTCATGCACATTGCCGAATCGGAACGTCGGCGCTGGATCGAGGAACGCATGGAGGCTGCAGCCCCGGCAGTGGATCAGGCACGAGTTCTCGACCTTCTGATTCGCGGCGATATTTTCGAACTTGTTCTGCAGCAGCGCTACCTGGGCACCAAGCGGTTCTCGCTTGAAGGCGTCACCGCCCTCCTTCCCCTGGTGGATGAAATCTTGGATGCGGCGGGTCAACGGGGCGCGGTCGAACTGGTGATGGGAATGAGCCACCGAGGCCGCTTAAATGTGATTGCGCACGTTGCCAAGCGCGCGCCGGAAGAAGTGTTCGCCGGATTTGAAGACGTGGACCCACGCAGCGTTCTGGGCGGTGGCGACGTGAAATATCACATGGGCGCGACGGGCGAGTACATCACCCGTAGTGGCGCGAAACTTCATATTCACTTGGTGTCGAATCCGAGCCATCTGGAGGCGGTGGATCCGGTTACAGTCGGCCGCACGCGCGCCAAGCAAGACCGCGCCGGGGAGGGTGGCCGTGAGAAATATTTGCCGCTGCTGGTGCACGGAGACGGAGCCTTTGCAGGCCAGGGGATTTTTGCCGAGACTCTGAACTTCGCCGACCTGAAGGGATACACGGTAGGCGGAACAGTCCATGTCATCGTCAATAATCTTTTGGGTTTCACCACAGATTCGGCAGAACTGCAATCGGCGAGGTTTGCAGCCCAGTTGGCGCGCCGGCAATCGATTCCCATCTTTCATGTCAACGGGGAAGACGTGGATGCGGTTGTTCGAGTAGGGCGCATGGCATTGGAGTATCGCTACACCTTTGGCAGCGATGTAGTGATTGACATGATCGGCTATCGCCGCCACGGCCACAGCGAAGTGGACGATCCGACTATCACCCAGCCACTCCTGTACAAGGCGATCAAGGACCACCGGCAACTGTGGGAGATCTACGCGGAAGACGCTGAAATCGAAGATTTGAACTCCCGCGTCCTCGCCATCAAGGCGGAGCTCGAAGACGCCCAAAGCAAGGCCGGAACCATTACCAAGAAGCCCACTCTGCGAGACCTGCCCAAGTACTGGGACGGCTATGTGGGCGGCCGTTACAGGAACGAATACGACACCGAGACTGGCCTTACACGCGCGGAACTGGAGGAGCTAGCGGTCGGGCTCACCACCTATCCCAGCGATTTCCATATCCACCCGAAAGTGAAGAAGTTGCTGGAGCAGCGCGCGGAAATGGGAACTGGTAAGCGTGCCGTTGACTACGGCATGGCCGAAGCGCTCGCGTTTGCCAGTCTGGTGAAGCAGAGAATCCGGGTTCGGCTCAGCGGCCAGGACAGCCGTCGGGGCACGTTCAACCAACGCCACTCCGCGTTGATCGACGTCGAAAATGAGCATCAGTATGTGCCGCTGCAAAACATTGCTGCAGGCCAGGCGCCTTGCGAGATTATTAATTCCACCCTATCTGAGCAAGGCGTCATGGGGTTCGAGTATGGCTACAGCCGCGATTATCCCGAAGCGCTGGTGCTGTGGGAAGCGCAGTTCGGCGATTTTGCCAATGTCGCGCAGGCGGTGATTGACCAGTTTATCTCTGCGGGTGAAGAGAAGTGGGGCCTGCTCTCCGGGCTGGTGCTCTTACTGCCGCACGGGTATGAGGGCCAGGGACCAGAGCATTCGAGCGCTCGCATTGAGCGCTACTTGCAACTCGCCGCGCGCGACAATTTCCAAATTTGCCAGCCCTCGACCGCAGCGCAATACTTCCATTTGCTGCGACGGCAAGCCATCTGCAAGTGGCGCAAGCCGCTGGTGGTGTTCACTCCCAAGAGCATGTTGCGCCACCCTGATGCCTCTTCCCCTGTGGAACACTTGACCGAGCAGAAGTTCTCTTTGTTTCTGCGTGACCCCGAAATTTCGGATGCAAGACAAATTCTGGTCTGCACCGGCAAAATCGGGCATGAATTGAAGCAGGAGAGAAGGCGGCGCCACGATCAGAACACTGCCGTCGTCTTCCTCGACCAGTTGTATCCCTTCCCCGAGCGTGAACTCGCCGCCGAGTTTGCCCGATATCCGAACCTGCGGGAACTTGTCTGGGTGCAAGAGGAGCCGGCCAACATGGGCGCTTTGTCATTCGTTTTACCGCACTTGCGGCACATTGCGGGTGATCGCACGCTGCGCTCGGTCAAGCGCTCCGCCAGCCCCAGTCCAGCTACCGGGTCCGCCAAAGCTCACGAGATGGAACAAAAGACCCTGCTGGCGCTGGCTTTTGGTGCGAAGGTGTAGAGGTCTAGTGCTTTTCGTCGCGGGTGCGCAGCCAGTCGAGGAACATCTGCTCGATCGGCTTGTCGTATGCCATCAGCAGGTGGCGGACGCTATGCCCGCTCACGAAATGGCACACTTCTTCAGCCATGTTCTTTACGTGGTCCCCCGCCCGCTCCAGCGACTGGGTCATGAAGATCACTTGCAGACTGGCTTGGCGGGCAATGTTCTCAGGATTTTCGATGTGACGCAGGAAGATCAAATTGCGTAAGCGGTCAATTTCGCCATCCGCGCGCAACACCGCCATCGCTTTCTTTACGTCGCGACTGGAAAACGACTCGCCGACGTCATGCAGCATTTTTTCCAGGATCGTCGCCATCTGTGTTAAGTCGCGTGAGTCTTGGGAATCAACGCGCGCGCCCGCGGACTGCGCGCTGTTGGCAAAACTGAGCAACAGATCGCCAATACGCTCCAGCGCAATCATGAACTTCATGCAGGCCAGCAGTTGCCGGGCTTCCGGTTCGGTCACTTGCGTGATGGCAGTGGTGACGCCCGAGTCAATCTCCAGATCGATAGCGTCCAACTCTTTTTCCCGCAGGCGGATGCTCGCCAGGCACGAGTGGGACCCGGTCGCGATGCCCTCGGCTGCGGCTGCGGCGGCTTCCTGCGCAATGCCGCAAGCGTGCACAGTCCTCTCCACCAAGCGAGAAGGAACGGATTCCGATCCCGCGGATGTCGCGCTCGCTCTGCTCATGTTTGCCGGAATGCGACTTGGATCTAGGCTCATTTTAGCGCCACTTTTCCACAATATGGCTTACCAGCAGCTGAGCATAAGGCTTGGGGAGCGGCACGATCATTAAAAGTGTGTAAATTCTTCGAAGATTTTTCTCGTGGTTCAAGCGGCCGCATTAGGCAGCGTGAACAGGAACGTGCAGCCGTGATTGAGCTCGCTTTCCGCGCGGATGGTACCGTCATGCGCCATCACGATGTGTTTGGCAATCGCCAGTCCCAGTCCCGTCCCTCCCGATTCGCGAGAGCGGGCCTTGTCCACACGGTAAAAGCGCTCGAACAAGCGCGGCAAGTCTTCGGACGCGATCCCCGGCCCGTAATCGCGTACGTAAAATTCAACGTTGCCCTTGTCGGCACGCGCGCCGAGCACCACTCGCTTGCCGTTGGCGGCATACTTCAAAGCATTTTCCATGAGGTTGGCAAAGATCTGGTGTACCGCTTCGCGATCTGCGCGAACCTGCTGCGGGGCTGTACTTTCCACGATGATCTCCACTCCGTAGACCCGCGCCATCTCCTGGAAGCTCTCGCGCGCATCGGACAGCAGTTCCGCGGGGGATACTGGCTCCAGATCAAAGCGCTGCTCTCCCGACTCCACCCGCGCCAGGGTTAGCAAGTCCTCGGTTAGCCGCCCCATGCGCGTAGCGTTCTTGCGGATGACCTCCAGAAAATCGCGGACGTGATTGCTCTCCGTCATTCCGTCGAGCAAGGTTTCGGTATAGCCCTGTATCGACGTCAGAGGTGTCCGCAACTCATGGGATACATTCGCAATGAAATCCCGGCGTGTCTTTTCCATGCGCTCGTTCTCCGTCAGGTCGCGCAATACCGCGACCGCGCCACCTTGCGGCATGGGGGCCGCTGTCACTTCGAAAGTGTGCCCGGGCAAGATTGAGTTGGCGCGGCCAGTGGTGACCACCTGAGACTGGCTGGCGCGCCGAATAGTGGCGAGGAAATCCGGGTCACGAACCGTTTCCACGACCGGGGCATTGAGCCGCGGGGGTTGCAGCAGCAGGCGATCCAAGCTGCGATTGGCCCATTGCACCAAGCCGTCAGGCCCCACCGCAATTACTGCATCCTGAATGCTGTTCAGCACCGTTTCCAATTCTCGCTGGCTGGTCTGGACCCGGGAGAAGCTTTCTTCGAGCCGACGCGCGGTCTTGTCCAGCGCTGACGCCACCTGCCCCACTTCATCCACCGAAGGTTCCGCAATCCGGGCGCTCAAGTCGCCCGCAGCCACCTGCTCGGCAAAACCCACGATGCGCTTCAGGCGGCTGGCTGTATAACGCGATGCCACCACGGCAACAAGCAGTGCGAAACCCAGAGCCAATGCGGTGCCCCACCCCAACGCCATCCGCAGCCGCGAAGTGGAGGTTTCCGTCTCTGAGATCGGATAGGCGAAGCGCACCGCTCCGCCAGAAATCGGAGCCGCGACGTAGATAGTCGGAATGTGCAGCTGAGGGTTTTCGCGTTCGTCCGAACCGATCTTGCCCGCCAACGCGCTCCTGAATTCCGGAAGATCCTGTTGGCCCTCTGGAATCACAGAGGCTTCAGAATCCGCCAGCACCCTTCCAGTGGGGTCAATGACAGTAGCGCGCGCTCCGGCGGCATGGGCTTCCTGCGCAGCGATATCGGCCAGCGAGTGCGAACGATCTGTCTCCACGCGATTGGCAAACAGGGCCGCCTTCTGGCCGAGGTCGCGTGTAATCTGCTCTTGCAAAGCCTGCTGCCACGCGCGGCGCACTGAGAAGTCCAAGGTGACTGCCGCGACCGCAATCACCGCTACAAACACCAACATCAATTTGAAGAAAATCCTGCGACTCAACGCGGGACCTCGAAACGATAGCCGGCCCCTCGAACCGTCTTTAAGTATCTCGGGTTTTCCGGGTCGGGCTCAATCTTCTCCCGGATTCGACGCACGTACACATCCACCGAACGCGGCGTCACGTAAGAAGTATCGCGCCATACCGCATCGAGCAACTGGTCGCGGGTAAACACGCGTCCGGTATGGCGAACAAAGTAGTCCAGCAGCCGGAATTCAGTCGCCGTCGTCGGAACGTGCTCCCCGCGGATGGAGAGAGTCATGGCGCTGGGATCAATCTGGATTTCATCCACCGCAAATGGCCCGGGCGACAACGGCCGCTCGAAACGCCGCAAGACCGCTTTCACTCTGGCCACCAGCTCGCGCGGACTAAAGGGTTTGGGAATGTAATCGTCGGCTCCTAACTCTAGCCCCAGCACCCGGTCTGACTCACTGCTCTTGGCGGTGAGAAAAATTACGGGAATCGACGCCAGCGCTACCGACTGTCGGATCTGGCGGCACAACTCCAGTCCATCCTTGCCCGGAACCATAATGTCCAGCAAGAACAGCACCGGACGCTGGCGCTCCGCATCGGTGAGGACCATGTTTCCAGTGGAGTAAAGGCGCACCGGAAACCCCGCGCCCTCCAGATGGTGGCGGACCAGGCGGGAGATGTCGAGATCGTCTTCGACCACAAAGATGGCAGCTTTCACGAGAACATTGTATCCGGTATGGGTTGCATGTCAGCACCGCACCGGCAAGGCAGCGGACATTTTGTCACATTCCGTCTATATTCAGAAGCTCCTCGGCCTCGTCCCAGACACTCCGTAACCTCACCGCCAAGACCAACTCAACGCAGCACCAAGCCCGACTCTGCGGAAAGATCCATCGCCGCAAAGTCTCCCGCCAGAAATTTTGGATAAGCGGCTGCAGCAATCATCGCCGCGTTATCCGTAGAAAGCGGTCGCGAGGGAAAATGGGCGGGCAGTCCTTCCATTGCCGCCTCGCGCCCGAAGCGCTGACGAAGCTCGTTGTTGGCCGCGACTCCTCCGGTCACGAAAATTGTTTCCGCGTCGTACTCTCGCGCTGCGGCCAAGGTCTTGCTCGTAAGGTCGTCCACGATGGCGCGTTGGAAGCTTGCAATCAGGTTGAACGTCTGCGCGTCGCACAGCCCCAGGTAGTCTTCGACCGTGGGTTTGGCGATGGACGACAAAGCGTTCCGTCGGGCGTCGATGGAGGCTTGCAGATTGTGCAGTTGCACATACCGGAGAACGGCGGTCTTCAGGCCGCTGTAGGAAAAATCAAAACGGACACGGGCCCCTGTAGGAATTCCCTGCTGGTTACGGTCGCGGTGCTTCATCTGCGCCAGCGCAAACGGTACTGCCTCCGGATTCCCATGCTTGGACAGGCCATCCACAATTGGCCCTCCCGGATAACCCAGTCCCAACAGCTTCGCCACCTTGTCAAAAGCCTCGCCTGCAGCATCATCTCGGGTCCGCCCGACATTTTCATAAGTCCAGCCGGCGTCATACTGGGCAGCCAAATAGAGATGCGTGTGCCCGCCGGAAACCACCAGAGCGAGCACCGGAAACTCCATTTGACCGTTGCCCTTCCGCTTCGCCTCGAGCAGCACGGCGTGGATGTGGCCCTCCAGATGGTTGACGGCAATCAGTGGTTTTTCCGCGGCGAACGCCAACGCCTTGGCATAGCTGATGCCCGCCAGCAGCGCGCCCATCAGGCCTGGCCCCTGCGTCACCGCGATGGCGTCCAGGGACTGGTAGGTCTGCCCAGCTTCCGCCAGCGCCTGCCGCACCACGGGAACCAAGGCCCGTAAATGCTCGCGCGAAGCCAGTTCAGGCACCACTCCACCATAACGCTGGTGAGTGGCGATCTGCGAGGCCACCACGTTTGAGATGATCTTCTCGCCGCTCGCCACTACCGCCGCGCCGGTTTCGTCGCACGAACTCTCAATGCCAAGGATCAACGCCATTCCCTCTCCTACTCCAGTTTTACATCATCGACCTGGAAGTCAAACTTGCCGGCAGTCGGCCCGCCGACCAAAAGAATAGAGTTGATGTCGTGGCCGTCGGTGCCGTTGAAGCCCGAAAAAGGCAAGCTGACCTTCTGCCACTCCGCACCTGCGACAAACGTCTGCACTGCAGGCATGCGGCCCCCGCTCTGGGTGAAGAACATGGCGCGATAGGTCTTGCCGTCGCCCTTCACTGAAAAAGTCAATGCCTTCTTCGCCGACAGGTTCACCGGCATAAAGGGTTGAGGGCCTGGGCTGAACATGGCGCCCGCCCAGGCAAAAGGCAAGCCCGGAGCAATTTCCCCCGCAACCGCGAGCGCCTGCTTACTGCCGTTGGCTCCGCCTACTACTACGTTAATCGACCCCGTAGATTTTCCGCCCGCAATGTCATCCGTGCTCACGCTCCAGCCCGCGCCGAACTTCACGCTGGCTTTGCCGTCTTCGAAGTCGCTGATCAGCCCAACTTCCGATCCACTCGGCGCGGCGCTGTTGCGAGCCTGCTCGGAAGCTTGCTTTTCTTTCTCAATCTTCGCGCGATCGCTCTGTCGATCCGCCTCCACGCCCTGCTTCCACACTGCAACGATGTCCCGCGTGGCCGTGATGTCTTTCGTCGGATCGCCCTTGACCAGAAGCAAATCGGCGCGCTTGCCCACAGCAATGGAGCCCCGATCGCTCAGATGGAAGGTCGCGGCGGGGACCGAGGTGGCCGCCGCCAACGCCTCTTCCGGAGTCAGTCCCGCGCGCACCAACAGTTCCAGTTCGCGGTGAAGGCTGGCGCCATGCGCAGTTCCGGGATTCGGTGCGTCCGTCCCTGCCAGCATCGGAACCTTCAGCGCCTTGAGTTCTCGCACCGCGGTTTCCGCATATTTCTCGCTCAACCCCGTCGGAAACTTCGGAAAGCTCTTCTTCAAGTTCGCCATGTTTTCCGAAGTCAAGTACGGCGACAGACGCGGGTCCGCAGCCAGCGCAGCGCCACCCGCATCCCCGCCAACGCTTTCCAGAACTGCCAAAGTCGGAATTATAAAAACATGGTGCGCAGCCGCCACCTTGGCAAAATCGGGCGCGGGTTTAACCTCCTCAAACAAGTGCACCAGACCGTCGGCCCCCGCATCGATCGCATCCCTCGCCTGTTGCTGACTGCCAATATGAACCACCGCCAATTTGCCGCGCTTGTGGGCCGCATCACTCACCGCCTTCATGGTTTCCTTGCTCAACGTGGGGCGATGGGAGCCGTAGGCGCTGGCATCGTCATACACCAGCTTGATGTAATCGCTTCCCTCCGCAATGCGTGCATCCACAAACGCCTGCGCCTCTTCCGGACGACTGATCGTAGGGATTGGAATCCCGTATTCCGTCCCATGTCCCCCGGGGGCAGTCACCAGTGTGCCGGCAGAGAACAAATCCGCACGATCCGTCGCCTTCCCCGCCGTCTGTTCACTTCGCATCTGCTGACCGAATTTCACGTCGCTGAACATATCCAGCTCCGTTGTCACGCCAAACATCAGTGCTTGCTCCAGTGCATCGCCCCACGCATGAGTGTGCGAGTCGATCAGGCCCGGCAGCAGCGTGTCGCCAGTCCCATCCACTACCCGGATTCCCGCCGGCGCCTTCAGGTTTTTTCCAACGCCGTAAATCTTCCCGTCCCTCACCCAAACTTCGACCCCCTCTGTCTTCTGGCCGTCGAACACCCGGGCATTCCGAACCAGAAACTCACTCGACGCCGCTCTACCCTGCTGCGCCTGCAATCCGAGCGCACAGAATATTCCGAGCACTCCAACCATGGTCACCACCGCGTACCGCTTCAATTTCCCGCTCTGCATGTTGCCTCCTGTGAATGTGATTTTATTTTCCTCGCCTCCAAATAGTTGCGAACCTCTAAGCTTCAAAAATGTCCTCGACCCGCTTCTTGAACAAGCGGCCCAGCTTGAACGCCAGCGGCAAACTGGGGTCGTATTTCTCCGTTTCTATGGCATTCACGGTTTGCCGCGAGACCCCAAGCTTCTCTCCTAACTCGGCCTGCGACCAGTTGTGTTCTAGCCGCAGTTCCCTTACCCGGCTTTTCACCGATACCTCCGAGACGCCAGCATTTGGCCGACGATCCAGCAGACCGCCATCACCGGCCAGACGAAGCACCAATTGACTTGCGGAAGGCCCACTCCTTGCAGAAATCCGTACCCAAAAGTCAGCAGTGCCGAAGCGGTAAATCCGAATGCTAAAGCTTCCAACTGAATTCGCTTCTGCAGTTCGTCCATCCTTTGCAACGACCGCACTACCACGAACGGCACTAGCAGCAATGGCAGCATCGGCAGCAGGGCCACCGTATATCGCAACGGCCCCTGTATGCCGTGCTGCAACATCCGGATGCTGACCACCAGTACCACCGCATAAGCCGTAACGGCCGCAATCATTTCTGCCGTATAACGCTTTCCCGAGAACCCCATAATGCCTCCTCGAACTGTCAAGCATGCTTTACATGTCGTTTGTACCAAACCCACCTTGCTGGTGTCAAGCATGCTTTACACTTTATTTTTAGACCCCGAGCCGTGCTAGCCTGAATCAGCGAAGCCAGGCTCCGCGCGGAAAGCGATTTACACTGAGATGACGCTCCTTAGCCATGCCAGGAAAGATGCGGAGTGGATTGCCCACACCCTGCGCCTGCGCGGCCATACGGCCTATTTCGCGGGCGGCTGCGTGCGCGACATCATTCTCAAGCGCGAGCCCGCGGACTATGACGTGGCCACCGACGCAACTCCAGACCAGGTCATGCGCATCTTTCCCGCCGCGATCCCTGTGGGAGCCCAGTTTGGCGTAGTGCTGGTCGCGCCCGCCCATGACCAGCAACAAGCGGACGTGACTTCCTCTGCCAGCAGGGGTCGCGTGGAAGTCGCCACCTTCCGCTGCGATCTCAGTTACAGCGACGGACGCCATCCTGACCAGGTCCGCTTCAGCAGCAGTCCGCAGGAAGACGCCCAACGCCGCGACTTCACCATCAATGGCCTGCTGCTCGATCCGGCCAGCGGCGAGGTTTTGGATTTTGTCGGTGGGCGCAACGATATTCAGGCAGGCATCATTCGCGCCATCGGCGATCCCGAACAGCGCTTTGCGGAAGACAAGCTTCGCTTGTTGCGCGCGGTGCGTTTTGCAGCACGGTTTCAATTTCTCATTGAAGCCGCCACTTTTGGCGCCATGCAGAAACACGCCCTCCGAGTGCGCGACGTTTCCCATGAGCGCACCCGCGTTGAACTCACCAAAATGCTCACCGAGGGACATGCCCGCCAGGCATTCTTGCTGCTGGATTCCAGCGGTCTGCTCAAAGAAGTATTGCCCGAAATCAGCGCCATGAAAGGAGTCGACCAACCGCCGCAGTATCATCCCGAAGGCGACGTCTTCGAGCACACCCTCCTGCTCCTCGAGCAGCTTTCTCTGGGCTGTTCTCCCACCTTGGCGTGGGGCGCGCTATTGCACGATGTCGGCAAACCTTCTACTTTTCGAGTCGCTCCCGACCGCATCCGCTTCGATGGTCATGTCGAAGTCGGTGTCAAGATGGCAGAGAACATTTGCCGTCGTCTCCGTTTTTCCAACGACGACACTCAGCAGAGCCTGGCTTTGGTGCAAAATCACATGCGCTTTGGCGACGTATTGCGCATGAAGGATTCCACTTTGAAAAAGTTCTTGCGGCTACCCGCCTTCGAGGAACACATGGCCCTGCACCGTATGGACTGCCTCTCCAGCCACCGCGACTTGACCTGCTACCACTACGCCCAGGAAAAGTTGCACTCGATTCCTCCCGAGACCATGCGTCCCGTGCCCTTAGTCACCGGCGACGATTTGATCCGGGCCGGATACAAACCCGGACCCCAGTTCAAACACATATTGGCTGCGATTGAGGATGCCCAACTGGAAGGCCTCCTGTCATCGGGAGAAGATGCCATGGACCTGGTATGGCGTCAATTTCCGCTGCCGTAGGTGTGCGCCTCGTATGCTTCCTGGGCGAGATAACGGGCCAGCGCGTCTTGCCATGGCGGCATCGCGATTCCATGGCGATGCAAACTGTCTGTCGACAACACACTATAAGCAGGCCTTTGCGCAGGACGAACGAACTCCGCGCTGGTAGTCGGCAGGACGCGGGTTTCTAGTCCAGCGCCACGAACCGTTTCCTGCGCAAACTCAAACCAGCTGCACGCGCCCGCATTTGTCACGTGCACAATGCCGCGCGCATTCAGTTCGCAAAGCCGCCGTGCCGCCCCAGCCAGATCGTCTGCCAGGGTGGGGCACCCCTTCTGGTCCATCACCACGCGGATTTCCTCGCGCGTCCTCGCCAGTTCCAGAATCGTGCCCGGAAAACACTTCCGCCCCGCTCCAAATAACCACGAGGTCCGCACTATGCAGCAATCTGGCATCAACTCCAGTAATTGCAATTCGGCTTCAGCCTTGGCCCGGCCATATACATTAATGGGGTCGCGCGCGTCATCTGTTTCGTGCGGCTTCGTGCCAGTGCCGCCAAAGACGTAGTCCGTGCTGAAGAACAACAGGCGACCCCCAACTTCTTTCGCGGCACGCGCCACGTTCACCGCCCCCGTAGTGTTTACCGCGACACAAAGCTCGGGATTCGTCTCGCATCCGTCTACGTCCGTATAGGCGGCCGCCAGCACCACCCATTCGGGCCGCGAGACTTGCAGTTGCGCCAGCACTTGACTGGCATCGCGGATGTCCACATCTTTAGAGGACGGCGCCGTTAGTTCGTCCTGCTTGCACTGTCGCACCCATGCCTGACCCAGCAGACCCGAAGCTCCAAATAGTGTGATGCGCATCAGGAAGTCGCCCTAATCGAATGTCTCCGCGTTGCGAAACGAGACTCCATCGCGATCTTTGGCCGAAACCACCGGCGCCTCATCCAGTTGCCAATCGATTTTGAGCTCCGCATCATCCCACGCAAGGGTGCGCTCCCCCTCCGGGTCATACACGTCCGTCGCCTTATACAAAACATGCGCGCTTTCCGAAACCACCCGAAACCCGTGCGCGAAGCCTTCAGGAATCCAAAGAATTCGCTTGTTTTCTGCTGACAAGCTGATCGATTCCCATCGCCCGAAGGTCACCGAACTGCGCCGCAAATCCACCACTACATCCAGCACCTCTCCCACCGCAACCCGCACCAGCTTTCCCTGGGGATGGGTCACCTGGTAGTGCAGCCCGCGCAGAACATTCCGCACTGAGTAGGAATGATTGTCCTGCACAAACCGCTCCTGAATTCCCGCTTCCGCCCATTCCCGCTCGCTGTAGCTCTCCAGAAAAAAACCACGCTCATCGTGAAACACACGAGGTTCCAGAACAAACACGCCGGCCAGTGAGGTGCCGATCTTTTTGATCCCCGCGCCCTTCTGCGCCGTTGCGCTCATCCGAACCACCTTTCTTTCAAGAGCTGCGAAAGATATGCGCCGTAGTTGTTGTTGCGCATCGAGTGCGCCATCCCTTCTACTTGCTCCGCGCTGATGTAGCCGGCACGGTATGCAATCTCCTCCGGACAAGCCACCATCAACCCTTGCCGCTTCTCCAACGTCTGGATAAATAGCGCCGCTTCCATCAGCGCTTCGTGCGTACCCGTGTCCAGCCACGCCATTCCCCGGCCCATCACGCACACCTCCAGTTCCCCCCGCCGCAGATACTCTTTGTTGACGTCCGTAATCTCCAGTTCTCCCCGCGCCGATGGCCGCAGCGAATGTGCGATGTCCACTACCTTATTGTCATAAAAGTACAAGCCAGTCACGGCATATCGCGACTTCGGGTGCTTCGGCTTTTCTTCCAGACTGAGCGCCTTGCCCTCGCCGTCGAACTCCACCACTCCATAGCGCTCTGGATCATGCACCGGATACGCAAACACCCGGGCTCCGCTTGCCTTCTCAGTCGCCTCCCGGAACCGGTTCACCAGTGCATCGCCGTGAAAAATGTTGTCGCCCAGGACCAGCGCGCAACAGTCGGAAGAAAGAAACTCGCGGCCAATTAGAAACGCTTGCGCAATCCCCTCGGGCTTCGGCTGCGCCGCATATTGCAGGCTGATGCCGTAACGTTCGCCGCTTCCCAGCAGCCGCTCAAAGGTCCTCAGATCCTGCGGCGTCGAAATGACCAGGATGTCACGTATCCCCGCCAGCATCAGAGTGCATAGCGGGTAATACACCATCGGTTTGTCATATACCGGAAGCAGGCTCTTGCACACGGCATGAGTCACCGGATACAGACGGGTCCCCGAGCCCCCGGCCAGAATGATGCCGCGGTAAGGTGTGGGCTTACGTTGGTCTGGGTTCATGCCTCAAGGCTCAAGCGCATAGTGCGTCGACATCCATTCCCGATACTGCCCACTGGTCACCTCTCTCACCCACTCGTCATTCTCCAGAAACCATGAAATTGTCTTGCGCATCCCGCTCTCAAAGGTCTCCCGCGGCGCCCATCCCAATTCGCGTTTAATCTTGCTGGCATCCATGGCATAGCGCCGGTCATGGCCCGAGCGATCCTTCACAAAAATCACCAGTTTCTTGTGAGGGAACAGTTGGGCGTCCCCTTTCAGTTCGTCCATCGCGCTGCACACCGTCTCCACGATCTCAAGATTTGTTTTCTCGGTGTCGCCGCCGATATTGTATGTTTCGCCCACTTTCCCACGCGACAAGACGGCTCGAATCGCCTCGCAATGGTCCTCCACATACAGCCAGTCGCGCACATTCAATCCGTCGCCATACACCGGCAACGGCTTCCCCCGCCGCGCATTCACGATCGTCAGCGGAATCAGTTTCTCCGGAAACTGGTAAGGCCCGTAATTGTTGGAGCAATTCGTAGTCAGCGTCGGCAGACCGTGGGTGTGATGGTAGGCACGCACCAGGTGGTCGGACGCCGCTTTCGACGCTGCATACGGACTATTGGGCGCATAGGCCGTGGTCTCGCAAAACCCAGGCTCGCCCGGCCCCAGCGACCCGTACACTTCATCCGTAGAAACATGCAGAAACCGGAACCGTTCTCTTCCCGCCGCCGCCAGATTCGCCCAGTAAGCCCGCGCCTCTTCCAGCATCACAAACGTGCCTTCGATGTTGGTCCGAATAAAATCGTCGGCACAGTGAATGGACCGGTCCACATGGCTTTCCGCCGCGAAATGAACAATCGCGCTCGGCTGGTGCCGCTGCAATACTTCCCGCACGAAATCCCGGTCCACTATGTCCCCGTGCACAAACTGGTAACGCGCATCCGTCGCGATACTCGCCAAATTTCGCAAGTTACCCGCATAGGTCAGCTTGTCGAAGTTGATCACCCCACCGGTTTCTTGCCGCAGCCATTGCAGGATGAAATTCGAGCCAATGAATCCGGCCCCGCCGGTCACCAGGATGGGATTGTCCATGGGATAGAAACCCTTCCAGCCACGCCCTGAGCGCGTGCCGCAAGTTCCCTTGATTGTAAACAAGAAAGGGCGCAGAGTCTCTGTCCCCGTTTGCCGCAGCCAGTCGAACCCCTTGCCTCCCACTCCGCAAAGACCTGGCTCTCCGTCGCAAGACTCCTATGCGACGGACGTTTCCTGCTCCCGCTCCCGCTCCCACACCTGCTCCTGCTCCTGCATCCGCACCTCGTCCTCGGCTGGCCTCGCGGCGTCCCTCGGCCTCGGCCCTTCCCATCCCCGCCCTCCCCATCCCATGATCTGGCGATAGCTTCGTTCGATCGTCCTCACTATCTCCGGCCAAAGATAACTCGACTCGATCTTGCGCTTGGCCTGCATCCCCGCCTCCCGCCGCACCTGCTCATCGGCAATCAGCAACCGCAGCATGCGCTCCAAGTCTGCAACTTCACCCCGCCGAAAGGTAAAGCCCGCGCCCTCCACCAGTTCGCAGTTCTCCGGAATGTCACTGGTCAGCACGCACACTCCCGCCCCCATCGCATCCAGCAGCGCCAGCGACAGCCCCTCCAAATCTGACGGCAGCACGAACAGCATCGCATTGGTCAGCAACTCCTCCAACTCCTCGCCCGCCACCCAGTCCAGCAAACGCACCCGCTCTGACTCGTGCTTTCGCAACTCGCGGGTGTAGTCGTCGGTATAGCTGGAGCCGCCCGCCAGCACCAGTTGCGCGGAGGTCTCAATCCTCTCGAACGCCTCGATCAACAGATGGCAGTTCTTCTCTGGCGAGAAGCGGCCCAGAAACAGAATGTAGTTGCCCGCGCTCAATCCTTTTGCCGCCAGCGTCCGCCCCGGCTTGCGCTCTCGAAGTTGAGTCCCGTTCGGGATGTACAGCGTCTCCGCCCCGTGCCGCTCCCGGTAATATCCTTGCAACGTCCGCGACACCACCATCGTAGCGCTCGGCAGCCCCACCGACGCCCGCTCCCCCAGTCGCAATACCGCCGATGCTAGCCTGCCCCACTTCTTCCGCTGCCAATCCAACCCTTGCACCGTCACCACTGTCTTCTTTCCCACCAGACGCGGCAGGAACGAGAACAGCGCCGGCCCCAAAGCGTGATAATGGACGATCTGGCAGCCCGAGAACATGGCGTGCACCGTGCTCAGCAGCGTGTGCACCACCGTCTCCAAGTGCTTCGAGCGCACCGTCGGCAGCCGCACCAGCCGCATCCCATTGCAATTCGCCAGCGCCGGCGTGAAGTAGTTTCGACAGTACACCGTGACTTCGTGACCCTTCCCCGCCAGCCGCTTTCCCACTTCCTCGTAATATGCTTCGATGCCGCTGTATTTGCCAACCACTCCGCGGCCGCCGATGAACGCCACCCGAAGTTTCGCGGCTGCCGTTTTCCGGCCAACCACCCTCTCTCTCGACCGCTCCGCCTTTCCCCCAATCATCTCCTCATAGATCGCCACCATCGCCCGGTAATGTTCCTCCGGATCGTGCCGCTGTTTCACCATCGTTCGCCCCGCCCTCCCCATCTGCCGCGTCAACTCCGGACGTTCGTACAAAAACGAAATCCCATCCGCTAATTCCTCAACATCTCCCACTGGATACAACACCCCGGTCTTCCCGTCCTGCACCAGTTCACGCCGCGATCCCAGGTCGCTCGCAATCACCGGCTTACCCCGCGCATAGGATTCCAAAATGCTCTTGCCCAGCGTCTCGTAGGCGTGTGACGGAAACACCGTGAACCTCGCCCCCCCCACCAAGTGCTCCAGCGCCCCACCTGTGATGTGGCCAAGGAATTCCACGTTCCGCAATCCCCACCGCCGCACCATTGCTTCCAACTCCACCCGCTCCGGCCCCTCTCCCGCAATACGCAGCGCAATCCTCGGCAACCTCCTCATCGCCTGCAACAGATCGCTCACTCCCTTCTCTCGCGACAGTCGCCCAAAGTAGGCGATGTAATCCCCTCCCCCCGCCGATAGCCCCGCCGATCCCTCCACCGCTTCCGGCAAGCTTTGAAAATGCGCCAGCACCCGGATCTTCGCGCCGTCCCATCCCGCCGCCACCAACTTGTCCCGCACGAACTGGCTCGGAGCTAGAAACATGTCCACGCACTCTTCATAAGTCTTCAGCCAATGGTGCACATACGCCTCCGCCGCCAGCACCGCTGCCGCTGCCCGCGATCCCTGGTAACAACCCTCGCTCAACACCCGCCAGTATTGCCCTCCCGCGCAGCGTTCGCACGCCTCCCCGCCTGACACCAGGTTGTAACTCGGACACAGCAGCTTGAAATCGTTCAGGTGATACAGCACAGGCACACCACGCCGCTTCAGTTCCCACAGAATCGACGGCGACAAGTGGTGATAGATGTTGCGAACATGCGCCACCTCGGGAAGAAACCTGCTTACCTGCTCGCCCAGCGCTCGCCGCGCCTGTCGCGAATAAATCGCCTGCCCCGCCAAACCCACGCGCCGCAACACTCCTTGCCGGGGATCCTTGAAATCCCGATGCGGTACCAGCGTCTGTTCGCAATCCATCTCCGGCTCGCGTCCGTGCTCCATCGAAAACAGCGCGACTTCGTTTCCCCGCTCCCGCATCAGCCGCATCAGCGAAAACAAATACGCCTCGGTGCCGCTAAAGCCAAAGTTATATTTGTTGCAGTACAGGATTCTCATACTGTCCGTTCTCCTCGCTCCGCCCCGCCCGCTCCACGAACCACTCCCCAAACCCTTCCACATTCGTATGCAAGTTGAATCGCGACCGCACTTGCTCCCGCCCTGCCCTGAGCATTCTCTCCAGCATTTCCGGCGCAGCCCTCCTCACCTCTTCCACCCGCGCCATGAAGTCTTCCATCGATCCCTCGCGATAGAGAAACCCGCTTTTTCCGTGCTCAACCAGCTCCGGAATGCCCGTGATCGCCGGCGCCAGCACCAACCGTCCCTGCGCCATCGCTTCCATCAGCACCAGCGGCACCCCTTCACTGCGGCTGGTGAGCACCACCAGGTCGGCCGTCGCATAGTAGCCTCGCAACTTCTCTCGCTCCACCTGTCCTAGAAATCTCACCCGGCCGTTCAATCCACGCGCCTTCACTTGTCGCGACAACGCCTCTCTCTCTGGCCCATCGCCCGCAATCACGCATTCAAAATCAATTCCCCGTTGTTCCAGCCGGGCACACGCGTCAATCAGAAAGCGATGGTTCTTCACCGCGTGAAGCCGCCCGACCGATAGCAACCGCAGCCGCTCCCCCTCGCCTCGCTCTGCCGCCGGCAGCAGCGTGAACCGCTCCACATCCACTCCCAATCGCTGCACCACGACCTTCCCCGCTTCCACCTCCGGATACCGCTCCAGGATGAACTGGCGGTTGTATTCCGACACCGTGCAGCAAAACCCGCAGTTCGCAAGCTTCGTATCCAGATAGGCCCCGTGCAGCAGTACATCCGAACCGTGCAGCGTCAGGCTGAATCCCGTCCCCAGCAGCCGCGCCGCCACCATCGCAACCCACGATGCAAAGTAGCCATGATGCGCGTGGATGTGCTCAACCCCCTTCCCTCTCAACTGCATCGCCAGCGCCGCCCCCAACAAAGTGTGGGCCACCCCATGCCACCGTTGCCGCAGTCCTTCCCTTCCTCTCGCCAGTCGCAGCCACAAATCCGAAAGCAGTCCTAGATTGCAGACCAAAAGCCATATCGACTGCGCCGCCAACTTCGCAGAAACCGGCCTCAGGCACACCGTCTCTTCCCGCAGTTGCTCCGACTCCCCCTTCCACCCAGCCCCGTATGCCGCTCTCCCGCTGCACGGGATGACTCGCACTCCCCGCCGTCGCAGCTCCCCGATTTCGTCCGCCACATAGTGCTCGAACGGGCTTGGAAATTCGTTCGCGATGTAGGCGACTACCCTGACGCTCATCTCAATGCCTCAGTAAAATTGGTTTTGCGCGGATCGGCACGTGACCGTCCCGCACTCGATATTCGTCACCGTCCAGCGTCTCGTACTTTGTGTAGCCAGCGGGCGCGGCGTAACTGCTGCTCGCGCACTTTCCTCCAGCGCATGGCTGCGATGCATCCCATACCGCCATCGCTTTCTCCCCGTCCGGCGTCGTCAATTCGCAGGTCCATACCCACTGACCTTGCACCGCGCACCGCCTCGTCATCGTGCTCCCCACCATCCAGCGATACACTGTTGCCCATGCCTTCGCCGCCGGAGTGGGGCAACCCATACCGCTCCGCTTGTCTCGGCAACCTTCAATCCCATTGGGTCGAATCAGCCTTCCCCACGAACTGTCCGCGGCGTACCAGTACATCCGCCGGTATCCCAGTGACCACCCCAGCAAAAAGTAACGGGTGACATAGGCCATCTGCATATCGGTATCGGGAAGTCGCCGCGCGGTGTCTCCCCAACTGCCTTCGCTGCTCCACGCCGGACGATCTTTCGCCTCGTTTGGAATCGCGTCCGCCAGCGACTGCCACCTCGGCCCCAGGTCCTCCGCCGCCGCAGGGCCCATGTCTGGATAGGCATAGGCATGGACCACTACCACGTCCGCCGCCTCCGCCGCTCCCGCCGTCCCTAGATAGGCTCCGAGTGCGGGACTGCTGCTCGGGCCAGCCACCGCCTCAGGCGTCCCCAGTCGCGCCGCCGCAAGCACTCCCACCCCAGGCTCGCCTTGATTTGCTGCTGTACAACTTTGCCCTAAAGAAGTGATCCTTCCGCGTCCCGTCAAAATACAGTTTGCATCCTGCGCCATCCGCACCAACTGCTGGCTCGTTCCCGTCCACGATGCTTTCCGCGTGAATTCATTCCACATCCCGAAGTACTTCACCGCGGCGTAGACCGCCGGATCCAGACCCGCCAGATGGGCCGCCATTGCATACACAAAGTCGCGCCAGTGTTGGTCGCTTCCCGTCCCGTCGCGGTTCAAGTCATTCGGCGGGTCGCAGTCTCCTCGGGTTCCCGGCGCGATCAGCCCGCCATAGTCGCAGAGCCGGTTCGACGGGTCCGATGACGCCCATCTCGGCGTACTGCTCAGCGTCAGGAACACATCGCTCACTCCGTGACTCTTGGCTGCCCGCAGGTAGTCGTCAAGTACCGCCCATTCGAACCTGCCCGGTCCCGGATTCATTTGCTGCCAGCGCGTGTCCGTGTCCCACAAGCGCAAGCTGCCGAACGGCACCGCGGGCCACGCGATCTTGTCCCGGCGAAAATGCAGCCCGAAGAACTCGGCTGGAATCACCTCACCGGCGATATTTCGGGAAACAGCTGGCTGCGCCACTACGGGTGGCCCACCGCACACCCAGAGCAGCCAAACTAGCCCAATCACTGCCAACAGCCCTCTCCCCGCCCCCAGCAGTGAGCGTGTGCTGAGGAGTATTGCGCTGCTTAGTGGGCACAGCACTACCGCGCCTCCTCATCGCGCCGGTTCTGCGCCGCCAATACTCCCGCCAGCGTAAACACCAACCCGTTCACGAATTGGTAGTTCATCACCACAAACATCGCATTGAACAAGTACACCCCCAACGTCACCGGCCACAGTCTTCGGAAGCCTGCGCCCGGAAACTCATCGCCGCGGGCCGTTCGCGGTCGCCCCAGGCGGTACACCCCCACCATCAACCACACATACAATCCCAATCCCAACCCGCCTTGCTCGACCAGAATTTCCAGATAGGTGTTGTGCGGCCAAAACGCTTTCAGGTGATACCCCTCCATGCGCCGCGCCAGTTCCGGCGGCATCCGGTTGATTCCCCACCCCACCAGCGGCCGCTCCTGAATCAATTCCCAGGCGGCGCGGTACACTGACAACCGCACTTCCACCGGCCCCTCTTCCACCGCCCGATCCTGCAATGTGGACCGCAAGGTCTCTGAACTCAGGGCCACCGCCGCCACCATCGCGCCCGCAATCACCCACGCCAGGCACACTCGTCGTATCCGCTGACTGTCGTTGAGCCACCACACCGCCACCACCGAACCGGCGAACGAAAGCCATACCGCCCGCGTCATCGTCGCCAAAATCGCCACCGGGAGTGCCGCCAAAAGCAATGCGCCCCCCCAGCCCCGCAACCGGCCTCGTCCGAACGAGTCCAACGCAACCAGGCCCAGCAAGTTCAACGTCACCCCGTTCGCCACCGCTTGCAGGAACGGCCCGCGAGCTCGATCCAGGTGGATGCCAATACTCTCATCCAAAATGAAACGAGGAAAAACTAGCGCCCTTGCACCCGCCACAAACGCGAGCGCCGTGAAACACAAGTACGCCAGAACCACCACCGCGAAGATCTCCAGCCGTCGCCCAGCCCGCACCTCGCCAAACACCAGTATCGCCAGGTGAAACAGCGTGTAGGGTACCACGAACTTTGCCGCCACCAGACTCCACGTCTCCGCGTCGAACGGTTGGCTAAGCAGCCGTGCCCCCGCCAGCACCAGCAGGCACAGCATTGGCGCAGTAATCGCCTTGACCAGCGGTATCTGTCGCCGCGTCACCATCACGTTCAACCCCGCCGCCAGCAGCAGCGCCACAAAGACCACGTGGTCCGCGGAATAAAACGGGTAGTCCGGCGGGCGGAACAACACCACTGCCAACGTTGCCAAAAATAACCACGAGGGCGCCAGAAACAGGAACCGAAGCGGTCGTACTACCGTTGCCGTCGCTTCCCACAAGGGCTCGCGCATTATCAGCCCGCCATATGTTTCGCCCGCCCTGTCCCCCGGAACAAATCTCGAAGAGCCCGCTTGCCCACCTCCCGGCGCGGGCTCTGTGGTCAGGATTTTTCTCCCCAGCATTACTCCTGCCCCGCCAGAGAGCATCGGCTCACCTTCCCTCCCCCGCCAGCACCACCCGCACCGTCCGCATCAGAATCTGCAAATCGCCCCAGAAACTCCAGCGTTCGATGTATTCCAAGTCCAGCGCCATGTTGATGTGGAACGATGGATTCCTTCTCGCTATGATCTGCCACAATCCCGTCAAACCCGGCTTCATGTCGAGGCGCCGGAGATGGTTCAGCTCATACCGTTCGAAATCATCTACCGGGTGAGGCCGCGGTCCCACCAGGCTCATGTCCCCCAGCAGCACATTCCAGAGTTGGGGCAGTTCGTCGAGACTGTAGCGGCGCAGCACCGCTCCCAAACGGGTCACGCGCGGGTCACCGGCGATCTTGAAACACGGTCCTTGCCGCTGGTTAATTTTTCGCAACTCCTCCCTTTGCCCGTTCGAGTGCTGCCGCATGGTGCGGAACTTGTAGAAACGGAAACGCCGTCCTTTCTCGCCCACTCGCTCCGCTACATAGCAGACCGGCCCGGGCGAATCCAATTTGATCAGCAGTGCGATCGCCACCATCAACGGCCAGCCCACCACCAGCCCACCCAGCGCTCCCACCACATCGAAGGCACGCTTCCCCAACAGCCCTCCCGCCGGCAGCGCCTCCTGGTGAAGCGTCAGCATGGGAACACTCCCCAGGTTCTTGATCTGCACTTTCCCCGCGGCCGATCCATAAAGATTCGGGACCACCGTCACGTCCAGCCGGTTCCGGCGCGCCCGCTCCACTATGCTGCGTGACCGGTCGGGTTCTCCCGGCAGAGCGACCATCACCTCATCCACGAAGTGGGCACGCGCCACCTGTTCCAAATCGTCGATCCGTCCCAATACTCCCGGATAGGCCAGCAGCGTGTCGTCCAGAAAGCCCTTCACCGCATAGCCCGATCGCGGCAGCGACTCCAGATGCTCCGCGATCCTCCTGCCTTCCCGTCCCGCACCCACGATCAACACATTGCGAACCGGCGCGGACCCGGACCGCAACCTGATCGACGCGCGGTGCATGGTGCACCAGCGTAGCGCCAGCAATCCCGCCGACCCCGCCGCCGCCGCCCGCAGCGTATGCACCCGCGTCGGCGACCCATCCGTCATCAGCCAACTGCAACCCACCGTCAGCAACGCCGCCCACATCACTGACTTGGTCACCGGCGCCGCGCTGCGGCAGTCGCTGTCGTAGCCTCCTTCGCTGAAAATCAACAGCGTCGCCACAATCGTGTACAGCGTGGCGAATCCCACCGAAAACCCCAGATGCAAGCCCAACACTCGCGCCGTTCCCAACGAACCCGCCAGCAGTACAGCTCCATCCACTAGCACCGCACGCCACAAGTTCCACCGGCTCTCCGCTCGTGGCCGCGGCAGCATCGCCTGCAGAATAGCTTGCACCCGCTGCGGATAATCTGCCGTGCCGCTGCCCGTCTCGGCCGCCTCAATCCATTCCTGCGGATCATGTACTTCGCCTTGAGGCCCCCTACCCCCCACTCGCGCTGGCCCTTTCTTCTGCCCCGCCGCCCTCACGGCAGAGCCTGGAATCACTCGCGCATAGCTCTCCACCGCTACGCTTTGGTTAGGCAATGGCGAAACTGCCGGCAAAGACATTGCTGCCCTCTCCCACGCATCGACTCGAACTACAATTGAATGGATTTGCTGCGAATCAAATTTTGTTGAAAAACTACAACCGCCGGTACAAGCCTTCGGGGATTGGGAACCGCCTCCCCTTCAGCACCACTCCGATTAGTTTGGCATTGGCGTCTCGCAAAACTTCCTGCGCTTTGCTGGCCGCCGCTCGTCGCGTCTGGTGCGCCTGCAGCACCAGCACCACTCCATCCGTCAACTGCCCCAGCAATGCCGCTTGGTTCGACCGTCCGAGAGGCGGAGAATACAGCACACAGTATTCAAAGTCGTGGCGCAGTTGGTGGATCCGGTCTCGCAACCTCGCCGCGGGGCAAGCTCCTCCGTCCTGTCCAGCCAGCACTTGCGCCGGTACCTCGTACACGTGCTCGGAAAGCCGCCGAGAAATCATTCGCAGACTGCTCTGTGGCCCCGTCACTTCGTTCTTCCACTCCAAGGGGCTCTGCTCTCCCCCGGGCTCGGCGGTTGCCGGCACCAGCGCCACCGTCGCGGAAACTTCCGCCGCCAAGGTTTGCGCCACCTGCAAACACGTCCCGGCCATGTCTTCGCCGTCTTCGATTCCAGCGAAAACCACTTGTTTCGCCGGACGAGGCCAGCCCGGGAAAAATACTCTCCTCACCAGCGCTCTCAGTTGCTCTCGCTCAAACTCGCTCGCGCTCCACCGTGCAGTCGGCGGCGCCACGGCTTCCCTTCGCACCTCGAGGCGCGGCTCAGCGTCATCCGATAGAATCGCCGCTCGCAAAACATCCACACCCGCACTCATCTCAAGACTCTCCGCTTTCAGACCCCGACTCTTCTCCGCTACGCTGCATCTTCCGGCAATGACGCCAGCAGCGGCGCTCCCAGAATGTAGATCACTTCCTCCGGCGTCCGCAGCGCCGGGTCCAGGTAGTCCGCCACGAACACCGTCCCCACGCTCATCACACTGGCCGCTCCAAATCCCGCCAGCAAAAATGCCAGGAACGAATGGACCGGAATTGCCGGTGCTACCGGTTCCTGCACTACTGCCACGTTCACGATGCCCCGTTCGTCCAGCGCATCTCCGATCCGCGCCTCCTCCCGCTTGCGCCGGTACAGTAAATAGTCGTCTTCCTCCGCCTTGGCCTGGCGCGTCCGGTCCCCCTGCACCAGCGCGTCTTGCTGGAACTGGCGGGCGGACTGCCGCAGCGCAGCTAACTGACCATTCGCGGCCAGTTCCTGCGCTTGCAGTCCGCCCAGATCGACAAAGGCCCTGGCCAATTCCGCCTTAGCCCACTCGTAATTCGCGTCCTTCGCCGTGATCTGTTCCCGCACCGGCGTCAGGTTCTCCGCCACGATCGCTTGCCGCGCTTCCGCAATCTGCTCATCCACCTGCCGCACCAGCCGGTAGCTCGGTTCGAACTTGGTCACTAGTTCGGTTCTCTTCAATTGCAGCTCGAGCACTTTCGTTTTTAGCTTTTCCAGCAAGATCGGGTTGTCCGAGGTGCGCACCTCCGTGGTGCTCCGCTCCGGCAGCTTCGCAAGTTGCCGACCCAGTTCTTCGATACGCTTCTGCTGATTTGCAATCCCCTGCCGCACCAGCCGCGCTCCCGCATCCGCCTCTCCCAACTTCTGCAATGCGATGTCCCGCTCCAATGCCGCCGAGACCACTCCCCGCTCGCGCGTGAAGCTGGCCACCGACCGCTCCGCCGCTGCCAACCGCTCTTGGTACTGCGCTGTCTGCTGATCGAAGAACCGCGACTCGCCCGACGGACGATGCACCGCAGCATGTTTTTCCAGGTACTGCGCCATCAGCGCCTGCAAAACTCGGGCCGCCTCCGCCGGACTGTCCGCCCGGTACGCAACCTGGATCAGGTTGGTGCGCTTCACCGCCGCCACCTGCACTTGTTGAGCAAGCGTGCGCGCCGCTCGTTGCGCGTTCCCCTCCGCATCGTCCGCCGTCAGGTGCAGCCGCGTGAACAGACTCGGTTTTACGACTCCTGCCGCAAGCGCCACGTTCTTCAGAAGTTGTTCATCCCGCAGCAGTTCCACTTCCGAGTTCAGTTCCTCTTCGCCCACCTCGCTGCGCGCAAACTGCGGCGGCGTGTTGACCTCCGCCGTCATCACGGGATCCAGTCTCCCTCTGCGCACCAGCACCCGCATATGGGCCTCGTAGTTGGGAGACATGATCCCGTACAGGAGGACAATCGCAAACGTCACCGCAAAGCTCCAGGCGAACAGCCTCCGTTGCCGGAAAACCACCGCCAGCACATCGCGCATGGTGGGGGAGGGCGGTGCTCTCAGCTGCCTGCGAATTGGGCTTTCCTCTAACATCTCGTCGCTCACTGCCAACTCAGAACTTCAATCCGCTCATGTACATGCCCATACTCGACGTGGGCATGAAGCGCTGGATCTTTGAGATCTGACTTTGCGGCACGTAGACCAGGTCGCCGGGCCGCAAGTGCATGTCTTCGCTCAAGTTCCTGTGGTTCAGCATCTGCTTCAGGTTCAACACGCGGGCCTCGACCAGATCGTCCGCCGCGCGCCGGAACAACACCACTTGCGAGTGCTTCGACTGTTTGGTGAAGCCGCCCGCCATGGCCACCGCCTCGTTCACCGTAATTTCGCTGCGCAACTCGTATTTTCCTGGACGCGCCACTTCGCCCGTCGCGATGAAATACGGTTTCTCAAAATCTTTCAGAGCAATACTGACCTCGGGGTCATGCAACGTCCCCGCGCAGGCGCCACGCACCGCATCCGTCAGGTCCGGCAGGCTCAGTCCCTCCACGAACAGGCTGCCTACGTGCTTCAGCGAAATGCGACCGTCGGGTTGAATGGTGACAGTCTGGTCGTACTCGGGTGAAAACGTGAAACTCACTTCCAGAACGTCGCTCTTGTGTAGCCGATAGAGCGGATGGCGCTCCCCTCCGAGTGCAGGATCTCCCGTGCCTTCCGCTCTGCCGGGTTTTGTGATCGCAGCGTCAAGAGGCGTCTGGGTGTCCAGGGACAGATTCCCCTTGGATCCCACCGCCGGCAATGGAACGTTCGAGCTGTTCGGACTTTCCAGACTGCTTACCACTGCTGCCGGCGCCACTTCTTGCCCCGCTGCGACCACGACCGACTGCTGGACGAGCAGACCAGCAGCCACCACCACGACCGTGCGTAATATTGCGTTCATCTCCTGTTGCTCTGACCGCCTGCTCGTCGCGACCGCTTTCGCAAGCTTGCACTTGCGGAATGTTTCAGTTTCAACGTTACGGCCGAGCTTCGGAGCACGCAAGACATGCAAAGTGTTGTCTCCAGAAGTTGCTAGAGGCGATTGATTTCGCGACTACTCACACCAGAAACTGTCTACCTGGGTGGACTCTCCCCGAGTTCCCCTCCCCTCATCGGATTTGTTCAGCCTTCCTCCAATGTGGGTCCGACGCCGGTCACCAAGTGCTTGAATCACGTGGAGATGCGCACTCGCTGCTGACCGCAAGTCACATTCGGCCGGCACAAATTCTCCCGTTTTTTCGCAGCAAACGCCTCCCCCCGATGTGACGCGACTCGCGCCGCATGTGTGACGTACGTACCTGACATCACCCTCAGTCGCCGCGCATAATAGATCAATCATGTCTCTGATGAGAACCTTGGACGCGTCACTTGCCGAGGGCGAACGTCCTATCGAAGTGCTGGTGGCGGATTCCGGCCCCATTCAATCCAAGCTGCTGATGGGCGCGCTGCGGCGGCGGCCGGAATTCAACGTGCAATCCTGCCGCATCGAGTCGGAAGCGATTCTGATAGCCATCGCCGGCCACCCCGTCGATGTCGTCCTGCTGAGCCAGGAGCGGCTGGCAGGGCGATGGGACGGGGTTGCCATCCTGCGGCGCATTCACCTGACGCACCCGCGGGTCTCGCTTATCCTGCTGATTGACACTTACGACCGCGAATTTGTGGTAAACGCTTTCCGCGCGGGCGCGACCGGGCTGTTCCATTTCAGCGAGTCGTCGTTGCGGGCACTTTGCAAGTGCATCCACACCGTTCATCACGGCCAGATTTGGATCAACAACGAGCAGTTGCACTTCCTGCTGGACGTGGTGGCGCACACTCCTACGATGCGGGTGGTGAATGCGAAAGGAACGCAGTTGCTCACGCCGCGGGAAGAGCAAGTGGTCGCGCTGGTGGCCGAAGGACTGACCAACAAAGACATCGCCTGCGAACTCGGCCTGAGCGAGAACACGATCAAGAAATATATGTTCCGGGTGTTCGACAAGCTGGGAATCTCGTCGCGGGTGGAGCTGGTGCTGTATGCGGTGAGCAGCGGAAACACGTGTCCTGCAGAATGGTTGCCGGTAGGCGGCTAGGCCCGACCCTTTCGGGGAGCGCAGCAGTTCTTTTTCCATTCTTATAGTTATTATACCATTTTGAAGGCAGGTTTTGTCCTATGGACTAGAAGTATATATTTGGTGTGTTTTGATGGAGGTGCGGAGAACACCTCAAGTAAAAGGGCTTGACAAGAATTCTGGCAGGCGGAAATATTGTCTTGAGAGTATGCATTGGTTTGAGTGTGGAGATAAAAGACGGGGCGCTGTGGTTCGACCGCCACTTCTAGCCTTCAGCGCGTGCCCGATGTACCGTACCCCGCATCCATGAGATAAGGGATAGGGCGACCCTTGTTTGCGAGAGGAAATTATGGCGGAGCACAACTCTAATTCCCATTTGCCCGACGTAGGAGAGAGATGAACCAACATGTTACGACAATATTCATCGCTGCACCTACCAGCCGTGGAGCCAGCGGGTCGCCTCTGGTAAGCCACAATCCGAAGATAAGCATCAGCGGCAATACTACGACAGTAACCTGCAAAACTCTGATTGAACTTCCCTTTCTCGCTGATTGAGAAGATTCATTCTTGAAAGCAGTCACACCCTTGCTGAACCTGAACGAGACCACAACAGCAAGACATCCGATTAGCACCAAGAATCCAACTTCGAGTGCTCTTGGCGAGATGATGCTTCGTGCAAATCCGTAGGCTAGCGCAAATGCCAACAGGGTGAAACAGGTCGTTATAGATAGGAGACTACTCCACAATGGCTTTGCCATTCGTCCTCCAGCCTTCTAAACCCGCCGCACGATACCTGCTTATGAAGATACTTTTATTGTGGGCATCCGGTACCACTCAGACCAATCAAGCGGAGGCCACAATCCACAGCTTCCAAAAACCCTTTGTCGCGGGCAATTCCTGCACCACCAGTGACTATACTTACGGCATTGGCGTTCTGCTTTGCCTGAGTGACATTGCCGCCAGTTGCGAGCGTAGACATTCCGGATACTGGGCCAGATAGAAATATCGCAAGTTTTAGAAGACTCTCTGCCGGGTGCCCCGCATCTTTCTGGGCACGTTGCAAATTCTACCACTAGGGGTGCCCCATTTCTCGCGTTCTTTGCGAGAAGTGGGGTGCCGACGGCAGCGTGTTCTCCATGGTGCGGATTCTTAGTTGCAGCACTTCTGTC
>JANYBT010000034.1 GCA_025360645.1 Acidobacteriaceae bacterium | reverse complement strand
CTTGGTCCTAGAACTCCAGCTTCAATGAGAACTGCATCTGGCGTGAGCCCGTGGTTCCATCCGCACGCCCCACCTCATTCGTGGAATGTCCGAACAGTGCCGCCCCGCTTTGGTAGGTATTGCTCGGGCTGCCAAAATTTGGGTGGTTGAAGATGTTGTAGCCTTCAGCCCGTAAGATCAGCGCCAAGCGTTCCGTAATTGCGGTTTTCTTGCTCAGTACCAGGTCAGAGGACACGAACCCCGGCCCATAGAACTGATTGCGACCGGAGTTTCCAGCAAAGCCGTACTGCGCTCGCGCAAACTGGTTACGCGAAGGCCCGGTCGCCGGCAACCCAGCCGAGGTGTCCACTATCGGCGTCCCCCCAAGGTAGTCCAGGCGGCTGCTAAAGCCCGTGTGTTCAGTGTCCCGGTTGCCAAAGAAGTCAATCGGGAAACCGGTCTGCACCGAGGTGATGCCAGAGAACATCCAGTGCTCCAGCGCTCGTCCCGCGAAGCCGTTGGCCAGCCACTGCTTTCCACGTCCGACTGGCAACTCATAGGTATAGTGCACCACCGCTCGGTGCCGAATATCAAAACCCGAATTTCCCCGCTCCTCCCGCAGATTAAATGAATTCCGCGGGAAGCTCCGGCCGCCGCTGCCGGCCGCCACCAGAGGATCGTTCGAGTCGTCAATCGCATGCGACCAGGTATACGCCGCTCCCACATCCAACCCGTGCGACAAGCGCTTTTGCAGGTTCATTTGCAGCGAATGGTACGTGGAATTCCCAATTGACCTGTTCAGGGCTACCGAACCAAACGCTGTATTGTTCACCGCGTTGAACGGCAGTGCGCCGATCAACGCGCCAAACCTCAGCGTGTTGAACGTCAGCGTTGAAGGCGCAATCCCCAGCGCCAGCAACTGCGCCACCAGGGCCGGTTGCGGCGGATTGCCATCCACCACCCGCAATTCCCGGGTACCATGGGAACCCACATAGTTGAGCTCCAACGACAAATTCGGAGCGATCTCCCGTTGGAAACCCACGTTCCAGTTCTGGCTGTAGGGAATGCGCAGGTTCCTATCGAAAAGAACCGGCGAAGCCAGCCAGGCAAATTGCGTCAGCGGGTCGATGTTCTGAATCGTGGCGGTCGGCGTAGCGGTCGGCAGCAATGGCACAGTCGACAGCGGCGCGCCCGGGAAGTTGCTCAAGTCGCGCTGAAACGGCGGGTTGCCGCGCGCATTTCCGAATAGGTTGCCAAAAATCCGGTCGTGGAAGATTCCGTATCCACCGCGGAATGAGGTCTTTCCATTTTTATAGGGATCCCAGGCAAATCCCACCCGCGGCTCGATGTTCTTGTAGTCTTGCTTGTAAAGGTCGTGGCCTGCCAGTTGGAAGGTGAACGGCGCAAGGCCGCTTGGGTCAGCAATGAGAGTGGAGAGGTTCCCATCCCGCTCGTACGGAATGCCGTTCAGCTGATAGCGGATACCCAGGTTCAAGGTCAGGTTCTGGCGCACCTTCCAACTATCCTGGAAGTAGATGCCAAACTCCTTCTGCCGGAACGCGCGCTGGTCGTCTGGCGTCCGCGTCCCCGCCTTGTTGAAGAACTGAGACTGGCTTTGCGACGTCACCAGTCCTAACAGCGCGCCCGACAAATCCTGGAGCACTTGATTGTCAATATTGTTATTGAAGCAACCCACGCCAGTCAACGGGTCACACGTGACGCCCGGCGCTGGATCCACGATGTTGATGCCGAAATCCGTTACCGGATTAAACCCCAGCGACTCCCTCGAGGAAAATGAATCGAATCCGTTCTCGAAGACGAAGCGGTACTCCCCTCCCACCTTCATTGTGTGGTTTCCTCGGGCCAGGGCCAATCCGTCGGTCAGCGAATAGGTGCCCGTCCGCCGGCTCTGCCCATTGGAGTCGCCCAAGCCGCCGCATCCCCAACTCGCAATGCCATCGAATCCATAGTCCCGGCCCCGGCCAAAACTATCGGTCGGCCCCACGCTGTTAATGGTCGACAGATTGCCGCAGAAAAAAGGAAAGTTGGTCCGGTTGAAACCCGCTCGGAAGTCATTCACGATCGTGTTGCTCAGCGTGGACGTCAAGCTCGCTGTCAGACCGATGACATTTGCCTTTAATCCTACCGCTCCGATGCCGGGCAGAAAGTCGTCAAAGAACGGGTTGGGATCCGAGGAGAGATCGTAGCCCCCGCGGAATGACAGCTTTTCCCGGTCAGTCAGGTTATGATCCAGTTTCAGCGTGTACGCATCCTGATTAAAACGCGAACTGCTCGGGAAAAACAGAAGGTTGCGCAGAGGATCCACGACCCCGCCCTGCCCAGTCGGATACTTGGCAAAAATTGCCGCCACGGTCGGATCCAGCGACAAGCCAAACAGGTTGTTGGGGGAGTTCGGGCTGGTCAGGTCCACTGGGTAGGAATTGCCCGCATCGTCCTGCACGTTGAACAGTCCCGACTTGAACGCCGCCGACGGTACATTCGTGCTGGATTGTTGGGTCGTCCGGAAGCGTTGAAAATCCCCGTTAAAGAAGAAAAATGTCTTGTTCTTGTAAATCGGCCCGCCCAGCGAGCCCCCCAGGATATTGCGCACGTATGGGTTCTTCTTGCCAGTAGTGGGCGTATTGAAGTAGTCTCGCGCCCCAAAATAGTTGTAACGGCCAAACCAGTACCCGCCCCCGTGGAAGGTGTTGGTGCCGCTCTTGGTCACCACATTGATGATGGCGCCCGTATTGCGCCCAAATTCCGGCGAGAAGTTATTGGTGATCACTCGGAACTCGTCGGTCGAATCCGGATTGGCCGCCAGCAATCCCGAAGGAATCCCCGGCACCGATGTGTCATTATTGTCCACCCCGTCGAGCAGAAAGTTGTTGTTGCGCTCGCGCGAGCCATTCACCGAAAATCCACCCAATCCGCTGTTCGACTGCACCGTTCCAGGGGACAGCAGAATCAGGCTATACGGGTCACGCAAGATTAACGGCAACTCGTTCAACGTTTTGGCATCCACCAGATTGCTGACCTGCGAGGTCTCCGTGTCCACCTGCGGCAGCACGTCTCCGCGCACCTCCACGATCTGCCCCGTCGAGCCCACCGTGGTGAACTTCACCGTCAGCGACAATACCTGATCCACACTCAACACCAGATTGGTGTACTTCACCTCGTTGAAGCCGGCACTTTGCGCCGTCACTTCATAGGTGCCGGGCGCCAAGGTGGAGACCGTAAAGTTCCCGCCGTTTCCCGATGCCGTCGTGTGCTTCTCCCCGGTGGCTGGGTTGTGCACCGTCACCGTGGCGCCAACGAGCACCGCACCGGTCGGGTCTTCCGCCACTCCACGAATACTTCCCGTCTGGGCCACAGCACAAACCGACAACAGTAATACTCCGACGAAACTCAACCACCCTCTAATTACACGCTCTTTTATAACCACGGGCATTCCACCTCGAAGTCATGATTTTAGAAAATAACCTCTAGTCATTGCAATTTGTAAGCCCATCCATCCCTCTCGACTAGCGGCAGCTAACCGTCATGTTTGGAATGGTTTAGCAAAGGGCGCTGGGCTGGCGCTGGGCTGGTTCCTACCGAAAGCAGTAGTCGCGCCTATGGAAACCGGGAGAATGTCCTGATCGGTGCTCCCCCCTTCCGACCCCCCACCCCAGCTTTCACGTAAACTGCAATTGTCACCGTGCACACCCTGAAATCCATTCTTGCCAACAGCACCAAGTGGTTGTGGCTCGTGCTCACGCCGCTCGGAGTGTGGGGCGCCTTCGCCTTCGCCGCAGTGGACGCCGCCCTCATCCCCATGCCGCTCGACGCCGTCATCGCCGCCTACGTCTACAAAGACCCGCACCGTTTCCTGATCTATGTCACGCTCGCCTCCGCCGGTTCCGCCATTGGCAGCTTGCTCATCTACGCCATCGGATACGCTGGCGGCGAAGTCTTCCTGCGCAAGAGGCTTTCCCCTGAGCGCTTCGAAAAAATCCACGCCTCCTTCGACCGCCACGAGTTCTGGACCGTCATGTTCCCCGCCATGCTTCCTCCGCCGACGCCATTCAAAGCCATCGTGCTCGCCGCCGCCGCCTTCGAAATGCGCCTGTCCCGATTCCTGCTCGCCATCTTTGCCGGCCGATTCTTGCGCTTTCTGCTCCTGGCGATTCTGACCATCAAATTCGGACCGCAGTTCGTCCAACTAGCCGGCGCAATCTTCTCCCGCCACCTGACCCTGATTCTCGTGATGGTCTCGAGCCTGGCCCTGATCGCGTGGCTACTGTCCCGCCGCCAAAAACAAGCCGACGCGAGTTCCTGATGCCTCGACGCACGCACCGCCAAAATAGCGGACCGTGTAGGGCGAACACCATCGGCGAACACGCCTGGCGTATTTGCTTTGCGGCGATTCCTCTCGCCCGTTTGGATGGCCAACACTTTACCGTCACGCCTTGTGCGGCAGAGAATGAAGTGGGAGAACCCAACCCATGAGCCCACGAGGGCAGCATCGGGTAGTAAGTGCGGGCGGTGGAAATGTGGAAATCGAAAAGCACGATTCCCACATTTCCAC
>JANYBT010000154.1 GCA_025360645.1 Acidobacteriaceae bacterium | reverse complement strand
CGTGAGATCCTGCTCAAGCGACAACAGAAAATTTTCTTTCAGATTTCCGGTGCCGGACATGAGGCAGTCGGGATCGCGGCGGGGTTTGCGCTCAAAGCGGCCTATGACTGGTTCTATCCGTACTACCGTGATCGGGCGCTGTGCCTGGCGCTGGGAGTAACGCCTTACGAGATGCTGCTGCAGGGCGTGGGAGCGGCGGATGATCCGGCTTCCGGGGGGCGGCAGATGCCCTCGCACTGGGGACATCAGCGCTACAACATCGTCACGCAGTCGTCGCCGACCGGGACGCAGGTATTGCAGGCGGTGGGGTGTGCGGAGGGCGGCAGATATTTTGCGCGGCATCCCAAAGCTGCGGCCAAGGCGCAGGGCGATTACCGGCAATTCAAAAACGTCCAGTTTTACGGCGATGAAGTGACGTATGTCTCTCTCGGCGACGGGACCACCAGCGAAGGCGAATTCTGGGAGGGCTTGAACACAGCCTCGAATCGCAAGCTGCCGGTGATTTTCTCGATTGAAGACAATGGATATGCAATTTCGGTCCCCGTGGAGGTGCAGACGGCGGGAGGCAATATATCGCGACTGGTGTCTGGATTTCCGAATTTTCATTTCGAGGAAGTAGATGGCACCGACCTGCCGGCTACGTACGCGGCATTCAGCCGGGCGGCGGCGTATTGCCGGGCAGGGAAGGGGCCGGCGCTAGTGCACTCGCAGGTAATCCGCCCCTATTCGCATTCTCTGTCAGATGACGAAAAGTTGTATCGGCCGGAAAGCGAGCGGGCGGTGGATGCAGCGCGGGATCCGGTGGTCCGTCTCAAGGCGCTGCTGCTTCAGGAAGGCATTTTGGACGAGCCCGGCATTGCCAAGCTTGAAAAAGAAGTTGAGGAGGGGATTCACGAGGCAGCCGACCGGGCGATGGAGGCGGTGCTGCCCCTGCCGGAGTCGATCGAGAAGTTCGTGTACTCGGAGGACTTGGATGTGAGGTCGGCAGCCTTCGACACTCATCCGGTGACCGCGACGGTAGAAGGCGAGGCTGAGAAGAAGGCCGCGTCGCAGCCCAAGACCATGGCGGACCTGATCAACGCGACGCTGCGGGACGAGATGCGGCGGGATGAGCGGATCGTGATGTTCGGCGAGGATGTGGCGGATGCCAGCCGCGAGGAGCATCTGAAATCCAAAGCCATCAAAGGCAAGGGCGGGGTGTTCAAACTGACCGCGGGATTGCAGTTGGAGTTCGGGTCCGATCGTGTATTTAACTCGCCCTTAGCGGAAGCCAACATTGTGGGGCGCGCCACCGGTATGGCGACGCGAGGATTGAAGCCGGTGGTGGAGATCCAGTTTTTTGATTACATCTGGCCGGCCATGATGCAGTTGCGTGACGAGCTGCCGCTGATCCGGTGGAGGTCGAACAACACCTTTTCGGCACCCGCGGTCGTGCGAGTGGCGATTGGCGGATATTTGACGGGCGGCTCGGTGTACCACTCGCAATGCGGCGAGAGCATTTTCACCCACACGCCGGGGATGCACGTGGTATTTCCATCCAACGCCCTGGACGCAGCGGGACTGCTGCGGACGGCGATCCGGTGCGATGATCCAGTGCTGTTTCTGGAACACAAGCGGCTGTATCGCGAGACTTACGGGCGGGCTCCGTATCCGGGACCGGATTATATGATCCCGTTTGGCAAGGCTAAAATTGTGCAGCCGGGATCGGATCTGACGGTGATCACCTATGGCGCGGTGGTGCCGCGGGCATTGCAGGCGGCTCAGAAGATTGAGCGCGAACAGCACATCAAGGTCGAGCTGATTGATCTGCGGACGCTGAACCCGTTCGATTGGGAGACGATTGCGGCGTCAGTGAGCAAGACCAATCGCGTTTTAGTGGCGCATGAAGATTCGCTGAGTTGGGGATATGGGGCGGAGATTGCTGCGCGAATTGCGGACTTATTGTTTGATCATCTGGATGCGCCAGTTCGTAGGATTGGGGCGAAAGATACTTTTGTGCCGTATCAGCCGATCTTGGAAGATGCCACGCTGCCGCAGTCTGCGGACTTGTTCCGCGCCATGGAAGAGTTGGCGAAGTATTAGGATTTGGCGATGTCCGCCGGAAAGTCTCTGGCGCTGCTGACTGCCGCCCCCACTGGGTTCTTGTGCGATTTCCACAGAATTAGCCGGTGGGCCGCGCACTTTCCGCCAGTAGAATAGAAATACACTCCAGCCAAATCCAATAGAGAGCTGCCCGGACGATCAGGCAGCAGGTTCTTGCCTCATATGAGCTCGCAATTTGTTCATCTCCACCTTCACACCGACTACTCAATGCTCGACGGCGCGTGCGACGTGGAAAAGCTGTGCCAGCGCGTGGCCCAGATGGGCATGCCGGCAGTGGCCATGACCGACCATGGCAATATCTTTGGTGCCGTGCATTTTGTGAATGCTGCGGAGCACGAAGGAGTGAAGCCGATTGTGGGCTGCGAGCTCTACGTCTGCAAGAACGACGACCACGACATCAAGCGCACTCCGCCGGATGGGGACACCTACAACCATCTGTTGGTGCTGGCGGAGAACGAAGAAGGCTACCGGAATTTGGTGAAAATCACGTCGGAGGCGTCCCTGCACGGGTTTTATTACAAGCCGCGCATCAGTAAGAAATTCCTGGCCGAGCATTCGCGCGGGTTGATCGGTCTGTCGGGATGTTTGAAGGGGGAAGTGGCGGAGCGATTGGTGGAGTCGAACTATGCGGCAGCGCGAGAGGCGGCCGCGGGCTTTGCCGACATCTTTGGGAAAGACAACTTCTTCCTGGAAATCCAGGACCAGGGTTTGGCGGACGAGCACAAGATCCACGCGGGGCTTTTCCAACTGGAGAAAGATCTTGGCATGCCTCTGGTGGCCACCAACGACAGCCATTATTTGTGCGAAGACGACGCCCACGCGCAAGACGTGATGTTGTGCATTCAAATGGGAAAGTCGATTCACGATACCAAACGGCTGAAGTTTGAGGGCAACCAGTTTTTCGTCAAGAGCAGCGACGAGATGCACCGGGTGTTTGGCGAAGCACCCAGTGTGCTAACTCGGACGCTTGGCATTGCCGAACGATGCCGGCTGCGGATGGAGAAGATCGCCACGCCGTTTCCGGACTTTGATGTGCCGCCGGGCTTCACTCTGGACAGTTACTTTGAGCACGTGACGCGCGAGGGTTTCGCCAAACGGTTGGAAGTGTTGCGGCCTCTCGATGCCGCCGGACGGCTGAAGCACAGGCTGAGCGACTACGAAGATCGGCTGGCGCGCGAGATTGGCGTCATCCGGAAGATGCAATTCCCGGGATATTTTCTGATCGTTTGGGACTTCATCCGGTACGCCAGACAGCAGGACATTCCGGTGGGGCCGGGGAGGGGATCGGCGGCCGGATCTCTGGTGGCGTATTCCATGGGGATCACGGACATTGACCCGCTGCAACACGAGTTGCTGTTTGAGCGGTTCCTGAATCCGGACCGCGTCTCCATGCCAGACATTGACATTGACTTCTGCATGAACCGGCGCGGCGAGGTGATTGATTACGTAAAGCAAAAATATGGGCAGGACAATGTGGCCCAGATCATTACCTTTGGGACCATGCAAGCCAAGGCCGCCATCAAGGACGTGGGACGGGCCATGGACATGCTCTACAGCGATGTAGACCGCATCGCGAAGATGGTTCCGCTGCAACTCAACATTACGTTGGATCAAGCGCTGAAGGATTCTCCGCAGTTGCAGGAAGCGTATGAGAAAGATCCGCAGGTACGTCAACTGCTGGATACGGCGAAGAAGCTGGAGGGGATGGTGCGCAACTCGGGCGTGCATGCGGCCGGGGTGGTGATCTCGCCCAAACCGCTGACCGACCTGGTGCCGCTGCATCTCACCAAGAATTCAGAACGGGTGACTGCATTTGACATGACAGCCATCGAGAAGCTCGGGCTGTTGAAAATGGACTTCCTGGGCCTGACCACACTGACCATTTTGGATGACGCGCGCAAGTTGATTGAGCAGGCGGGCACGCACCTGGAGTTCGCCACCATACCACTGGACGACAGCGAGACCTACGAGAAGGTATTTCACAAGGGACTCACCTCGGGCGTGTTCCAGTTCGAATCCCACGGGATGAGGGACGTGCTGCGGCGGTACCGGCCAAGTTCGATTGAGGATTTGACGGCCCTAAACGCGCTGTATCGGCCCGGGCCCATCCAGGGCGGAATGATCGATGACTTTATCGAGCGCAAGCACGGGCGGCGCAAGATTGAGTACGAAATGCCTGAGTTGAAGCAGGTGTTGGAGGAGACTCTGGGCGTGATTGTCTATCAGGAACAGGTAATGCAGATTGCGAACCGGCTGGCCGGGTACTCGCTTGGGGAAGCCGACCTGCTGCGCCGGGCGATGGGCAAGAAGAAACAAGAGGAGATGGACAAGCAGCGCGAACGCTTTGTGCAGGGCGCGGTGCAGAAAGGGCATCCGCAGAAAAAGGTTGAGAAGATTTTTGATTTGATGGCGCAGTTCGCGGGATACGGCTTTAACAAATCCCACTCCGCGGCGTACGCGCTCCTGGCGTATCACACCGCGTATTTGAAGACCCATTTCCCGGTGGAGTTCATGGCGGCGCTGCTGACTTCGGTGACAGCCAGTACCGGCGATGTGGTCAAGTACATCAACGAATGCCGGGAGATGGGGATCGCGGTGGAGCCGCCGGACGTCAACGTGAGCGCGGCGAATTTCACCCCCCACGGGGCGGCGATCCGCTTCGGACTGGCGGCAGTGAAGAACGTAGGCGGCAACGCGATCGAGTCGATTGTGAAAGCGCGGCAAGAATCCGGCGAGTTCAAATCCATTTTCGAATTTTGCGAAAACGTGGACTTACGATTTCTCAACAGGCGCGTGTTGGAGTCGCTGATCAAGAGTGGGGCCATGGATTCTCTGGGCCGTCGGGCGCAGGTAATGCAGGCGCTGGAAAAAGCCATGGAGCGGGCGCAAAAGGCGCAGAAGGATGTCGAGTCAGGGCAGCACGGGCTCTTCGGCATTTTTGAGCAGCAGGAACAGGCGGGCGCAAATGAGAAGCTGCCCAACACGCCGGACTGGGATGAGCACACTCGTTTGGCGAATGAGAAAGAGGTGCTCGGCTTCTTCATCACCGGACATCCCCTGGACAAGTACAGAGAAAAGCTCTTGGATTTGAACGCGAAGTCCACCACCGACGTTGGAGCGATGACGAACTCGACCGCGAAAGACGAGACCATTATCACGGCGGGGATTATTACCAACTTGCGAGTGCAGAAGTCCAAGAAGGGCGAGTTCTACGCCAACGCAACGCTGGAGGACATGGAAGGTTCGGTGGACATGCTGGTGTTTCCCGAGGCTTACAAGAAACTGGCGGAGCGGGTGAAGTTGGAAGTGCCGGTGATGATCAAGGCTGGCGTCAGAATCGAAGAGGGGGCAAACCCGAAGCTGACGGTAGCGGACATCCAGCCCCTGGAAGGCGTGAAGGTGCCGCTGCCACGAGCGCTGCGCATCCGGATTCCGCTCGAGGCTGCGAGCGAGGGGACGGTGGACGCGCTGTACTTGCTGTTCACGGAGCGAAAGGGCGAGGCCAAAGTGCTGTTCGACGTGGAGCGCAAGGGCGACTTTATGGTGGTGATGGAAGCGGAAGGCTATAATGTGATGCCAGACCGCAGCTTCCTGGCGCGGGCCGAAGAGTTGTGCGGGCGCGGCAGCGTTCGCATCATCAACTGAACTTGGGCGCAGAATCCGATGAAAAAAAGATCCCGCGATAATCCGCGTAAGAACCTCACCGAGGCGGGGGAACCCGGTGTTGGAATACGACCCCATGCTGAAATGCTGACCCAAATCGACACCAGTAGCGACCAGAGAGAAGCTTTGTCCGGAAAGAACAGCGCCAAAATGGAATCGGGATCGAAGACACAACAAGAGCTGGACAAAATCGAGCAACAGATCACGCACCTGCAGAGTCTGGGCGGGCAGACAACCGAGGCCCAGCGCGAGATGGCGGAGTTGGGTGCGCGGGTGAAGGAGTTGCGGCGGGATGTGTCGGCGCACCTCAACGCGTGGGAGCGGACGGAACTGGCCCGGCATCCGCAGCGCCCATATACCCTGGACTACATTGATCGCATTTTCACCGACTGGAGCGAGATCCATGGGGACCGCAGTTTTGGGGATGACCCCGCGATTGTTTGCGGCATGGCGCGCTTCCACGGCGAAGAAGTGCTGGTGGTGGGAAACCAGAAGGCGCGTGACACCAAGCAGAAGGTGTACCGAAATTTTGGCTACGCGAATCCGGAAGGGTACCGCAAGGCAATGCGGGTGATGCAGATCGCGGAGAAGTTCAAGCGGCCGATTTTCACCTTTGTGGACACACCCGGAGCGTATCCGGGATTGGGGGCGGAAGAGCGCGGGCAGGCGGAGGCGATTGCTTACAACCTGCGCGAGATGGCGCGGCTGCGCGTGCCGATCATCACCACCATCACCGGTGAAGGCGGCAGTGGTGGAGCATTGGCCATCGCGATTGCGAACCGGGTGTTAATGATGGAGAACGCGATCTATTCGGTGATTTCGCCGGAGGGATGCGCGTCCATCATGTGGCGCGATGCCACCAAAAAGGACTTGGCGGCGCAGGCGATGAAGATCACCTCGAAAGACTTGAGCGAGATGAAGATAGTGGACGAGATTATTGCGGAGCCGGCTGGCGGAGCGCACAACGACCATGCCGAGGCTGCCGCCTTAGTAGATGGAGTACTGCAGCGGGAGTTGGCGGAGTTGAAGAAGATGTCAGCCGAGCAGTTGGTGGATTCGCGGTACCAGAAGTTTCGGACTATGGCGCAGTTTTATCAGGAATAGGGGTCAACTGTTTTTCGTCGCGACCGCGGTCGGCAACGGCTGTGGTTCGGCTAAATCCCTGCATGCGATCCGGCCTTTGCCGTGCACGCGCCCGTTATCCTGCCGTATAATAAAGAGTTTTCTCCTCGCGCAGTCCTCAAGTTGGGGTGGACTCCGTTCGAATTCATCAAGGAAGGAATAGGAATGGCCACGACAGATGTAGTGCCGCAAGAGGCATCCGGCCAATTGGGGCAAAAACGCATCGTCAACGATATGAGCATTCAGGTCGCGACGGTGAACGGTTCGGGATCGCAAAGCTCCAACACGGTGCTTCTGCGCAGTCTTTTTAAGATGGGGATTCCAGTCTCCGGCAAGAACCTTTTTCCTTCGAACATCGCGGGTCTTCCCACGTGGTACACCATCCGCGCCAATAAAGACGGATACATTGCTCGCAAGAAAGAAATTGACGTGCTGGTGGCGATGAACGCGGAAACGGCGACCGACGACGTGATGTCGCTGACCCCGGGGGCCGCCGTGCTTTATGACCAGCCGCTCAACCTGAGCAGCCTGCGTGACGACCTGGTTTTCTATGCCGTTCCCTACGACAAGCTGGTGGCGCCGGTGTGTCCGGAAGCCAAGTTGCGCAAGCTGGTCAAGAACATGATTTATGTGGGGGTGGTGGCGCGACTGCTGGAAATCGAGATGGCGGAAGTCGAAAACGCCGTGGCCAAGCAGTTCGCAAAGAAGGCGAAAGCGGCGGCGCTGAACCTGGCGGCGGTAAAAGCGGGCTATGAGTATGCCGCCTCGAACCTTACCAAGCACGATCCGTTCGTGGTGAAGCGCATGAACAAGACCGCCGGCAAAATCATTATCGATGGTAATGCCGCAGCGGCGCTAGGCTGCATGTTTGCGGGGGTCACGGTGGTGGCGTGGTATCCGATTACGCCATCGTCGTCGCTGCCGGAGAGCCTGATTGACTACATGAAGGACTACCGCATCGGCAAGGACGGGAAAGCCACGTTCGCCATCGTGCAGGCCGAAGACGAACTGGCCGCAGTCGGCATGGTGATTGGGGCGGGATGGGCGGGTGCGCGTTCCATGACGGCGACCGCGGGACCAGGGATTTCGCTGATGGCGGAGTTCACCGGACTGGCCTACTACGCTGAAATTCCGGGCGTCATCTGGAACATTCAGCGGGTGGGACCCTCGACTGGGTTGCCGACCCGTACCGCGCAGTGCGATGTGCTTTCGACCGCGTTCCTGAGTCACGGCGACACCAAGCACATTCTGCTATTCCCCAGTTCGCCGGCGGAATGCTTCTCCATGGCGCAGGACGCCTTTGATCTGGCCGAGCATTTCCAGACTCTGGTATTCGTGATGTCGGACCTGGATCTGGGGATGAACAACTGGATGTCGGAGCCTTTTGCGTATCCGGAGAAACCAATCAATCGGGGCAAAGTGCTGACCAAGGAAGACTTGGAAGCGCGGGGCGGTTTTGCACGCTACAAAGACGTCGACGGCGACGGAATCGGCTACCGCACTTTGCCGGGCACCGACCATCCGGCGGCGGCTTACTTTACCCGCGGCAGCGGGCACAATGAGAAGTCCGGGTATAGCGAACGTCCCGATGATTTCGAGAACAACATGGAGCGCATCAACAAGAAGTTTGAGACGGCGCGCTCGTTTGTTCCCAGGCCGGAAGTGACGGGCAGCGGCAAGGAGAAGATCGGGATCCTCGCCTTCGGGACCTCGCATTGGGCGATTACCGAGAGTCGCGACCAGCTCAGGAATGAGTACAAGATCGAGACTGATTACCTGCGCTTGAAGGCGTATCCCTTTACGCGCGAAGTGCAAGAGTTTGTGGAACAGCACGAGCGCGTGTACGTGGTCGAACAGAACCGCGATTCGCAGATGGCCAGCTTGTTGAAGCTGGACTTGGACGCCAAGCTGCTGACGCGGCTGCGCAGCATCAACCACATTCACGGCTTGCCGCTGGACGCGCGTTCCGTGACCGACGAACTGATGAGCATGGAGGGCAAATAGATGGCGACAACAACGGCTCCATCGCCGACCCCGGCACCGAAAACCAACCGCATTGGACTGCAGGTGCTGGACTATCGCGGCGGCAAGACCACGCTGTGCGCAGGCTGCGGCCACAATGCGATTTCTGAGCGCATCGTGGATGCAATGTACGAGATGGGGGTCAAACCCGAGCGCGTGGCCAAGCTGAGCGGCATCGGTTGCTCCTCAAAAAGCCCGGCCTACTTCATGAGCCGGTCGCACAGTTTTAACTCGGTGCACGGACGCATGCCATCGGTGGCTACCGGCGCCATGCTGGCGAACCGCAACCTGCTGGCGTTGGGCGTGAGCGGCGACGGCGACACCGCATCGATTGGTGTGGGACAGTTCATCCACCTGATGCGCCGCAATCTGCCCATGATTTACATCATTGAAGACAACGGAGTCTACGGGCTGACCAAAGGCCAGTTTTCGGCGACGGCAGACATGGGATCCACGTTGAAGTCGGGCGTCATCAATGACCTGCCGCCGATTGACACTTGCGCCATGGCCATCCAACTGGGCGCCACCTTTGTGGGACGCTCGTTCTCCGGCGACAAGAAACAATTGCAGAGCATGTTGAAGGCGGCGATCGCGCACAAGGGAACGGTGATGCTCGACGTGGTTTCTCCGTGCGTGACCTTCAACGACCACGACGGCTCCACCAAGTCCTACAAGTACATGAAAGACCACGAAGAACCGTTGCAGGAAGTGAGCTTTGTGCCGGTGTTCGAGGAAATTGATGTGGAGTACGATCCGGGCACAACGGTGGAAGTGACTATGCACGATGGCTCGCGCTTGCGGCTGCGCAAGCTGGAAGAGGCCTACGACGCCTCCAGCCGAATCGAGTCGGTGCATCGGCTGATGCAGGCTCACGAAAAAGGCGAAGTGCTGACCGGGGTATTTTACCTCGACACTCATGCGCCCAGCTTCATTGACATGCTGAACCTGACCGATGAGCCGTTGGCGACATTGCCAGAGTCGGTGACGCGTCCGGGCAGGGAAGTGCTGGAAGAAGTGATGAAAGAGTTGATGTAGAAAAAAGCGGTGGCGAATCAAGGCCCTCCGTTGGAGGGCCTTTTTTGCTCCGGGCGCGAATCAGTCTGTGCGCGCAAACTTCGGTCAGCACGTGACGCCGATGCCGCCGGTGAATGCTTAGGGCTTCTTCGGCATTGTTTCGCCGCTGTGCTCGGCCTTCCCTCCGGGTTCGGGGAAGTCAGTGTCGCTAGACTTCAACATGGAGTCTTGGTCGCGATGACCCAATTGTCCTGGCATGGAAGTATTGTTGGCCTGGGAGTGATCGTCGGTCTCCACCGCGCCTTTGCCGGCATCCGCGTCGTTCTTGAGCTGATTTAACATGAAGACATCTCCTCGATCCCGCAGGTTGACTTCTCAATTTACTTTCATGACTTTACACCGAACCGCTTCGGGGTGCCAGCGGTGACAACGGCCCGAGCGCAACTTTTTTGGGTGCGAGGGTTTAGAGTGGAGGAAGTCGTACCTCGGCTAACTTTGTTTCGGAGGCAAGTATGAATCGTTGGGTCATGACGCTCGTGGCAGCGATGCTATTCAGCGGGTTCGCAATGGGGCAAGCACAAACACAGGCTCCGGGGGAAGCTGCACCGCCGGTCTCCGCACCGCCGGTCTCCACACCGCCGGTCGCTACCAGGAGTACAGAGCAGCCAGTTAGGCACCCGATGCATCACGCGAAAGGGCACCACCACACCAAGCACCACAAGAAGCATCATCACGCTTAGGCTGACACGGTCGGCAAAACACGGTCGGCAAAACACCGATAGCTACAGCAGAAAACGAGGAGGGCGAAATTTCCGCCCTCCTCTTTTTTTTGCGAGGTCTATTGGCGTGGGGACGGTTTCCGGCTGGCGCCGGTGACGCCCATCTTGTGCAAACGCTCCTGCGCTTGAGCCGCCTCATTGGAGCGAGGGAAGCGCTGGATCACGTGGCGCAATTCGGCGGCACCATCCTCCTGTTTGCCCAGTTCCAGCAAAGCAAAGCCTTTCTTGAGTTGAGCGGAGGCAGCCTTGTTTCCGCCGGAGAAGCTCTGCAACACCTGGTCGTAATTTTTGATCGCAAGGTCAAACTTCGATGCCCGGTACTGCATCTCGGCCAGGTAGAAGTAAGCATTCCCAGCTAGTTCGGTATTCGGGTAAAACTTCAAGTAATCGTTGAACCCCTGGGCAGCCAGGTCGTTGTTGCCGCCGGTGTAGTCCCGCAGAGCATTGTTGTAGAGCACGTCGGGCGGAGGCGCTTGGGCAATCTCCTTGGCCTGCGCACTTGACTGACTCTGCTGCGCCGCCATGGATTGCTGCGAGGACTGCATGTCTTCAAGCTGCTTGCTGACTTTGGCGAGCCGCACTTTGAGTTCGTCCATGGTGTCATTGAGCGACTGGATTTGGCCCGAGATTTGTTCCACTTGGCCGGAGCGGTCGTTCTGCGATTTGTCGAGCGCGGTTTGGAGCCGCGACATGGCTGCAGTGGCCTTGTTAATGGCGTCGGTGTTCTGCTCCACCAGATTCTTCATGACACCCATGCGTTCGTTGAACGACTGGTTCATCAGGCCCATCTGGTCCTGCAGTTGCTGCACCTGGGTTTGAAGTTGAATGATTTCCTTGCTGGCGGCCCACGCCGGGGTCAGAGCAGTGCACAGCAACGCGGTCAGGGTGAGGATGGCGGAAGATCGCTGCAATCTCATAGTGATAAGTATCCCATCTCAATCTTGGTAGCTGTGGCGGTTGTCGAGAGTGGCAACGCCCAGCGCACCTTGGGTGGCGCGCTTCTGGCATTGAGTTCAGGACGGCCAGCCCCTATTTTTCGTAGACGAAATGGCCAACCCGGTTCTGCTGCCAACAATTCTCCGTCGCCTCTGTGCAGAACGGCTTTTCCTTGCCGTAGCTGAGGGTTTTGATGCGGCTGGCATTGATTCCGGCCTGGACCAGCGCATTTTTTACCGCTTCCGCGCGATTGGTGCCGAGAGCCAGATTGTATTCCGTGGAACCGCGCTCGTCACAGTGGCCTTCCACGGTGAAACGAACGTTGGGGTGCTGGTTGAGAAACTGGACGTCGGCTTGAATGGCGGACTGAGCATCGGTCCGGATGTCCGCCTTGTCATAGTCAAAGTACAGGTCTTTGATCTGACGCCCAAAGAGATCCTCCTCAGTAGAGTTGTCGACCGCTACTGGTGAGACCGCGGATGCAGGAGGCGCGTTCACGGTGACGCGTGTAGTCGCGTCCTGAGTGCCACCCGCCCCGTGCGCCACCAAGCGATACGTGGTGGACTGGTCGGGAGTGACCGACTTGGAGCCGTTGGCATCCACCGAGCCGATGAAGTCAATGCTGACGTCGGTGGCGTTGGTGGTCTGCCAAGTCAGTGTGATGGACTGGCCTTTGTCCACAGTTGCGGGGTTGGCGGTGATCGAGGCAGTCGGCGCGACTGCGGGTGGCGGCGGTGGCGGCGGTGGCGGCGCAACTTTTTTGTGGCAGGCACCCAGCATGAGAATGGCAAACAGCACGAGGATCAGAGTGGTCCATTTGATTTTTAAGTGCTTCAAAATTTCCTCCGGAAGGTGCGCCCTAATTTGGGGAAAGATTGCCCGGTCCGCGGTGGGGGTGCACTTTTTGCCCGCCGCAGGGCTTGTGATCGGGATGAAAGAAGATTGCGAATTATTTCCAACTCCAATTGGGTTGAGTGTTGTGACCGCTGGTGGTGAGTTGCTTCACTTTGGTGCCGTCGGCCAGCATGGTCCAGATCTGCTCGCTTCCCGATCGACTCGACTGGAAAACGATATGCCGCCCATCGGGGGACCAGAACGGGTAATCGTTGCGGCCGCCGTCGTGAGTGAGTTGGACAAACTGCTTGCTGGTGATGTCCATCAGGTAAAGGTCGTTGGCGCCGGGTTGGCCGGGGCCGTACTTGCGCATCCACGAAAAAGTGAGGAACTGTCCATTGGGAGACCAGTTGGGCGACACGGCGTAGCCCTGTTCGGTGACCCGCTGGAGGTTGGTGCCATCCGCCTCCATGGTATAGATTTGGGGCAGTCCAGAGCGTCCGCTGACGAAGGCGATTTGATCGCTGGTCTTGCGGTTCCAACTGGGTGAGACGTCAGGCCCTTTGCCGGAAGTGAGGCGCTTGGGATTGGCGCCCGAGGCATCGACAACGAATATATTCGGGAGACCGGCACGCGAGGATGATAGCGCGAGTTTGGTTCCGTCAGCAGACCACGATGGCGATAGGTTGGTGCCCCCGAAGCGGGGAAAGCTGATCATTCGTCCGAGTTCGACGGAATACATCAGAATTTCCCAACTGCTTTTAGTGATCGAACTGAAGGCCAATCGCGAACCATCCGGTGAGATACGGGGAGAAAGCGAAATCGTGCCCAGGTGGGTGATGGCGCGCTGGTTCGCGCCGTCGTAATCCATGGCCCAGATCTCTTTGTGCCCGGTGCGATCACTCACAAAGTAAATGGTACTCTCTGCGACGCCGGGAATGCCTCCGCCCAGGCGGAAAATGATTTCGTTGGCGAATTTGTGGGCAATGGAGCGGGCGGCTTGCGGAGTGGCGTCGTCGTCGTACTGCTTGCCCAGAACCTGGGGAGACGCCACGTTCTTTACGTCATAGAGCCAGGCCTGCACTGAGATCCGGTCGCCGGTAGCGCCCAGACTGCCAAAGGCCAGCATCGAGGCATTGGCCGGGGTGGAACTCCAGGCGTCAAACTTGACGTCGGCAGGCCGAGCTGGCGCAGGCAGCGGGTAGAAACTCTTGGAAACGAGATCGAAGATGCCGGCATTTTCAAGATCGTTGAACAGGGTCTCGTTGAACGACTTCTGCAAACCAGCGTTCTTTGCGTCGGCATTTGCAGGCTGGAAGTCTGCCGCCGCTATGCGGACTTTCTCGACGCCCAGACCGGTGCCGGTGCGAATCCAATCCTGAGCCAGAACTGGAACTGAAAGAATAAGCAGGAAGAGGAGCGCGGTGGCACAGTTGCTCACCTTCGCAGGGAAAATAGAAAAATTATCGTGGCGCAATGCAGATCCTTCATTTCGCTCGGAATGACAACGGTGAGGAACTTGAGTAGTAGTCATCGTTTGTAGTCGAACCAGAATTCCACCGAGACCTTGTCGCCGGCGTAGTCAGGCGGCAACGGACCAAATGTGTCAATGCGTTGGATGGCGCGAGTCGCGGATTGGTCTAGCGAAGGCACGCCACTGGATTGTTCGACGCGCACATTGCGAGGCTGACCACTGCGTACTACATCAAAGGTGATGTACACGCGGCTGGCGTCGCCGACGCGCGGGTCCACTTCATACTTTAGCCAGTTTTCGGAAACCTTCTGCTGGACCACTCGTACATACCAGGCGTAGCGCGAACCAAAGTCGCCATCCCCTCCGGAAAATCCGAATCCACCTTTGGCGCCGCCTGCGTTGAAGTTGCCGTAGGGACCGCTGACCGGGCCGCCTTCTCCGAAGGGGACCTGATTGCTCGGTGGTTCCGCGACCGGTTCAGGTTTGCGCTGGCTCGCGGTGGTCACGGGTTTTGGCTTCGACGTAGTTGCCTTGTCAGGAATAGGAATGGCGTCGGGGTCCTGTTCCTGCGGTTTCGGCTCTGACTTAGCAAGGCCCTTGGATTCGTTCGCCAGGATGTTCTGAGTGTCGGTCGGGGCGGTGGGAAGAGGAACGGAACTGACCAATGTTGCGCCTATGGCATCGCCGCCGCCTCCGGCGCCCCAATTATCGGTAGGCGCACCGTGAAGGAAGGTGGCATAAAACACGATGAAGGCCGCGAACGCGACATGTAAGCCGCAGGAGAGAAGCAGCGGGCCGCTCCAATAAGTGCGCTCTAGGAAAATGTCAGGGTTTTCCGCCATGCGAGTCCACCGGTTGCGTGACGATACTGACGTTGCTGATGCCAGCCTGTTTCACCGCGTCCATGACCGTGGCGAAGGCGCCGAAGGGCACATCTTCATCCGAGCGCAGAAAAATAGATTGATGTTGCGGGTCGCGGATCTTCTTGCGGAGCAAGGCGCCGATTTCGTGAATATTGACCGGGTCATTGCCCAGGAATACGCGCTGTTTCTTGTCAATGGAGATGACCAGACGCTCCTCCGTAATCTCTTTCACGGTGCGCGTCTTCGGGACGTTGACTTCGATGCCAGACTGAAGCACAGGTGCGGTGACCATGAAGATGATGAGCAGCACCAGAACCACGTCCACCAGCGGGGTGACGTTGATTTCCGAGAGCGAACTCTGGGTTCGTCCATTGGGAGCGGTAAAGGCCATCAGCGCCTGGCCTCGATTTCGTGCGGCGATTGGCGCTCGACGGCGTTCAGCATTTCCAGCGAGAAGTCGTCGCTGCGGGCGGCGAACTCGCGGACTGCACTGCCGATCAAGTTGTAGGCGATGACGGCGGGAATCGCGGCAGCCAATCCTGCGGCGGTGGTGATGAGGGCTTCAGAAATGCCGGGAGCGACGGCGCGAAGCGTGGCTGCGCCAGCAGTACCGAGGCCGTGGAAGGCGTCAATAATGCCCCAGACGGTGCCAAACAGCCCAATAAATGGGGTCACCGCGCCGGTGATGGCCAGCCAGTGTACGTTGCGTTCAATGCGGGTGAGTTCCTCCGACGCGGCGATCTGCATGGAGCGTTGAATCGCGACCGGGTTGCGAATGGCGCCGGTTGTGCCCATCTGGCGCTTGAATTCGTCGAGCGCGCTGTTGAAGACGCCGACCAGGGGACTGGGACGGAATTGATCGGCGACGAGAGCCACCTCCTGCATGCGTTGGGCCTTGCGGAAGGTGGCCATGAAACGCGCACTTTGCAGGCGGGCAGCGTGCAGAAGACGCCATTTCGAGATGATTACGCCCCAGGAGACGATGCTGAAGGCTAGCAGCAGAAGAAGAACCACTTTGGCCACAACACCGCTCTGCGAGACCATGTCGACGATCGCGCCTTGATACCAAATAACAAAAATGGATATATGCATTTCTTATGAAGAGAACGCCTAGACTGAATTATAGAACAGGCGACGGAGACGCCGGGTAGCGAAGACTGAGGCGGTTTCGTGCTATTCTCCGCTCAACATCGGTCAAAGCGAAAATCGGTTGGGCAGGACACTCGTGCTCGTCGAATTGCGGCTGGAAAATTACGCGGTGATTGACAATGTCGCGGTGGAATTCGCGCCGGGGCTAAACCTTCTCAGTGGCGAAACCGGTGCGGGGAAGTCCATTCTGATTGACGCGCTGACTTTGTTGCTGGGCGGAAAGGCTTCGAGCGACGTGATCCGCACCGGCGCGGACAAAGCTGTGGTCAGCGCCGTGTTCGATCTGGAAGGCAAACCCGCGGACATGGTGGCGCAAATCCTCGATGCCAACGGGCTGAATGGAGAAGACCTCCCGCTGATCCTGCGGCGGGAGATCGCGGCCAGTGGCAGGGGCCGGGTGTTTCTGAATAATCAGCCGGCAACGGTCGCTGTCCTGAAGCAGATTGGACCGCATCTGGCGGTGGTTCACGCGCAAAATGAGTCCATCGCGAACTTTGATGAGAGTGCGCGGCGCGGGCTGCTCGACACTTATGCCGAAAACGACTCGGGTCCGGTGGCGGAAGCGTTCGCGCAGTGGAGGAAGGTTGGTGGCAGCATCGCAGAGCTGGAACAAGACGAGCAGAACCGGCTCAAGCTGCTGGATTTGTGGACCTTCCAGAGCCGGGAAATCGAACATGGGCAGTTGCACGCGGGGGAGGATGAGCGACTGGAAACCGAGAAGCGGGTTCTAGCCAACAGCGAAAAGGTTTTCAGCGCCGCCATGAACGCTTATAACTCGCTGTACGAAGGCAACGGATCGGCGGCGGCCTCCGTGCGCAGCGCGGAAAAGAACCTGGAAGAGTTGGCGCGTTACGAGCCAAAGTTTGAGGAGGCGCGGATGACGTTGGCGGCAGCGCGCATCAGCGTCGAAGATGTGGGCGCAAGCTTGCGCGACTATGCGGGCGGGATCCAATCGTCCCCGGAACGGCTGGCGGAAGTGGAAGATCGCCTGGCGCTCCTGGATCGGCTGAAGCGCAAGTATGGGCCGACGCTGCACCACGTGATTCTGCACGGAGAAGACGTCGCTCGCCGACTGGGCGACATGGACAACAAGGAAGAAATTCTGCGCGAGCTGCACCAACAGTTGGCGGCGGCGGCGGGCGCGTATTTGAAGCAGGCGCGGGCCTTGTCAGAAAAGAGAAACCACGCCGCCAGGAATCTGGAAAAACTGGTCGAGGAGGAGATCAACGATCTGGCGATGAAAGGCCATTTCAAGATCGAAGTGACCGCCTCGGAACAGGAAGGGCATTGGTCGGCGGCAGGAATCGATCAAGTGGCGTACCTGATTTCCACCAACCCTGGCGAGCCCCTGCGGCCTTTGGAGCAGATCGCGTCGGGTGGAGAGTTGTCGCGGGTCATGCTCGCGCTGAACGCCAGTGTGGAGGCGGGCGCGGGTCAAAGTGCTAAAAAAAAGGTCAACGCTAGCCAGCGAACCCTGGTTTTTGACGAAATTGACTCCGGCATCGGGGGCAGGGCAGCGGAGGCGGTGGGCAAGAAACTGAAGGCGCTTTCGCACACCAGCCAGGTGTTGTGCGTGACCCACCTGCCGCAGATCGCGACCTTCGCCGACCATCACTATCTGATTGAAAAGAAAGAGTTAGCTGGGCGGTCGAAGACAACGGTTCGACCCATCCACGGGGACCAGCGCACAGAGGAAGTGGCACGCATGATTTCGGGCGCAAAACTAACCGAAGCCTCGCGTAAACATGCCGAGCAGATGATTAAGGCGAATGCCTGAATTGGAATCGGCGGAACATTCGTGGCCAAGAGCTTTTACAAGCGGGAGCGCAGCGGCGGATAAATGTGCGTTCCATTCCCTGCAAAATCCTGCACCTCACTGCTAATCCTCAGCATCTCAAGTACTTACGTTGACCCTGCGGTTGATTTTCCGTTACCTTAAGACTAGGCATATTGAGGTCATTTCAGCCCTGGAAGTGGGGGAATCGGTGATAAATAGCGACACCAAGACAATATTGCTGTTAAAACCGCGCGGATTCTGCGCCGGGGTGGTGCGGGCCATCGACATTGTGCGCATCGCTCTGGAAGCCTTTGGGCCGCCTATCTACGTGCGAAAAGAGATTGTCCACAACCGCTTTGTGGTGGAAGAGCTGCAAGGCAAGGGCGCCATTTTTGTGGACAGCGAAGATGAAGTGCCGGCTGGGGAGCGGATCATCTACAGCGCGCATGGAGTGTCTCCAGAGGTGCGACAGAATAGCAATTTGCGCCACCTGCGCGTAATTGATGCGACGTGTCCGCTGGTGACCAAGGTCCATGTGGAAGCGGTGAAGTTCGCCAAGGAAGGGTATTCGCTGATTCTGATTGGGCATCGCGACCACGACGAAGTGATTGGCACGCTGGGCGAGGCGCCCACCGTGACGCAGGTAGTCGGATCGCCGGAAGAGGTTGCGGCCCTTGTGGTGCCTGATCCTGAGCATGTGGCTTACCTGACCCAGACCACGCTGAGCCTGGACGAAACCCGCGGCATCATTGCCGCACTTCGAGTGAAGTTCCCCAAGATTACGGGGCCCGCGGCGCAGGACATTTGCTATGCGACGGAGAATCGCCAAGTTGCGGTCAAGGAAGTAGCGTCCGAGGCGGGGTTGGTGCTGGTGGTGGGATCAGACAACAGTTCGAATTCAAAACGGTTGGTGGAAGTGGCGCGCAGCTTGGGCACCGAGGCGCACCTGATTGATAGTTGCAAGAATATCCAGGAGTCGTGGTTGCAGGGCGTCAAGACCATCGCTCTGACGGCCGGGGCCTCCGCGCCAGAGTGCCTGGTGGAAGAAGTTTTGGGGTTCCTTGCGACGAAGGGTTTTGCCAACGTGAAAGAACTGGAAGTGATGCCGGAGAATGTACGGTTTGGACTGCCTCCGGAGATCGTGGAAGCTATCGCTGCGGCGCCTGCCATGGCGATCTCGGAGTAAACGTCGATGGAAGACAAGCGGGCATCTCTGGCGGGGTCGGAGATGCGGTTCGGGAAAATCGAGAACCTGGGCAGCCGCGTGAGTGTAGCCGTGGCGGCGTGCCGGGACTACTTGTTTTCCAAACAGCACCCGGAGGGCTACTGGTGCGGCGAGTTGGAAGCCGATACCACGCTGGAGTCCGACTACATCCTGCTGCACACTTTGCTGGGCACGGGCAATCAAGGGCGTTTCGACAAGGCAGCGCGCTATATTCTGCAACATCAGAATGAAGATGGCGGGTGGAACATCTATGCTGGCGGGCCCTCGCAAATCAGCGCATCGGTGAAGGCGTACTTCGGCTTGAAGCTGGCGGGGTACAAGACGGATGATCCTGCGCTGGTGCGGGCGCGCAAGAAAATTCTGGATCTGGGCGGCGTCACCGAGGTCAACACGTTCACCAAGATTTACTTGTGTTTCTTTGGGCAGTACGACTACGATGCCGTGCCCGCGATCCCGCCTGAGATTGTGCTGTTCCCCAACTGGTTCTGGTTTAATATTTACGAAATTTCTTCGTGGTCGCGTGGCATTCTGGTGCCGCTGTCAATTGCATATGCCAAGAAGCCGTTCAAGAAAATTCTCGAGGAAATGGGAGTGGAAGAACTGTTCGTGGGTGGACGCGACAAGTCGCGCATGCACCTGCATTGGGACAAGAAGTGGGTTTCGTGGCGGAATTTCTTTCTGGTTTTGGATCGGCTGACCCACTGGTTCGAGCTGGTGCATATTCGCCCGCTGCGGACGATCGCCCTACGCAAGGCTGAAAAATGGATGCTGGAACGCTTTGAGATGAGCGACGGTTTGGCGGCGATTTATCCCGCCATTATGAACTCGATCATCGCGTTGCGGTGCCTGGGGTATTCCACGGACGACCCGCAATTCATCCGCGCCATGGACGAGTTTGAGAAGCTGGGCATCGAAGAAGGCGATACATTCCGGATGCAGCCGACGGTGTCGCCAGTGTGGGACACCGCGTATGCGCTGTTTGCACTTGGTGAAGCGGGTGTGTCGCGCACCGATCCCCGCCTGGTGAAGTGTGCGGACTGGATCCTGCAAAAGCAGGTTCGCAAGGCAGGCGACTGGAAGGTCAAGAACCCGCAGGGGCAACCGGGCGGCTGGTACTTCGAATTCAACAACGAGTTTTATCCAGACGTGGACGACAGCGGGATGGTGTGCCTGGCACTGAGCCGGGTGGAGCATCCCAATGGGCGCTACTTGCGAGAGTCCATCCAACGCGCCCTCGACTGGATCCTCTCCATGCAGTGCAAGAACGGGGGCTGGGCATCGTTCGACAAAGACAACGACCGCATGGTGTTCCAGTACGTGCCGTTTGCCGACCACAACGCCATGCTGGATCCGCCGACGGTGGACATTACGGGGCGCCTCCTCGAAATGCTGGCGACTTACGGATATGACCAAAGCCATCCCGCAGTGAAGCGGGCGCTGGTGTTTGTTCGCAAAGAGCAGGAGCGGGACGGAAGTTGGTTCGGACGTTGGGGCGTGAACTATATCTACGGCACGGCGCTGGTTCTGCGTGGGTTGGCAGCCATTGGCGTGGATGATCACGAGCCCATGGTGCAACAGGCGGCAGAGTGGCTGCGGATGATGCAGAATTTCGATGGCGGCTGGGGAGAGAGTATCCACTCCTATGACGACCCCAACACGCGTGGCGTAGGGCCCAGCACGCCTTCTCAGACGGCGTGGGCAGTTCTCGGGTTGCTGGCGGCCAATGATATGCGCAGTGACTCGGTGACGCGTGGAATAGCCTACCTGCTCCAGACCCAGAAGCCGGACGGTTCCTGGACGGACCAGTTCTGCACGGGTACGGGTTTTCCCAAGGTGTTTTATTTGAAGTACCACATGTATGCGGAATACTTCCCACTGATGGCGCTGACTGCGTATGCGAAGAGCCACGAGCTGTGAGTCGTAATCGCCAGAGGGAAGTCTTGGGCTGGTGCCCGCTTGAAACTCGGCGCCTTGCGGCACCTTCCGCCCATTTTCCCCTCATCCCATGAAAGTTCTAGTCACAGGAGCCACAGGCTTTCTGGGAAGCCATGTCGCACGCGCGCTACTGGCTACTGGCGCAGAGCTGCGGCTGCTGGTACGGTCCAGCAGCGACCTGCGAAACATCCAATCGTTGAACGCGGACCGAGTGGTGGGGGACTTGCGCGATCCGGCGTCGATTGAGCGAGCTGTGGAAGGCTGCGATACCGTTTTTCACGTGGCAGCGGACTACCGGCTGTGGGTGCGCGACCCCGAGCAGATGTATCGCTCGAATGTGGAAGGTACACGAGCCGTGTTGCAGGCGGCACGGAAACAGTCGGTGCGGCGGGTGGTACATACCTCCAGCGTCGCGACCATGGGATTCCGCTCAGATGGGACTTCGGTGGATGAGGCATCGCCGGTTGGGCTGGAGAACATGATTGGGCCCTACAAGCGGTCGAAGTTCATGGCCGAGCAGGTGGCGTTTGAGGCGGCCCGCGATGGAATGCACGTGGTGGTGGTGAATCCCACGACTCCGATTGGCGAGTACGACATTAAGCCAACCCCGACCGGGCGCATCATCGTCGACTTCCTGAAGCGGAAGTTTCCCGCTTATGTGGAGACAGGGTTGAATCTGGTGGACGCGACCGAGTGCGCGCGCGGCCACGTGATGGCGCTGGAGAAAGGCCGCAGCGGAGAACGGTATATCCTGGGCGGCGAGAATCTGACGCTAAAGCAGATTCTGGACAAGCTGGCGGTGATTACCGGCCTGCCCTCGCCCACCGTGAAGCTGCCCTACTTCTTCGCCTTCGCCGCGGGATTTGTGGATGAAATGGTGACCGGGCGTCTGTTGGGACGGGAGCCCCGCGCCACCATTGACGCCGCGCGGATGGGCAAGAAGTTGATGTTCGTCTCTTCGGCCAAGGCCGAGCGGGAACTGGGATGGAAGATTGTGTCGGTGGACGGCGCTTTGCAGCGGGCCGCAAAATGGTTCCAAGCCAACGGGTACGCGTAAATTCAGCACCACCGACTTGTGCATCGAACAGAAACTGGGACCCTCAACCCTGACTGCTTTTTGACTCTTTTTGCCTCACCTGCATTATCATCATCCGGCCCATGAACTTTACCTTTCTGGACTGGTTCGCGATCGTCTCCTACTTGCTGATCACGCTATTTCTTGGACTCTACTTCCGCAGTCGATCCGGGAAGAGCGTCGATGATTACTTCGTCTCTGGCCGCAACGTGAGCTGGTGGCTGGCGGGGACGTCTATGGTGGCCACCACCTTTGCCGCCGACACACCGCTGGTGGTGACCGGCCTGGTGTACACCCAGGGCATAGCCGGGAACTGGTTGTGGTGGTCGTTTCTGCTATCGGGGATGATGACGGTTTTCCTGTTTGCCCGCCTGTGGCGCCGCTCGGGATTGCTCACCGATGTGCAGTTCGCTGAATTCCGGTACTCCGGAAAGCCAGCGGCATTTTTGCGCGGGTTTCGTGCGGTGTATCTGGGCTTACTGATGAATTGCCTAATCCTGGGCTGGGTGACGAAGGCCATGACCAGCATCGTCGCCACGATGTTGGGCGTCAGCGACCAGAACGCACTGGCGATTTGTGTGCTGTTCCTCATCCCGTTCACCGGGGTGTACGTGGCCTTGGGCGGTTTGTGGGGCGTGCTATGGACCGACTTGTTCCAGTTCGCGCTGAAAATGGCGATCGTGATTGCGGTGGCATTTTTCGCGGTACGAGCGTGCGGCGGCATGAGCGCGATGCTGGCCAAGCTGGCGGCGATGCGAGTGGCGGCTGGGCCGAATGCGGGCGATGCCACCGCCTTCTTCCCCGATTTTTCACGCCCATTCACATCGGAAGCGCTTTGGACTCTGCCGGTCATCACCTTCGTGGTGAACCTGGGTCTGCAATGGTGGGCGTTCTGGTATCCGGGTGCCGAACCCGGAGGTGGCGGGTACATTGCACAGCGGATCTTCAGCGCGCGGGATGAACGCAACGGAGTGCTGTCGGTGCTGTGGTTCAACATCGCGCACTATGCGCTTCGTCCCTGGCCCTGGATCCTGACGGCGCTGGCGGCGGTGGTACTTTATCCCGGGCTGGAACATCCCGAGCGCGGCTACATGCTGATTGTGTCGCAGCACGTTCCGCCGGTGCTGCGGGGCATTGTGGTCGCGGGCTTCATGGCAGCCTTTATGTCCACCGTAGCCACGCAGTTGAACTGGGGAGCCTCGTACCTGGTGTCAGACCTCTACCGGCGCTTTATCAAGCGCGAAGCCACCGACTCCCATTACGTGATGATGTCGCGCCTGGCCACCGTGCTGTTGGTGATTGCGTCGGCATGGGTTTCAGCGCAACTGGCGTCAATTCGCTCGGGTTGGGAATTCGTGCTCGAAGTCGGCGCCGGAACCGGCGGCGTGTATCTGTTGCGCTGGTACTGGTGGCAAATCAATGCGTGGAGCGAGATTTCTGCGATGGCCACGGCACTGATTTCCACAATCGTGCTGCGCTGGGTGGCCCCGTTCAGCGGAAGTTCTCCGGTAGTGTTCGCCAAGACGGCATTGACCACGACCGCGCTCACAACCCTGGTGTGGGTGGCGGTGACCATGCTCACCCAACCCGAGCCTGAGGAAGTGTTGGTGAGTTTTTACCGAAAGGTGCGTCCCCATGTGACGGGATGGGCGCCGGTAGCGAGGTTGGCCCCGGACGTCCCGGAGACTCACGACCTGGGGCGCAACTTGCGAGCGTGGGTGTTGGGCTGCGCTATGGTGTACCTAGCGTTGTTTGGCGGGGGCAAATTGCTGTTAGGGCCGCGATGGTTGGGAACGGTGCTGTTTGTGGCGGCGGGAGGCTGCGCGTGGATGCTGTCGCAGGATCTGGCAAACCGGACGGGCGCGGGGGAGAGCCGGTAGGGGCAGTTAGCGTCCGCTGTGCAACGCGCCGGAACGATGGTTTTGCACCAGGCATTTGCGGTAAAATAAGGCTATTGGCATCGAGATGTGGGGGATGCGAGTGAGCGAAGAGAGGACTTACCGAACGTCGTTGTCACGGCGCGGGTTGAGGTTTTGCGCTGCGGTGGTGACGCTCGCACTGCTCAGCGGGAGCGCGGCAGCCGACTCGGGTAACCCAGAGTTGGAGCGGGGATTTAGACAGCTCTACAATTTGGATTTCGCGGCGGCACAGCAGACGTTTCAGGCGTGGGAAGTGCAGAACCCCGGGAATCCGATGGGAGCCATCGGAGAAGCGTCTGGAGTGCTGTTTTCAGAGCTAGACCGACTGGGAGTGTTGGAGTCCCAGTTTTACGCCACCGATGCGGGGTTTCTGTCGCGGCAGAAGCTGACGCCGGACGCGGCGAAACGGCAGGAACTGGAGCGCGCGCTGGAGCGCGCCGAGCACATGGCGAGACAGCGCTTGGCACAGAACTCCAAAGACGTGGACGGATTGCTCGCCATGACCCTTTCCAATGGGCTCCAGGCGGACTACGCAGCGCTGATTGAGAAGCGCAATTTTGCCTCGCTGCATTACACCAAGGAGGCCACTGCCTGGTCGCAACAACTGCTGGCCTCAGACCCAAGCTGCCAGGATGCACACCTGGCCGGCGGCATCAGCCGATACATCGTTGGGTCCATGCCCATGCCGGTGCGCTGGCTGCTCAGCGTGGGGGGCGTGCCGGGAGACAAGCAGGCCGGAATCTCAGAACTGCAACTGACGGCAGAGAAGGGGAAGTACCTGGCGCCATTTGCGCGCATCCTGCTGGCGATTGCGTATGTGCGTGAAAAGCAGACTAGCCGGGCCCGTCAACTGCTGACTGCTCTGCGCGACGAATTCCCCAAGAACCCGCTGTTTCAGCGTGAGATCGCGCGGTTGGATGGCGGCCATTAGACAATCTTCGGTAAGACTATCGAACCCGGTGTGGATAATTCCGCCTGCCGAGCGGCCGCGATGCCTCCGCGCTCCAGGTTGCTCGATTCATCAGAAATTCACCAAGTTGTAACAAAGCGTTAACCGCATCTCCATAAAACAGAATCAGAGACATTTCTAAACAGGAGGAACACCGCGTGATCCGACGTATCGCAACGTTGCTATTGTGTGTCGCTTTGGAAGTACCGGCGATGGCGGCCACCACCTTAAATGGAGCAGGCGCTACCTTTCCTTATCCTATCTACTCCAAGTGGTTCAGCGAGTACAACAAACTCCATCCCGACGTGGAAATCAACTACCAGTCGATCGGCAGCGGGGGAGGAATCCGTCAGCTCCAGAATGGGACTGTCGATTTTGGGGCCAGCGACGGGCCCATGAGCGACGAGCAATTGAGCGCGACCAAGTTCAAGGTGATCCACGTTCCCACGGTGATGGGAGCAGTGGTTCCTGCGTACAACATTCCAGGAGTGAAGGGAGAAATCAAATTCACGCCGGAAATTCTGTCAGGAATTTTCCTGGGCAAGATCTCGAACTGGAATGACTCTGCGATTGTGAAAGCGAACCCGGAAATAAAGTTTCCAAATCAGGAGATTATCGTGGTCCACCGGTCGGACGGAAGCGGTACGACCTATATTTGGACGGATTACCTGTCGAAGGTGAGCCCGGATTGGCAGAGCTCGGTTGGCAAGGGCACAGCCGTGAAGTGGCCTCTCGGTTTGGGCGCCAAGGGCAACGAGGCAGTCGCGGGACAAATTCGCCAACTGCCCGGCTCGATTGGGTATGTCGAATTGATCTACGCGGTGCAGAACAGCATCACTTACGGATCGGTGAAGAACTCTTCTGGGGTGTTCGTGAAGGCGACGCTGGAAAGCGTGACAGCGGCGGCGGCATCGGCAAGCAAGATGCCGGATGATTTTCGAGTCTCAATCACCAATGCGGCCGGCAAGGATTCTTATCCCATCTCCAGCTTCACCTGGCTGTTGATTCCAGTGCAGGCGAAGGATGCGGCGAGGGCCAAGATCATCTCCGATTTCCTGACCTGGATGCTGGCGGACGGACAACGAATGGTCACCCAACTGAGCTACGCGCCCTTGCCCGAGAAGGTCGTGGGAAAAATCAAGGTTGCAATCAAGCAACTCCACTAGGACCTGGGCGGAGTTAGCGAGTTTTATGCAGCGTCGGGCCTCGGCTCGGCGCTTTTCACGGCTGTTATACTCAAAAATGCAAAGCCCCGAACGAAGTAGCCAGGCTCCGGCGGCAAGACCAAGCAGTCTGACTTAACGGTTGTCGGTCATCGTCTTATGGTGCGTACGCCCTTAGAGTCTCCTGCCTACTTCATCAATCGCGAGGCCTCCTGGCTGGAATTTAACTGGCGGGTATTGGAAGAAGCCAGCGACAAGCACAATCCGCTGCTGGAGCGCGTGAAGTTCCTGGCCATCAGCGCCAGCAATTTGGACGAATTTTTTGAAGTGCGAGTGGGCGGCTTGCTGCAGCAACTGGAAGAAGGCTATAACCGGGCCGGCCCCGACGGGCTGACCATGCAGCAAGAACGCGACATGATCAGCAGCGAAACGCGCAGTTTCGTCAAAGAACAATACCGCTGCTGGAACGATGAGTTGCGGCCAGCATTGTCAGAACGGGGCATTCGCGTGCTCGGCATGGACGACCTGGATGCCCAAGCGAGAGGGTTCGTCGAGGATTATTGCGAAAAGGAATTGGATCCGCTGCTGACCCCGGTTACGGTCGATCCTACACACCCGTTTCCTCGCGTGATCAATAAGGCGCTGTGTCTGGCTTTCCTGTTGAAACGAAGGCGGCGCTCGTCCCTCACCTACACCGGAGTAGTGAGCGTACCTCGCGCTCTGCCGCGTCTGGTGCGATTGCCCTCCGACGGCACCGATGATTTCATCTTTCTGGCGGACTTGGTGGCGCATCATGCCGCGCGCATGTATCAGGGATATGACATTGTTTCCTCGGCGGCGTTCCGCGTGACCCGCAACAGTAATTTGTACTTGCAGGAGGAGGAGACACGCAGCCTGCTGGAGTCAGTGCGCGCCGAACTGCATAATCGGCGCAAGGGCGACGCGGTCCGCATGGAAATTGAGGCGGAAGCCGCTCCGGAAATCGTGGAACGCTTGCGAAGCGTATTTGAACTGGAGCCGTGGCAAGTGTTTCCCGTGAATGGTCCGGTGAACCTGCTACGACTATTTAACGTCTATGACCAGACCAAGCACCCGGAACTGAAGTTCAAAAGCTTTACGCCCCGCGAATTGCGGTTGACCGCGAAATCCAAGGATTTGTTTGAAGAGCTGCGGCGACACGACATCCTGCTGCACCATCCCTATGACTCCTACGACGCAGTGGTGAATTTTATCGAGTCGGCGGTTCAGGATGCCAGGGTCATGTCCATCAAGCAGACCTTGTACCGAACCAGCGAAACCTCGGTGATCGTGCCGGCGCTGATGGTCGCGGCTGCCAAAAAAGAAGTGACTGCGGTAGTGGAGCTGAAGGCCAGGTTCGATGAAGCCTCCAATATTCGGTGGGCGCGGGATCTGGAAGATGCCGGAGTGCAGGTGTTCCACGGGTTGGTGGGGTTGAAGACGCACTGCAAGCTTTGTCTGCTGGCGCGACGCGATCCCGATGGTGTAACCCGCCAGTACGCGCACATTGGCACGGGCAACTACAACGCGACGACAGCGCGCATCTACACGGATTTGAGCTTGTTCACCGCCGATCCCGCGATCACCAGCGCGGTGCACGATGTCTTCAGCTTTCTGACCGCGTATGCCGAGCACCCAGGATACGGTCCGCTGCTGGTGGCGCCGCTGGATCTGGCGGACAAATGCCTGGCGATGATCGCGCGGGAAGCGGAACATGCGCGGCAGGGCCGGCCGGCGCGAATCATCGCAAAGATGAATTCGCTGCTGGATAAAAACATTGTCGCGGCGCTATATCGGGCCTCGCAGGCCGGAGTGCACATCGAGTTGTTGGTGCGCGGCATTTGCGCACTGCGTCCGGGCATTCGGGGAGTGAGCGATCGCATCCGGGTGCGCAGCATTGTCGGGCGATTCCTGGAACACAGCCGGATTTTCTATTTCGCCAATGGCGGCGAGCCCGACATTTACATGGGTAG